>NZ_JACIYP010000398.1 GCF_014359905.1 Hoeflea sp. | reverse complement strand
CCGGTCTTACCGGCCCCCTCATGCTGTGGTGGATGTCAGACGTCCCAAAAGCCGCCGTCGCCCATGTCGTCGCCGACATCGCCGAACTCGGGCTCCTCGATCACGCCGCTGCCGTCGTCGTCATAGGCGTTGTAGACGCCGTTGTTGTATTCGTCCTCGCTGAGCATGCCGTCACTGTCTTCATCCCAGCTGCTGAAGGCGCTCTCGCCTTCACCATAGGCGGAACCCCAGCCCTGATTGAATTCGTCCTGGTTCAGCACGGAGTCACCGTCCGCGTCCCATTCGCCGATTTCAAGGGCCATTGCAGGTGCTGCAGCCAGCGAGAAAAGGATGGCGCCGAGGCCTGCGATCTTGTTCAGTTCGATGGTCATGGTGTCTCTCCCAAATGGTTCTTACGACTTGCTGCCGCACGGACCCCAACAGCGTGGTCACTCGATGTTCCGCATTCGACCACAAAACGGGCATGGCGGCAGGCATGAAGGCGCGTCTTAGCGCCGGTACGGGTAGGGTCGGCAGGCGCCGACCCTTTGCGCCGGGTTCTATTGCCTGGCGCGAAGCGGCGGATCAGACGTCCCAGAAGCCTTCGTCGCCCATGTCGTCACCGATATCGGTAAGTTCGGGATCTTCGATGATTCCGGTGCCGTCTTCGTCGTACTCGCCAAAGACGCCATTGGAGAATTCATCTTCGGAAAGATAGCCGTCGCGGTCGACGTCCCACTCGCCCAGCATGCCTTCCTCGCCCCAGCCGCTGGCGAATTCGTTCGACAAGATGACACCGTCGCCATCTATATCCCAGGCTTGGTAGTCGTAGCCGGCCTCGTTGTCGCCCCAGAAGCCCGACGCGCCCCTGCGATCCTCGGTCCGCCCGTACTCCGTCTCGTTGAGGTCACCGCTCCGGTCACGGTCATAGGTCCCGTAGACCCCGCCCGAGAATTCGGTCTCGGAAAGACGGCCGTCGCGGTCCTGATCCCAGCGGTCAAAGATGCCGCGCTCGGCGAAACCCCGGGCGAACTCGGCTTGCGACAGGGCTCCGTCTGCATCGGCATCCCAGCCGCCTGCCTCCTGAGCCATCGCAGGCGCAGCAGCAAGAGCCGCGAGAATGGCAGCCGCGCCGGAAAGCTTCGTCATCTCGATGTTCATGTCGTTCTCCTCCACAGATTTTGAAGCCCTCGCTTCGTCGGCGTGAATCGCTGGCTTCGTGGGTTTCAAGCGCACTCGCGCTCTGGGAAGGCAACGAGCGCCTTGGCGGCATGTTCCAAGGGGATTCCCCTTTGCGCGACAACTTACTGAGAAGAAATGACAAATGGGCCCGGGTACAAGACCGCTGCGGGCGCAGTCTGCACAGCAAGGGGCGCATTGGCGCCTTCTCCGGCAGGAACCTTCTGGCTTTGAGCCCGGTTGTGACGGCGGGCCGCTGAAGCAAGCGCAGACCGCCCACGGCCGAACATTACCGAGAGTGACATGGAACAGGAACGGACACGCGCGCTCAGCGAGGTCTTGGATCAGCTGGAAGCTTCGGCTCATGGCGAAAGCATCGCCATCGAGGAGGTCATAACCACGCTGGGGCGCAAGTCCTTCGCCTCGCTGATGCTTGTGTTCTCGCTGATCTCGACCTCGCCGGCCAGCGCGATCCCCGGCATCACGGCGACGGTTGCCGGGATCGTGTTCATCCTGGTCGTCCAGATGATCATCGGGCGCAAATGCGTGTGGCTGCCCGATTTCATTACCCGGCGCCACATGTCGACCGCCCGCCTTTGCAGCGGTGTCGCCTGGCTGCGAAAGCCCGTGCAGTTCGTGGAGAAGTTCCTCAAGGAACGGCTGACATTTCTCTTTCATCGGCCGTGGCTGTGGCTGCCGCTGATCCTGATCCTCGGGCTCACGCTGTTCATGCCGTTCATGGAGGTCATTCCCACCTCGGGCTCCGTCGCATCCGCGGTCATCGCGCTTTTTGCGGCGGGGCTGCTGACGCGCGACGGTGCCCTGGTTGTGGCCTCGCTTCTGGTCCTGCTGGCAGTGCCGGTGGCGGTCTGGTATTTCGGTTTCTCCTCCTGAAAACGCGGCGCCGGATCGGGGAACATCTGCCCGGATCACCCGTTACTTCAGCCAGGGAAGGGTCGCCGGCGCAACGGGCGCCGCACAGGGCTCGGTCAAGGCTTGGTCGCCTCGCTACCGGCCGAAGCCGGCCAGATGGAGGAAATTCATGAAGTTCCGGATGCTGCACAACACCGCTTCCGCCGCTGCCATGGCGGCCTGCCTGGCCTTCGCGGCCACACCGCCCCTCGCACAAGAAAAAGATCTGACGCCGCCGCAGGACTTCACCGCCATCGTCGCTGAACTCAGCCCCTCCGTCGTCGGCATCACCGCGCGCGGGATG
>NZ_JACIYP010000397.1 GCF_014359905.1 Hoeflea sp. | reverse complement strand
GCGATCCTGATGATCCTGTTGGTATTCGCGGCCTTCCATCACGCAGCCCTCGGGCTGCAGGTTATTGCCGAGGATTACATCCATTCACGGTTCAGGTTTGCAGTGATCACGGGCGCTCACCTGTTTTGTATCTGCGGCGCTACAGCCGGCGTGATCGCAACCTTGGCGGTCATGATGAAAAATTAGAAAGTGAGGGAAAATGAGTATCGAGAATTTCCTGCCTGTCGCGCGTCGCAGATTGTGCTGCATCGAGGAAAATGCAGCACTCCTGCAAGCAGCGAGGCTCCTGGAGCGGGAGCACGAAATGCTGCTGGTCTGTGATCGGGAGGGCCGGATGGCGGGTGTCCTGACAAGGAGCGATGTCGTGCGCCAGATCGGGGTCTGCACCGGCGCCAGTTGCACCGCGCCGATCAGTCACGTTTTGACACGTGAGGTCATAACGGCAAGTCCGGAAGACGACCTGAAGAAGGCGTGGACGGTGATGCAGGATCGCAGGTTGAAGAACATCCCCGTGATCGACTGCGACCGCAGACCACTCGGGGTCCTCAACGCCCGCGACGTTCTGGAACGCCTGTGGGGGGGGATCCAGCACGAAGAAGAGCTTCTGTTCAACTATGTGATGAATATCGGCTATCGCTGAGAAAAAGCAGCGCGTGAACGAAGGCACTGAATTGGCTCTTCCAAGACAATCAGACGAAAGGGCCGAATGGCCCAGAAATGCTGGAAAGGATCGCGTTTCGTGATTCGCGCAAGGTAAGGGGCACCATCTCCGCCTCCACCCAGGCTCCCTTGACCGCGCCCGCAAGATGCATGAACACCTCGTGAATAGGTATTGCCAATACCATTTGTCATCACTCGCGGTTATCCTAAACGATGGAGGGTGGTTGTAATGAATGTATCTGAGGAAGACCGGAGCCCAGATGTGCCCGATCTGAGGCGCGGATTGCCGCCGCAGAAAGCAACGCGGATCATTTGGCTGGTGGTTGCCGCTCTCGCCAGCATCATCAGCTTTTTTCTGGCTTGGCCGTATGCGCGCAATTTCAGCTATTGGCCTGAATCCCGGACCATGTGGCTGATCTATTTCGGCGTCGGATTCGTGCTGGCGGTTTATGTTTTCCAAGTCTTTTTTGGTAGCCTTCGAACGCTTTTCGAACATGACGCCATCGAACGGGCAGAGCTTGCCGACAGCTCAAAAGCCGATGATCCGGAGTATCGGCCATGAGTTGCAAACCCGGAGAACCCTGCGAAGAAGGCAAGAAACGCCGCACCGCAATGGGCGTGCTCGGGCTGATGGCGCTGATCTTTGTCGCGCTGTCGTTCGCGTCATTTCTCGACTCGCGTGGGCAGGTGATACCGTCAGAGGTTGCGTATACGGGCCATGGGGCGGTCGATGGCAAGCGCCGGTTTCAGGCCTACAACTGCATGGGCTGTCATACGATTGTCGGCAATGGCGCCTATCTGGGGCCAGACCTGACCAAGCTCTACGCCAAGGTCGGCCCCGCCTGGCTGGAGGCGTTCCTGCCCTCGGCCGGCAGTTGACCGACAGAGGCGGCGGTTCGGGTGCAGTTGCAGAAACCGGCGGTCGCCGACGAGGCTGGCGTGGATACGCTGGAGGCCTATTTCGACAAATACCCCGCCGCCGCAGAGCGCATCCACCGGCGCGGCGGCCAGACCACGGTGATGCCGAATCTGCAATTTCGTACCGACGAGGTCGCCAGGATCATCGCCTTCCTGAAATATACATCTCAGATGGATACCGAAGGCTGGCCGCCGGTGCCGCAGGTTGCCGGGCTGACCTTCCCGCAAGCCACGAAAATGCCGACGGCGGCGGTCGCGGTTGCCGCCCCGCCGAAGGGCAGCGATGATCCGGTGACACGCGGCGCACGGCTGGTCGAGGATAACGGCTGTTCCGCCTGCCATTCCGCCGGAAACGAGGTTCTCGTCGGTCCCGCCTGGGGGCAACTTTACGGCAGCGACGTCATGCTGGCGGACGGAACCAGAGCCACGGTCGATGACGCGTTCCTGACCCGTGCCATCCTTGATCCGGACGTTCAGATCGCGGCCGGTTTCGATAAGGGGGTCATGCCGCCCTATGCCAACCTTCTCGAGACCGAACAGGTCGCGGCGATCGTCGCCTATATCCGCAGCCTCGGGGGAGAAGACCAATGAACCGAATCGAATATCAGTCCCAGCGGCTGAGCCTGCGTTTCTTCATGGTGATGCTGGTCCTGTTCTTCTTTCAGACCGGGTTCGGGCTGCTGCTGGCAGCGCAGCACATCGACCCGACGTTGTTGTCGGGCGTGCTCAACTTCAACGTCGTGCGCGCCGAGCATACGAACTTGGGCATCCTGTGGATTCTCTCGGGTTTCATCGGCACCATCCTCTTTATCGG
>NZ_JACIYP010000396.1 GCF_014359905.1 Hoeflea sp. | reverse complement strand
CCGAGGCCAAGGGCGAAGGCCGGTAAGAGCGCGTGTTCGACGGCGCCCCAGAGGTCTTCAGTGGGGTCGACAAACCCCGAGGAAGGCAGCCAGTGCAGCCCCCGCGTAAACAGCAGGATCATCATGATCCCCCAAAAAAAGTCAGGCAGGCTCACGCCGAGCAACGCTGCGGAACTCGCCGAGGTGTCTTGCCAGCGGTTCGGGTGCACCGCCGCCCAGACCCCGAGAGGTACAGCGAAGAGCAGCGCGATGGTCATAGAGAACACCACGATCATCGAACTGGCTGTGATTTTTTGCAGAAGCAACGGCGCTATCGGCTCTTTGAACACCAGCGAGGTGCCCCAGTCGCCGGTCAGCATCCCGCCGATCCAGCGGCCATACTGGACCAGTAGCGGATCATTCAGGCCGAGGCTTTCACGCAGACCCGCAAGCGCCTCCGGGTTCGATTGCGTTCCCATGATCATCATCGCCACGTCACCGGGCAGGATGTTGGTCACGGCGAAGGTGATCGCCGAGATCAGGAACAGCGTCAGGAGCATCGAGAAGAGACGGTTGAGAAGATAACTCACGCTGGCACGGCCCTTTCTGTCCGATCCGAGCGCGTGGCGCGTCGATGTCGGAATTCGTCCGGAGGGGTGTGAGAAGCGCGCGCCGGGCGCGCTCCGTTCAGTCTCAGGCGGCGAGCCAGACCTTGTGGAAGTTGAGGTTCGAGCCATTCGGGTGAACGACGGTGTCGAGCCCCATCACCGCCGGCTGGGCGCCGATCGTTCCGTTGCGGAACCACAGGATCACGTCGAGGGTCTCGTCGTGGATCACCTTCTGCACTTCCTTGTAGATACCGGCCCTTTCCTCCGGATCGACGGTTACGCGCGCCTTGGCGGTCAGCTCGTCGATCATCGGGTTGGAAATGTTGCGGTAGTTGAACGCGCCCTCGGTGTTCCACAGCGAGTAGTAAAGGAAATCGGATTCCCAGAGCGTGAAGAAATTCATCATCGTGATCTGGTAGTCCTTGTCGACCCAGCACTGGCTCAGCCAGTCCGACCATGTAAGCTGCTCGATCGAGGCATCGACCCCGGCCATGCGGAACCATTCCAGCATGATCTGAGCGGATTCCACGTGGTAGGGGTAGTTGGTGGTCACCTTGAAAACGACCTTGAGCTCACCCTCGCCGTATCCGGCTTCGGCAAGAAGCGCTTTCGCCTTCTCGATGTCCTGCGGGCGCTGGACCAGATCGTGGTTGTAGGCCGCCGAAGTCGGGTAGCTCGGCGAGGCGGTCACCGCCCCCTGGCCCCAGAGCGCGCCCTGAAGCAGCAGTTCCTTGTCGATTATGTAATCGAAGGCTTCGCGCACCTTGGGATCCTTGAACGGTTCGAACGCGTGGTTGAAGTTCACGAAGTCCCAGTTGAGTGGGAACCACGACACCACCTGCAGGTTCGGATCGGCCTCGATTTCGGAAATACGGTCGGCCGGGATGTCGTTGATCATGTGCAGCTCGCCGGTGCGAAGGCCGGTCAGCCGCACAGTGGGCTCGGTGATTTCGCGTGCAATGATCTTTTCGAGATAGGGCGCGCCGCCCCAGTAATCGTCGAAGCGGGCCAACTCGACCTCGTTGCCGAACTCGCGGCGGACGAACTTGAACGGGCCACAGCCGATCGGCGTGTTGCCCTGCTCGTCACCGGAACCCACAGGCATGATCACGCCAGCGCCGTTCTCGGCGAGGCGCGACAGGAACGGCGCGTTGATCTGGCTGAGCGTGATGATCACGGTCAGATCGTCGGGGGTCTCGATGCTTTCGACATATTTGAACACCTCGAAGTTGACCGCCCCGGTCTCGGGCGCGGCGCAGCGTTCGAACGAGTATTTCACATCCGCCGAGGTCATCTTGGCGCCGTTGTGGAACACCACGTCGGGGCGTAATTTGAAGGTGTAGACCAGACCGTCGTCGCTCTGCGCGAAGCTTTCGGCCAGAAGCGGGATCACGTTCAGATCCTTGTCGACGGTGACGATCGAGTCATGCACGTTTTCGAGCACACGGCCGGTCGATGCGGTGCCAGTCTGGTGCATGTCGAGGTTCTGGGTCGTCTCAGAATGGCCCCAGATCAGGGTGCCGCCGCTCACCGGCTCCGACTGCGCGAGCGCCGGGGTGGCAAGGCTGTAAAGGATGGTGCCGCCGAACAGGGCGGACGAGGATCTAAGGAAGTCTCTGCGTTTCATTTGTTTCTCCTGTTGGGAAGGTTTCGCGGGCATTCTTCGCCCATTCTTCACTGGTCACAGCGCTTGCGGGCGCTTGGTAATCTGGTCAGCCGACGGCCATGGGCGGGCGTTCCTCCGCCACTCCGAGTTTGGCTTCGAGCGCCATCCCCAACGAGAGGATCGTGCCCTCGTCGAACAGACGC
>NZ_JACIYP010000395.1 GCF_014359905.1 Hoeflea sp. | reverse complement strand
CAGAAATGGTCGGACACCAACCCGCTGTTTGATATCGGCGGCGCGGGCGGCTGGAATATCCAGAGGGAGGAGTGATGGCGACGTATCGCGTCACTGGCCCCGATGGTGCCACGTACAAGATCACGGCGCCCGACGATGCGTCGGAGGAGCAGGTGCTTGAGTATGCCAAGTCCAAATTCGGAGAGAGCGCACAGAAATCGACGCAAGACCGCATGAGCAGCCTTCGCGGTGCCATGAACGAGGCCGCGCTGAAGGAATATGCAAATCGTCATCCTGTTGCATCGAAGGCTGCGACATTCCTGCAAGGCGTTCCGTTCGTCGGTGAATATCTCGATGAGGCCGCCGGTCTTATCGATCCCGCCAATGTCGAGAAGGTTCGTGCGCTTCA
Organism: Hoeflea sp.; assembly: GCF_014359905.1. Taxonomy (GTDB): domain Bacteria; phylum Pseudomonadota; class Alphaproteobacteria; order Rhizobiales; family Rhizobiaceae; genus Hoeflea. Next base: position 2,008 of record NZ_JACIYP010000395.1, on the reverse strand, counting down.
GGCGAGGGAGGATGAACAAAACCCCGGACTTGCAACTGCGTTGCGGCTTGGTGGCGGTGTTGTCGGGTCTGTTCCTGCGATTGCGGCGGCGGCTCCGGCAGTTGCCAGCGCGGCTCCGGCCTCTCTCGGCGGGCAGATGCTGGCGGGCGCGGGCGCGGGCGCATTGGCGGGCGGTGCTGAGGGCGCTGTGTCTGGATATGGTGCCGGTGTCGATCCGGCCTCGCGCGGGCAGCAGGCCCTTATTCGCGGCGGACTTGGCGCCGGTCTTGGCGGTGTTCTCGGTGGCGTCACCCCGCTTGCTGCAAAGGGGTTGAATCAAGCCACGAAGTACGCTCTTGACGCAACCTCCGTTGACCGCGCCGCTGCAAAGCAGGGCATATCGAGGCCTGCGTCCAGAGTCCTGACCAATGCGATGAATGCCGATGACAGCTTGTCTGGCGCTGGCGCACAACGTCTTGCGGCAATGGGCGACGATGCCATGCTTGCCGATGCAGGGCCAACGGCACGCAGCATTCTCGACACAACGGTGCAGCGCAGCGGCGCAGCGGGGCGCACGGCAAAAGACGCTGTTGAGATGCGCGCGGCAAGGGCCGGAGAGCGGCTTAAATCGACGTTCGATGACATTCTCGGCGTGCCCGAAGAGGTGCGCTCGGTCGCCAAGGAGATTTCCCGCAGCACAAGCGGTGCTCGCGAGGCTGCATACACCGCCGCATATACAAAGCCTATCGACTATGCGAGCGGCGCGGGTCGCTCCATCGAAAACGTTCTTGCGCGCGTCCCTTCGAAAGTCTTGCGCCGGGCGGTAGACGAAGCAAACGACGCGATGACGTATGCGGGTGTCAAGAACCAGCAGATTCTCGCTGAGATTGCCGATGACGGCTCGGTTGTATTCCGCGAGATGCCCAATGTGCAACAGCTCGACTTTATCAAGCGGTCTTTGGGCGAGATAGGCGCGGAATCGGTTGACCAGTTCGGACGCCCCACGGGCGCGGGCATTCGCGCCTCAAAACTAGCGAGCGACCTCAGAGACGCCCTCAAGGAAGCGGTGCCGGAATATGGCACAGCGGTGAAACTCGGTGGCGACAAGATCGCCGAGGACAAGGCTCTTCGTCTTGGGTCGGATATTCTGACGCGGCGCATCAGCCGCGCGGATGTGAAGGAGTTTGCCCGTACCGCTGCCGATCAGGAAATAGCTCGTGCCAAGCAAGGGCTCCGCGCATCGATTGAAGACATGATGTCGAACGTCAAGCGCGCCGTCACCGATGGAAACATGGAGGCCCGCGAGGCGATCAAGGCGCTGCGTGAGCTTTCGAGCCGGGCAAACCGCGACAAGGTTTCAGACCTTCTCGGGCAGAAGGAGGCGACGCGGCTTTTCAGGGAATTGAACCGCACGACAGGCGCTCTCGATCTGCGGGCTGGCATTGCGGACAACTCGCGCACCTACGCACGACAGGCGATGGAGCAGACGATTGGCCGTCAGTCTCAGGGCGGTGTCTGGGAGACGCTTAAGCGCGGTGAGCCAGTGAATGCAACACGCCGGTTTACGCAGACGCTGACCAACAGAACCCCGGAAAACCTCCTGAAGATGGAGGACAAGGTTTACGAAGACATCGCCCGCATCATGACACAACGCCAAGGGCCGAAGGCGCAGGAGACGTTGAGAGTGCTCATGGATATCGCCAAGCAGTCACCTGAGAACGCACTTATTGCTCGTGATATCGCGAATCAGATTGCTGCTGGCGGCGGCGCTCTTGCCTATCAAACAGGAACCCAATTGGTAGCACCCCGATGAATGCGCCGACGCACATCAGCATCGCGATTGGAAGGCCGAATAGTTCGTACGCCTCCCATACCCCGAGTTTGAACAGGATGGCGAAGCAAAAAAATCCGACGAGAAAGCATGTGGTGATAAGCGATGCCACCCACGGCATTTGCGCCCCCCGTTTTGGATGTAACTGATGGCCGAAATATACGATCTTGACGTGACCGATGCCGACAATACCAGACA
>NZ_JACIYP010000394.1 GCF_014359905.1 Hoeflea sp. | reverse complement strand
GCACCTTAGAAAAAATTACCTTTTTGATTACCTCTAAGTTACCTCCCTTTGTAATCTCAGAACCCCCGAACGACGCGGCCTCTAGGGTCGGTCTGCAGCCAGATTGCAGAAATTACTCTTTCTGAAAATCGCCCCCCATAAGCCCATACCCCGGACACAGCTCGGGAGCGTCCAGAACCGCTCTTCCTGCAGGGAAACGCAGGGTTTTGCTCTACCTCATACCCATCCACCAGCCCACTGCCTGGGCCGCGTACAGCTGTCCGCAGGCGCGCAGAAAAAACGACACATTTAGCCCGGGGGCGTGGCGGGGGGACGAGCGCGCGCGCCGGGTGCTGGATGACTCCCGGCGGCGTGTATGCCGCCGGGGTCTCCGGCTCATCAACGAGGGATGAAGTAGGCGATGTTGCCGACGGTCATCAACCAGCGGTGGGTTGTGCTGTCGACGGCGAGGTCGCCGGGGAAGAGGATCATGGTGTACATGGATCGTTCTCCGGTCAGGGGAGAGGTCACAGTCGATGTGAGGTGTAACTGTCCTGACTTCGTATTTAGTGGTGGTCGCCACCGAGTTGACGAATCCAGGAGAAAAAAAAGCCGCCTCATGGGCGGCTTGCTTCGTGCAGGCGCGGGTCAGCTGGCAGTGGCCGGCAGCTCATACGGATTGAACCGCACCACCTCTTCTCCCAGCCAATCGTTGATCTGCCGCAGCCGGGCCTGTTCAGGCTCCAGCTCGTTGACGGCCCACACCTGGGACGCTTCCCGGATCGAACCGAAGCCCCCCGCGTTCTGCGGTACCACACCCATCAGCTGGGGCGGGATGCGCAGCATCGCCAGTTGGTCGTCGCGGCTGATGTTCTTGATCGCACCGAAGTCGTCCTTCGCCGCCACCTCACTGATCGGGATCAGCTGCAACCCGTCTTTCTTGCCGTTCGGCGCGTACATGAACAGGTTGCGGAAGTTGCCCGGGCCCTTGCTGTTCTTCATCGCGTTACGTAGGTCGGTGACGAAGTCCTCGTTCTGCGCCGCGTCGGTCATGTACAGGATGAAGCCGGCATGGCTGCCGTTCTGGTAGTACTTGCGCCGGAACAGCGTGGCGCTCTCGTTGAGCAGCGCGCTCTGCAGGGCCGGCAGCCACTCCGGCAGCCCGTAGACCTCCTGGTTGATATCCGCCACCCGCAGGTGGCAGATGCTGCCGGTCTTGAACTCGTGCTCGTCCTTCCAGCCGCGCACCTGGTAGTAGGTCGCAAGGTCGGTACCGCGCCGCATGTACTTCGCCAGGCAGGGCTGCAGGCCGATCGCCTGGCGCAGCATGTTGTCGCGCTTCTCCAGGTACAGGTTGCCCGACCAGCCCCAGTCCATGACGATCTGCTCGAAGGCCGCCCGGCTAAGCAATCGATGCGGGATGAAGGTGCGGGCCAGCGCGTTGCGCTTGAAGATCAGGCCCGACTGTAGATAGACGCTCGCCTTCGACGACTTCGCCAGTCCGTCCAGCGAGACCGGCGGCTCGTACCAGCGGCCATTGGCCCAGCATTCCAGGTAGTCCAGGATCTCGCGGCCATCGAGCACTGGCATCGGATCGCCAAAGGTGAAGGCCATCGACTGGCCGCCCTCACCATTGGCCAGCACTTCGCCCTCGCGCACCTGGTCAGTGGTGGCCACCTGCTGGTTACGGTTGCGACGTTTGCTCATCAGTAAATCTCCATGATGCCGGTGTTGGCCACGGTCTGGCCCTCCAGCGGCTCGTTGTGCAGTGCGTGGAAAAGCGCCCAAGCCAGATCGGCGTGGCCCGTGTGTTCATTGCGCCCGGCGGTATAGGTGAACTGGCGCCCGCCCGGCGTAACCGTCTTGCGGATGGCCATCAGCGACGACGCCAGGTCAGTCCAGCCGGCGTCGAACTCCAGCCGCCCCTTGCTGATCACGTCCCAAGCCTTCATCACCAGGCGCGTCTTCACCTCCGGGCTGTAGGAGAAGGTCTTCAAGCCCGGGAAAAACTGACGCACCAGCTGCGCCACCGCGCTGCCCAGACCGGTGGTGTCGATGCCGATGTAGGTCACCCAGTAGCGGCGAGTCACCTGGCGGATCGTCTCGGCCTGTGCGTTGAAGTCCATCCCGCGGAACTGATGCCGCTCCAGGACGCGGAACTTGCCGCCCGGTACCAGCGGTGGCGCCACTACGATCAGGCCGGCGGAATCGCCAGACTCGGCCGGGTCATAGCCCACCCATACCTGCCGATCGGCAAACGGCCGCATGGCCATCGGCTGGTAGTCCGTCCACACCGACCAGCTGTCCACCATGCACGGCTGCAGCAGGTTGAGCGGGAAGATGCTCGCGCCGTCGTCGACGAACTGACACATCAGCAGGTTCTGGAAGGCTGCCGCGTCGTACTCCAGGCGCAGCTCGTCGATATCGAACAGGTCGCAGCCACGC
>NZ_JACIYP010000393.1 GCF_014359905.1 Hoeflea sp. | reverse complement strand
AATAAGATCTTGGCAGGCCCATGACCTTTTCGCCGATAAAGCTGAGGCACAGTTCGCGGTTCACCGGCGCGGTGCGCAGCAGCCGCACCAATGGATACATTTCGTAAAGCCCCGTATCCTCGGTAAAGCCGGATCCGCCATGCGCCTGAAGTGCTGCGTCCACAGCCTCGATCCCGGCTTCGGCGGCGGCATATTTCGCCATGTTCGACGAGGCTCCCGCCGGCAGCTTGTTGTCGAACTCCCATGCCGCGCGGCGGGTCATCAGGCTGGCCATCTCGACCGCCGTATGCGCCCTGGCCATCGGGTGTTGCACCCCCTGATGCGCGCCGATAGGCTGGCCAAAAACATTGCGCTCGGAGGCATAGGCCACCCCCTTGTTCAGGGCGAAGCGGCCGATGCCGCAGCACAGCGCGGCCAGGATGATGCGTTCGGGGTTGAGGCTGTCGAACAGGATGGAAAACCCTTCGTCCACCTCGCCGACCACGTCCTCGGGACCCAGATCCACCTCGTCGAAAAACAGGGTCCACTGTTCTTCGGGTAGGGGGATCGAGATCTTCACCCGTTGTTGCGCGACGCCCTTCTTTTTCAGGTCCACGGCAAAAAGGGTGAACCCGTCGGTCTTGCGGCTGACCTCGGTGTGCGGCTTGGTTCGCGCCACCACCAAGCAATAGTCAGACACGTCGGCCCCGGTGATGAAGGTCTTTTCCCCCGACAGGCTGAACCGGTTGCCCCGGCGTTTGGCCAGCGTCGTGGTCTTCATCGTGTTGGACCCGGCCCCCGGTTCAGTGATCGCGAAACAGAACTGGATTTCGCCCCGGCAGGCGGCCGGAAGCAGCTCTTTCTTGTGGAAGTCGGTCCCGTGGCTGGCGATATGGGCCAGTGACATGGTTGGGCCGACCACCATCATCAGCAACGGAATGCCGTGATTGGCCGTGCCCTCCATGAACAGGGCCATCTCTGTCATGCCAAGCCCGGCACCGCCGTATTCTTCGGGAACCATGATGCCCAGAAAGCCGTCATCGGCGATCTGCCGGAACATCTCGTGCGGAAACTCGTGCTTGCGCGCGTGCCGCAGCCAGTAATCATTGTCGAATTTTTGCGCCAACTGGCCGCCGTATTCGTAGATCTGGCGTTGTTCGTCATTCAGGGTGAAATCCATGGTTCTTCCTCAACACTGAAAAGCCGGTTTGCGCCGGCCCTCAAAAGCATCTAGCCCTTCGGCGACGTCATCGCCGGGCAGCGCGCGCACGGCTGCATCGCGCTCAAGCCGCATCTGCTGGTCGATGCCAAGGTCCGCACCTTCCCGCGCCAGCCGTTTCATTTCGGCGATACCGCGGCGCGAGCGGGTAGCGATGGTCTGGCAATAGTTCAGCGCGGCCTTGTGCAACTCGGCATCCGGCACGATGTAATTGACCAGACCAGCCTCTCTGGCCTCGTCCGCCTTGAGCCAGCGGGCCGAGAACATCAGGTCGAGCGCCCGGCGCAGCCCCATCAGACGTGTCAGCCGCTGCGACCCGCCCCAGCCGGGGATCAGGCCGAATTGTGCGTGTTGATCGCCAAACTGGGCGGTTTCGGCGGCAAAGCATACGTCGCATGCCAGCATCAGTTCGATCCCGCCGGCCAAACACAAGCCCTGCACCGCTACCACGACAGGAAGCGGGCTCGACTCGAGCGCGCGCAGGTTTTTCATGCCGAAGGAGATGAAATGGTCCAGCGCGGCGGGGTCGGTCAGTTTGCCCTTCACCTCAGTCAGATCGGCGCCCGTGCAAAAATGTTTGCCCTGCGCCCGGATCAGGATCGACCGGATATTCCGGGCGGCCTCGAAGCTGGCACGCGCGTTCGAAATGCATTCATGCACCTCGAGTGAGAGGCAATTGAATTTCTCGGGGCGCGCCAACTCGATGATGCCTACGCTACCTTCGATGCTTACGGCGACGGGATCACTCATTTCGATACTCCCTTCGCCTTCTTGTCGTATTGCAGCGCCACGCGGCCGACCTTTTCGCGCGCGATCACAAGTTTCTGGATCTGCGCAGTGCCGTCACCGATCTGTAGGCCCAGCACGTCGTTGTAGCGCTGATGATGGGGCAGGTCGGTGGTGTATCCGTAATGCCCGTGCAGGATCAGGCACTGATGCAGGATCTCGCAGGCGGTCTTGGGCAAGTACCACTTGCACATCGCCGCCTCGGAGGTGTGCGGCAAGCCGCGGTCGCGCAGGTCCAGCGTGTAAAAGCAAAGCTGCCGCATCATGGTCAGTTGGGTTTCGGCCTCGGCCAGCGGGAAGCTCACGCCCTGATATTGTACGATGGGGGTGCCGAACGCCTCGCGTTCCCTGACATAGGCCCAGGTTTCATCCACCGATGCCTGCGCTGCGCCCAGGCATTCCAGCCCGATCAACGCGCGGGAATAGTCGAACCCCGCCATAATCATGCCAAAGGCGCGGTCCTGTTCGGCCA
>NZ_JACIYP010000392.1 GCF_014359905.1 Hoeflea sp. | reverse complement strand
GAAAATTCATCTACTTATGGGGGCTTCGGCCCTCGGGCTTGGCGCATGCGCCTATGAGCCTACCCCTTTGCCCTCCGTTGCGACACAACAGGCTGTCGTCAACGCGACCGTTTCGTCTCCGATCAGCTATCAAGATCCATTGGCTGGCTACACCTATCGTGGTCCGACGGGTCCCCGTGATTGGCGTTCCGTCAATCAAGAGCAGACGGAGGGCAACTGATGCGGCTATCGAAATTTCCTCTGCTATTCGGCTTTCCGCTAATTTTGGGTGCCTGCGCAACCGCTGTACCGGGCATCTACACGGAACCGAAAGCCGGCTTCGCCAACATTTCCAGCCAAGTCACACCGGCCATCGGCAAACGGACTGCCTTCGCCGAAACCCAGGCCGAAAACGAGGCTTTGAAAAAGCAGGTGCATGCGATGGTGCATCGCAAGACCATTTCGGCGGACACCGCCGTTCAGGTCGCGCTCCTGAACAATAAAGGTCTGCAAGCGTCTTACGCCAATGTTGGCCTGTCGGCCGCTGAGGCCTGGCAGCAATCGACGCCGGAAAACCCGATCGTATCAATTGGTGTTTTGGGAATCGGTGCGCCTGAGCTCGGTGCCTACAGAGCGATCGAAGGGCTGATCCGGTCGAACGTCCTCGATGCCACCACGCGCAAACAGCGCATGGCCATTGCTGATGCAAGCTTCCGGCAGGCTCAGCTCAATGCCGTGAACGACACACTTGCGCTGGCCAATCAGACGCGAAAGGCATGGGTCGATGCAGTCGCCGCCTTCGAGGCAGTGAGCTATCTGCGGCGCGCGAAAGCGACCTCTGACGCCGGCTCTGAACTGGCGATGAGGTTGGGCGAGACCGGCGCACTCAACAAAGCTGGGCAGGCCCGCGAACAGGCATTCAATGCCGAACTGGCGGGGCAACTTGCACAGGCACGATTGAACGCCACTCGGTCCAAGGAGGCTTTGACCAGGTTGATGGGTCTCTGGGGCACCGAAGTCGATTACCATGTGCCAGATGCCCTTCCTGCACTGCCGCGTTCTGTCGGCCGTGTGACCGACATCGAGGCCAAGGCGCTCCGAAACCGGGTGGATCTGCGTGTTGCCAAACTTGGCCTGGAAGCGCAGGCCAAGGCGTTTGGGCTGACCGATCAGACCCGCATTGTCAGCGATCTTGAGTTCATTGCCGGGTTCGAGGCGGAGCGGGAAATTGAGGACGGAGAAACGGAAACCGTGACCACCCCTCAGGTGGAAGTGGAGTTCGCGATCCCGATCTATGACACCGGCAAGGCCCGGATGCGCAAGGCGGAATTGTCTTATCTACAAGCGGCCAACGTGCTCGCAGAGAAGGCCGTGAACGTCCGGTCCGAAGCGCGAGGTGCTGAGACTTCCTATCATGCCGCATATAAAATCGCGCGCCACTACCGCGACGTTCTGGTGCCGCTACGCACGACCGTCGAAGAAGAGGGTTTGCTGTCTTACAACGGCATGATCACCAACACTTTCGAGCTGCTGACTGACGTGCGCGAGAAACTTGGCGCATCCCTGGAAGCGGCAAATGCAAAACGCGAATTCTACATGGCACAGGCCGATCTGACCGCCGCGATCTATGGCGGCGGCGAAGGCGGCGGTGGTGCTGGTGGAGAAGGCGCAACGCTTGCCGCCGGTGGCGGTGCAGGACACTGAAAGGAACTGACATGTTGAACAGACGTCAATTACTCGGAGCCGGCGCGGCAGGCGCAACGCTGGTCTCTTCAAAAGCCTGGGGTCAAACCCTGAACATGGGCCTACCCGAAGCCGCGCAGATGGACAGTGCGGCAACGGCGATTACGGCGCGTCCGTCGTCGGGGCCGGACTACACACCTGTGGTCACGCTGAACGGGTGGACCCTGCCGCACCGGATGAACAACGGGGTCAAGGAATTTCACCTCGTCGCCGAACCGGTAGAGCGCGAACTTGCCGACGGCATGATCGCGCATTTGTGGGGTTACAACGGCCAGTCCACCGGCCCAACGATCGAAGCAGTCGAAGGCGACCGGGTCCGCATCTACGTCACCAACAAGCTGCCGGAAGGCACGACAGTGCACTGGCACGGGCTCATCCTGCCTTCGGGCATGGATGGGGTCTCCGGGTTGAGTCATCCCAGCATCCCGCCAGGCAAAACGTTCGTCTACGAGTTCGACTTGGTGAAATCAGGAACCTTCATGTACCACCCCCATGGCGACGAAATGACCCAGATGGCGATGGGGATGATGGGCATGTTCGTGGTCCACCCCAAGGATCCCACGTTCATGCCGGTGGATCGCGATTTTCTGATCATGCTGAATGCCTTTGACATCGATCCCGGCACATATGTGCCGCGCATCATGACGATGACGGACTTCAACCTGTGGACGTGGAACAGTCGGATCTTCCCCGACATCGATCCGCTGGTCGTGAACAAGGGCGACAAGGTGCGAGTACGCGTCG
>NZ_JACIYP010000391.1 GCF_014359905.1 Hoeflea sp. | reverse complement strand
GAACCGGTCATCGGACCAGAACTTCTCGATCGCCACGCGGGCGGTGACGAAGGCATGGGTATTGCCGCGGAAGGTTCCGTTGTGCTCGGCCGGGCCGAAGACATCGTGTTCCGGCCGCACCAGCGTCAATGCCATCGGCAGGCCGAACCCCGAGATCGACTTTGCCAGTGTCACGATGTCCGGAGTGAGTCCCATCTTCTCGAACGAAAAGAAGGTTCCCGTCCGGCCGCAGCCGGCCTGGATATCGTCGACGATGAGCAGCGCGCCGTGGTCCTTGGCCAACTGGGCCACACGCTTCAGCCAGGTTTCGCTGGCGGCATTCAGCCCGCCTTCGCCCTGCACGGTCTCAAGGAGGATCGCCGCGGGCGCGTCCACGCCGCTGGAGCGGTCCTTCAGCATCGCTTCGAGGAAATCGGCCGTGTCGCAACTTCCGGCGAAGTATCCGTCGTAGGGCATCCGGGTCACACCGTTCAGCGTCGTTCCCGCTCCGCCACGGTGATAGCCGTTTCCGGTGGCTGCGAGCGCGCCCAGGGTGACGCCGTGGAAGCCGTTGGTGAAAGCGATGACGTTCGTGCGCCCGGTGGCCTTGCGGGCAAGTTTCATCGCCGCCTCGACGGCGTTGGCGCCGGTCGGGCCGGTAAACATGACCTTGTGGTCCATGCCCCGCGGCTTCAGGATATGGGTCTCGAACGCGTCAAGGAACGCGGCCTTGGCATCGGTGTGCAGATCGAGCCCATGCGCCAGCCCGTCCGACGCGATATGGTCGATGAGAGCCTGTTTCATGTCGGGGTCGTTGTGGCCGTAGTTGAGCGACGAGCACCCGGCGAGAAAGTCGATATAGCTTCGATCCTTGGCGTCGGTGAGTTCCGACCCCCTGGCGCGTGTGAAGACCGTGTCGAAGCCACGGCAATAGCTGCGCGCTTCGGACTCGCGGCGTTTGAAAACAGAAAATTCGGCTGACGCATCAGTCGGCATGTTGGATCCTCTCGGGATAGGGATGGGGAAAAGGGGGAGGCGCCACATCGGCTTAGGCCGCGTCGCGCATCCGCTCCTGAAGGTCGATGGTGACCATGTGTTCCGTGCTATGGCGATCCCGGAAATGCAGGGCCTGGGTGTAGTAGGCCTGCACATCGAGCCTGGAGTCCCGATGCACCGCAAACTTGCGGAACAGCGCCCAGGACGCCTCGTTGTCGGCGGTGATCGTCGTTTGCAGGCGCTTCACGTCGGCGCAGGCCGGACGCTGCAAAAGGTTCGACAGCATCAATGTGCCGAGCCCCATGCCGCGCGCGGTTTCCGACACGGCCACCTGCCAGACGAACAGCGTTTCGGGATCGTAAGGCAGCACATAGGCCGAAACCCAGCCGACGACATGGCCGTCAAGCTCTGCCACAACGCAGGTGTCGCGGAAATGGTCGCACTGGATCAGGTTGCAGTACAGGGAGTTCTCGTCGAGCGGCTTGCAGGCGCGCACCAGGTCCCAGATCTCCGCGCCATCCTCGGCAACGGGTTCCCGCAGCGTGGGTGTGGCCTTGCGGAAAAACTCCAGCGCGTGTTGCATATGCTCTCTGCCTCTAATTGCTTCGAAAGCCTAAGTATCAGGCCATTGTGCGGATTTCAAGGCAAGAGGCGAAATTGCGGCATATTGGCGTGTTCTCGGCGAGACATGGCCGGTCTTCGGCGGGCATCTCCATTGTTTATGCTTTGCAAGACGAAGTGTGATCGGCCTTCGGCTTGTTGATTCACCCCCGCACTTCTGCCAGCATCCCGGGATGGATCGTGTCGATACCAGCCTCATCGCCCTGCGCCGCATCCTGCGGGCAACCGACCAGTTCAGTCGGAAGCTGGCGCAGTCCGTCGGCCTGACGGCAGCGCAGTTCCGGGTCTTGCAGATCGTGGCGGAGAAGGGCCAATGCACTGCGACGGCGATTTCCCTGCAGATGCGGATTTCGCAGGCCACGGTGACCTCGCTGGTGGACAAGCTGGTGAGCCAGGAAATGGTCGTGCGCGAACGCTCGCAGACCGACCGGCGCCAGACCAACATCGTGGCCACCGAGAAGGGCCGTCAGGCAATCGCAGACACTCCCGACCCGCTCCAGCAGCGCTTCGTGCGCAAGTTCTCGGCGTTGGAGGACTGGGAACAGGCGGCACTGATCGCGTCGCTGGAGCGTGTGGCCTCCATGCTGGACGCCGAGGACATCGACGCCGCGCCGGTTCTGGATACCGGGGAATTCCAAGGGACGACTTGAACCAAGGTCCGCAAATGGTGGTTCGCGCCCGTTCAGGGCTATCGCCGCATCCGATGGTTCGGGCTCGAAGCGGACCAACACGGGTTTCGCGACATGGCCTTTTCCTTTGGCACCTCATCACCTTCACGAGCGGCGCGAACGAGGGCGCGTCCATGGAAGTGAAGGCGCATGGAAGCGGCGGCGCGTTCGAACTCTGGCGGGCGATGGCGCGCGATATTGCG
>NZ_JACIYP010000390.1 GCF_014359905.1 Hoeflea sp. | reverse complement strand
CGCCCGCCCGAAACTCCCCATCTCACGGAAAAGAAAGCGATCCGGATGGTCCGACGCCTTCGCCCGGTCCGTCATCGGCCAAATGCGATAGCCCTGCCCGTCACCCACGCTGGACTTTCCATTTTATTCCGACATCGTCATCCTGCCTGAACGCGGTAGAGGGATTCTTCGCAAGACTGACGCGCCGCAGGCCCAAGCATGGCGTGTTCCACTCGTCGACCCGCGGGCCGCCGTCAACCGCTTGGCAGCGTCCGTCAAGCTGGTGTAAATTCGGGTATGGCCAATCGAGGGCATCGGTCAGGCGGCCTGTGTTGATATGCTGAGAGGCGGGTCGATCTGTGCGGTGTCGATGAGCCCGAACGCCTCGACTTGCATGTAACGATGCTGGCCCTGCCAGTCGTCATTCTGCTCGAACAGGACAGCGCCGATCAGGCGGATGATACTGTCCTCGTTCGGGAAGATGCCGACGACGTCTGCGCGTCGCTTCACCTCTTTGTTCAGCCGTTCCAGCGGGTTCGTCGAATGCAGCTTGGTGCGGTGCTGCGCCGGGAATGCCATGTAGGCCAGCACGTCGGCCTCGCTATCGTCCATCAGCATTGAGAGTTTCGGCCACCGCGGACGCAGCTGGTCGGCCACGTGCCGCCAGACATCCTGTGCGCCCTTCTGGTCGGGTTGGGTGAATGCCTGGCGGATCGCAGCGGCGACGACTGTGTGCTGGCCCTTGGGCACGTGGGCGAGCGCGTTACGCATCCAGTGAACGCGGCACCGCTGCCAGCTCGCCTCGAACACCCGCGCAATCGCTGCCTTCAACCCGGTATGCGCGTCGGAGATCACCAGCTTGAGGCCGTCCAGCCCACGATCCTTGAGGCTGCGCAGGAACCCGGTCCAGAACGTCTCGGCCTCAGAGGGGCCAACGGTCATGCCGATGATCTCGCGGCGGCCGTCCGTGTTAACCGCAACAGCGATTATGGCCGCGACCGACACGATGCGCCCGCCCTCACGCACCTTCAGATAGGTCGCGTCCAACCACAGATACGGCCAGTCGCCGGTCAATGGCCGGTTTAGGAACTCGCCGACGCGTTCGTCGATATCCTTGCACAGCTTCGACACCGTGCTCTTCGAGATGCCGTTCAGGCCCATGGCCTGCACCAGATCGTCGACCTTGCGCGTCGAGACACCGCCACAATCCACGCCTCCTGGATCACCGCGACAAGGGCCTTCTCCGAGGTGCGGCGCGGCTCGAGGAAGCCGGGGAAATAGCTGCCCTGCCGCAATTTGGGCACGCGAAGGTTCAGCGCCCCGAGCCGGGTCTTCAGTTCGCGATCACGGTAGCCGTTCCGGTAGGTCTGTCGCCCGTCGCCACGCTCGTAGCGGCCAGCACCAATCACGCCTTCGACGTCGTGCTCCATCAGCGTCTGGAGCACGGCCTCTGTCACGGCGCGCAGAAAATCCCCCTTATCGTGCTTTTGCAGCAGCTCGATCAAGGTCATGTTGTTCTCGGTCATCGGGGTCTCCATCGGTTCGTGGTTGAAGCTTGCAAACGCCACCATAACCGACGTCCTCGATGGCCACCCCGGTTACACCGCCAGCGCGATGTGAAAGTCCACCACGTCCGTGGACGCTACCCAACCGCTTCATCGCCGAACACGACACAACCGAGGCCAAACCGTTCGTATGGCGCGCCGATCCTCACGACATCATCGCCGCCAGAAACCGAGGGTTCCAAATGTTGCTTCAATCCACTCGGTGCCGCGATTGACAAAACAGATATTAGTCAACATGGTTACAATCTTCGGGCGCTCGACACGTGCCGGGGACGGAAGTTACGCTTATGATAAGGGAGGAACCTCATGTCGATTTATTCACGTGCTCTTGCCGCGGGAGCCGTGGCCGCAGCTTGCCTCATGGCGCCTGCACAGGCCGAGTTGCGCAGCATCACTATTGGGACAAACCCTTCAGGCTCCACCTTCTTCCTGTTGGGAGGAGGATTTGCGAGACTGTTCCAAGAGGAGCTGGGCATTCGTTCTACTGCACAGCCACAAGCAGGATCATCGCTGTACCTGCCGATGGTCGCCTCCGGAGAGATGACCCTAGGCGTCTCCAATAACATCGACGCGGGCATGGCCTACCGCGGCGCATTCAACTTTCCCGAACCAATCCGCGAGCTTCGCGCCATCGGTAACATTTGGCAGCTACCCTACGCGTACATGACCACTGCGGACTCCGGCATAGAGACGATTGAGGATCTCAAGGGCAAGCGCGTCATGGGGAACAATCCGACGAACGTCGCGCTCACAGAGATAAACAAGGCGATGCTCGCCTCCGGGGGGCTCAGCCCTGAGGATGTCGACTTCGCGCGGACGGGCGGATTGATTGACGGGATTAATGCTGTTGTACAAGGCCGGGCCGACGCAGCACCCGTTGCCACGTCGATGCCGGCCCTCACTGAAGCGCACACTTCGGTCCCACTCCGCATCATCAAGAACGGTG
>NZ_JACIYP010000039.1 GCF_014359905.1 Hoeflea sp. | reverse complement strand
CCGGTCCGGAGCCGTTTGAGCGGCACCGGACCGGTATGCTTGATTTTACATGCCGAGCTTGGCGGCCACGGCTGCGCTGGCATCGCCGCCATCGAAGGTGGTCACGCCGTCAAGCCAGGGCGTGACAGCATCCGGGTTTGCCTTCAGCCAGGCCAGAGCCGCTGCATTGGCGTCTTCGCCCTTGAGAATGTCGTCCATGATCTTGTTTTCCATCGACAGCGAGAAGGACAGGTTCTTCACGAAAGTCCCAGCGTTCGGGCATTCGGTGGTGTAGCCGGCGCGCACATTGGTGTGCACGGTGGCGGCGCCGAAGCCGGAATCGCCCATGCCGTCAAGATAGGCGATCGCCATTTCGCCCATGATCGGATGCGGGGTCCAGCCGAGAAAGGCGATCCATTCCTTGTTCCGGATGGCCTTTTCGGCCTGCGACAGCATGCCGGCTTCCGAGCTTTCGACCAGTTCGAAGCCTTCCAGGCCGCTTGCTGGATCGGCAATCATTTCCAGCACGATGCGGTTGCCGTCATTGCCGGGCTCGATGCCGTAGATCTTGCCGTCGAACTTGTCCTTGAACTTGCCGATATCGGTCAGGCTCTTGACGCCGCCTTCAGCGACATAGGTCGGCACCACAAGGCCGTAGCCTGCGCCGTCCAGGTTCTGGGCGACAGTCTCGACGGAGCCGTCGTCGAGGAAAGGCTGCACGTCGGCCGCCATCGAGGGCATCCAGTTGCCGAGGAAGACGTCCATGTCCTTGTTCTTGAGCGACTGGTAGGTCACAGGTACGCTGAGCACCTGAACTTCAGGGGTGTAGCCAAGGGCGTCAAGCACGACGCCGGCAACGGCTGTGGTGGCCTGAATGTCGGTCCAGCCGACGTCGGCGAAGCGAACGGTCTTGCAGGATTCGGGATCCGCGGCCTGAACTGTTGCCGTTCCGGCGAACAGAATTGCTGCGAATGCGAGGGTCAGTTTTGTTTTCATGGTCGGTGTCTCCCGTGTTCCGATCGCAGAAACAACCACCTATGGACGGTGAACTCAACCCGCAAAGGCGTCAAAATCTGTGGTGCCTGCGAAAACGGTTGTTGAAAGCAACTGCGCGGGGGTGGAGTTTGTCTGTTCCCCTTGGCAATAGATACACGTTAATCAGCGGCCGGGAAGCCGTCGCGGAAAATCCGTGGCGCCCAGCTGGCGCCTGGCTGACCATGAACCACCGGTGAACAGCGGAGACCTGCCTTGGCAAAGCTGTATTTCAGTTATTCGACGATGAATGCGGGCAAGACCACGCTGTTGTTGCAGGCGTCCTACAACTACCGCGAACGCGGCATGCGGACGGTCCTGTTCATCGCCGCCTTTGACGACCGGGGCGGCGTGGGGCGCATTGCCTCGCGGATCGGGCTGGATTGCGAGGCCATCCCGTTCCGTCCGGAGGATGATCTGTTTGAATCGCTGCGCGCGCAGCAAGCCGAAGGCGAGATTGCCTGCGCATTTGTCGATGAGGCGCAATTTCTCACCGAGGCGCAGGTCTGGCAATTGGCGCGGGTGGCGGACCGGCTGTCGATCCCGGTGATGACCTACGGGCTGCGCACGGATTTTCGCGGCCAGCTGTTTCCCGGATCGCAAGCCTTGCTTGCCATTGCCGACGAACTTCGGGAAGTGCGCACGATTTGCCATTGCGGGCGCAAGGCGACGATGGTCGTCCGGATGGACGAGCAGGGCCACGTGATCCGCGAGGGCGCGCAGATCGAAGTCGGAGGCAACGAGAAATACGTGTCCTTTTGTCGCCGTCATTGGGACGACGTCGTCAACCCGGACATGACAAACTAAGGCCTTAATGGCCGTCCAGTATTCTGTTTAGACTAAATCGCAGTCAATTGCCTACCAAGTGCGCATTGCTCTTGACGGGCTACACGCTATAACACTCAGCATCTGCAAAAGTGAACGGAGACTGTTTATGCGCATATCCATTTCCATGTTGTTTGGCGCCGTCGTTGCGGCTGGCCTTTCAATCCCGACCGCGGCATTTGCTGAGGGCGACGCTGTAGCTGGCGCTAAGGTCTTCAAGAAGTGTGCCGCTTGCCATGTGGCCACCGAAGCCAAGAACAAGATCGGACCGCACCTGATGGGAATTGTCGACCGTCCGGTGGCCTCGATTGAAGGCTTCAAATACTCCCAGCCGATGACCGACCATGCGGCCGAAGTGCCGGCCTGGACCGAGGAAGCCCTGACGGAATATCTCAAGGATCCACGGGGCGTGGTGAAGGGCACCAAGATGGTCTTCGCCGGTCTCAAGAAGGACGAAGATCTGGCCAACGTCATCGCCTATCTGAAAGATCCTGCCGCCGCCGAATGATAGTTTGGTGCTTTGAAGATATCGGGCCGTTCCCTCGGGGGCGGCCTTTTTTTTTGCCCTCATCATGCTTAGGTTTCCCTTGCATAATGTTTGCGGCGCGGAGAACCGGTGCTACATACATTTCAGGGTCCGGTTCTGCCGGAATATCAAGCGTGCGCCGGATCCAGGGCGCGGCAAAACGGGGAATCCGGACATGGCTGATATCAAGAGTCTAGACGCCGAAATCGCAAAGACACGCTCCGTTGTCGAGGAGATGCGCACCAAGATCGAGGCCTCCGGCGTCGTGCTGGAGAAAATGTCCGAGGCGGACGCCGAGTTGGGCGATCCTCAATTCGACATCGAGAACGCCCGTATCCAGGATGTGCTGCGCCAGCAGCGCATGATGGAAACCAATATCGCCGACCTGATTATCGGTCTGGAAGACGCCACCAACGTGTTCGGCTCCGAATTCGAGAGCATGAAGGGCTTTTCCGGCATGGAAAGCTTCGTGGCGATGTTCTCCAAGGCGCGGGCGCAGCGGATGCGCTCTGACCGGGTGAGAAACATGTCGCTGTCGGGCAATCTGCAGGAACTTCTGAAAAAATCGGACACCATCACCGGCATCCTGAAGGACCAGAAGGACATTCTCGACGCCCGCTACAAGACTTCCGAGGCAAGCCTGATCAAGGTGATCGAGCGGCGCAAGGTCACCATGGCCAATCTCGAGGCCACGCAGAAGCGGATCGAGGAGCTCAATCCGCTGCTGATGGACATCGAAAACCAGATTGCGGCGTCGACCGACCAGGTGACGCGCACGAACCTCGAAAGCGAGCGCTCGAAGCTTGCCACCGAGTACAACGAGCGCCAGGCCAAGGAGCAGGAACTGCTCGCCGAAAGCCAGACGCTGGAGCGCTACACCTCGATGTTCCAGACCTTCGTGGATTCGCTCAACAACCAGATCGCGGCGCAGAACACGCTGATCAACAAGCTCACCATCGACACCGAGCAGCGCATTGTCCTGTACAAGGCGCTCGAGGATTCGCTCAAGACCGCCGCCCAGCAGGATGTCGCGCACAAGATCAACACGCTCGGCAGCCGGGTCGATACGGCGGCGGAAGAGACCATGGCGGGCATCGGCGCGGCGTCGCAGAAACACATCGGCGATCTTCTGGAGATGCATGAGAAGAACATGCTGTCGACGCAGGACATCCAGCGCCGCAAGAAGCTTGCGGACGATGCCTTCGCCCGGCGTTTTTCCGAGGTTCTCGAGAAGCACAACTCCGCCAACTACGTCAAACCTTAAGCTTGCTGCGATGAGATCGGGGACCGGCCATGCGTGCTGACACCGGGGCAGCCGGCGCCTATTTCAGATCGATGCAGGCGGCGTTGAAAGGTTTGCGGGTCTATCTCGCGGACGACAAGTCGCCGCTCTATGCCCATGGCCTGGTCGGCCAGGTGATCATCCCCTATGTCGACCGGCTGGAAGCGACATTCCTGGCCTGGGAACACCGGGTGGGTTTCATCGAGCGGTTCCGGATCAGCCGGGCCGACAGCGGTTTTCCGGTCTACCAGAACGTGCTGACGCTGGAGAACGACCGCGCTACGGCCGCCGAACGGCTGGCGGCGATCCCCGATGTCGACACGCTGAAGGCGGAGATGGCCGATTTCATCCTGCGCCACAAGGCCTTTCCCGAAGCCCTGCAGGAGCAGATCGCCGAACGGCTCTATCTTGAAGAGATCGGCAAGGACGCGCTGTTCGCGCCCTTCATCCTGCCCGAAACCATCCGCGTCTCGATCAATCCAAAGAACGGTCGGCCCTATTATGTGGTTCACTGGGGCGTGTTCGACGGCAGCCAGACGCTGCCGATGGTCTATATGGCGACGATCGAGGATTCGAGCGAAGGCATCGCCCGGATGCTGGTGAAAGACGGCAAGCTCAATCCCGACGTCGAGATTCCGCTGCCGGTCGGCGGGCTGCTCAATCCCGAATTCGCCCGCGCCTTCGACGCCTCGGTTGAGCGCAACGGCGCCTATTCGCTCTCGCCGGCGACGATCGCGCAGAACATCGACGCCGATTTCGAGTTCCTGCATCCCAAGCAGTTGCGGCGCTTCGTGCTGGGGCCGTTCTATTCGGCCGGCGTGACGGAGAACAGCGACCGGATCTCGACCATCCTGTCCAAGGTGCGCAAGGACGAGAACGCCTGGCTCCTGACCTGGACGCTGCAGGAAGTCTTCTCCAAGGCCGAAAGTCCGGCCAGGCGCGGGCTGTGGAGCTCGCAACCCGCGCGCGATGTCTATCACATCGAGACCGACGACCTGGAGGCCGCCCGCCAGGGCGTGAGCGCCTACCAGAAGCACGCGCTCGTGCCGCATGACGCCTACCAGGCGCTCTATGCCTCGGGCGAGGCGGAGAGCATCTTCTCGGGCTTCACCGTGCATGTCGTCTCGGGCAACCAGGTCATCAGCGAGGTATGAACCCATGAGCCAGACAACCGGCCTGACAACGATTTCCGAGGACGACATCGCCCGGCACCAGGCGGTGGCGCAGGGCATGGTGACGCGGCTGATCGTGCTGACCAAGCAGGACAATGCCTCGTCAACGCCGCTGGCGGGCACCAACCGGCGGTTTGTCTCGACGGTCTCGACCGGCGGCATGCGGCGGACCCGCGAGGTCGAATTGGCCAAGACCATCCAGGCCATCCGCGCCCACGACCCGATGCTGTCGATCCCGCAGCACACATTGCTGTTTCGGACCCGGCGCGGCATCGCCGTGGCGCTGGCGGTGGGCGAGATGTTCGGCCGGCAGACGGATCTCGAAAGCCTGCAGGCCCGCAATGCGAGCGCACCCTTGCAAGGCGAGGACGCCGAGCGGTTCAAGCGGCTGCTTGCGGCCTCGGCCTATGTCTCTGCCTTCACGCTCGCAGCCTATCTGCTGCAGACACTCGACGGCGAGAGCGAGCCCGCCAACGACACCCAAGAACCGGATTTCCAGTTCGACACGCCGCAGGATGCGTTGAAATCCCTGGTCGCGGCGCTGGATGAGGCGATCTCCGGCGCACCCGACGAGGTTGCCATGACGTCGCGGGCGCGGGCTCTGGCGCGGGTCGCCATCGAGGGGCTGATCAGCCGGCGCGCGCGGTTTGACGCGCTCAGCGCCTTCGCGCAGTCGCATCTCAGGCTCGAAAGCGACAATTTCACCCTCGACGGCTTCGACGTCGCGCCGGGGCAGCGCCGCAAGCCGCTGGTGATGAGCTTCAAGAAACCGGGCGAGATCATCGGCAATCATCTCGCCAAGCACCAGGCCATGCGGCTGGCGCGGATGGTGATGGCCTATGATTTCGACCGGCAACTCAACCCGTTCGTCGAGCTCGGCGGCTTCCTGTTCACCTTCATCGGCGACGGCGCGCCGGGCACCGGCAAGACCATCCTGATCCAGATGCTCGCAGGCATGATCAACGACTATTGCGAGGTCGCCGGCTACCCGTTCCACTACGAGA
This sequence comes from Hoeflea sp., assembly GCF_014359905.1. GTDB lineage: Bacteria > Pseudomonadota > Alphaproteobacteria > Rhizobiales > Rhizobiaceae > Hoeflea. Next base: position 38,771 of record NZ_JACIYP010000039.1, on the reverse strand, counting down.
ATTTCGGCGTCGACCAGATCTCGTCGTACCAGGGCAAGTCGGGGCAGAACTGCAAGGCCTTTGTCGACAACGTGCTCAACCCGCGCGCCATCGGCTTCGGCACCATCGACGACATCGACCAGGTCGCCGCCAAGCGCTCCGACGATCGTGCGTCCGCCGGCCAGCAGGAAGTCACCGCCGTGCTGATGGAGGCTTTCGCCGGCGCCTCGACGGTGGTGCGCGGCAACTGCAGCTTCGGCATGTTCTCCAACTATCCGGAGAATGTCGACGATGCGCTGAGACAACGCGCCGGCGCGCGCTGGCTGGTCGACGGGCCGCAATCGCTCGACGACTATATCGACATCTTCGCGCTGCTCGCCGGCAAGAACCACTCCATCCCGCTCGGCTCGCACGAACTTTTCGCCAGCCAGGAGATCAAGACGGCTGTGGCGCGTTCCTATGACGGCCATGACCGGCCGCAGGAGGAGGGGCTGCTTGCGGTCTGGGAGAGCTTCGAGAAGGAGCAGGGCGGCGTCAAGACCATCGCCGACATCGGCGCCTATCTGCACCGGATCAAGCTCGCCGAGCCGCGCTTCACCGGCCGCGCGATCAAGAACATCACCGACGCGATCAAGATGCGGGCGATGGATATCGATCTGCCCGACGACTGGTTCGAGACGCCGGATGCCTTCATGCACAAGCCCTATGACGACAAGGTCGCGATGATCTCGGAACTGCGCAAGCCGTTTACCATCGACATGGTGCTGCAGGAAATCAACCGCTACGCCGATTCCGAGTTCCGCTACACCGACCGCTCGGATGCGACCGCCGTCGAGGAGATCATCAGGCGCGAGCGCCAGCGCGAACGCGCGATCCGGGAGATCGAGACGATGAAGGCGAAGGGGTTGTGGGATGGCGGCCGGTCCTGACCGGTCGCATCGCAATTGTATTCGGGCCAGCAAACACCTATATTCTAGCCACGCTAGCCATAATTGGAGGTCGTGATGGACGAGGTCGGTATTCTCGAGGCGCGCAACACTCTCAGCGCGCTGATCGAGCGCGTCGAGCGCGGCGAGGAAGTCACCATCACCCGCCATGGCAGGCCCGTGGCAAAACTGGTCTCCACCGAGACGGACGACGAACGCAAGGCGCGGGTGCGCGCCGCCATCGACTGGATCCGCGCCAACCGGGCCGGCAACTCGCTGGATGGCGCATCGATCAAGGACATGATCGAGGAAGGCCGGCGGTTTTGAGCTTTGTCGTCGATGCTTCGGTGATTCTTGCGTGGCAGTTTCCGGATGAGGAGTCCGAAGTCGTGGACCAGGTCGCCGACATGTTCATGGACCACACGGCGTGGGTTCCGCTCCATTGGCATACCGAAATCGCGAACGGCTTTGCCATCGCTGTCCGGCGCAAGCGGCTCACGCAGGACTACAGGCAGGGCGCGCTGAGGCGGATCTCGGACCTGCCCATCAGGTCCGACCCCGAGAGCACCGCTGCACTTTGGAACGAAACCCAGCATCTGTGCGACGAATACCAGCTCAGCACCTATGACGCCGCCTATCTGGAACTTGCCCGCAGGCGCCGCATTCCCTTGGCAACGCTCGACGCCGCCATGAGCCACGTCGCGGGCGCATTGGGAATTTCGCTCGTCACGAAGCAGGGCTCATGAAGCGACTGGTCGAAAACGAACTGATCTACGGCCGGCTGCTCAGCATCGACGAGCCGCATCTCGTCGCGCGCTACAACAAGGCGCTCAAGGCCTTTGGCCTCAAGGAAACCGCCCTCACGGCGTTTCGCATCGACATGACCGGCTTTTCGCCCGAAATCGCCGAAGAGCTTGGCGACGTCCAGTATCTCGATCCCAACGGCGTCAACCGCCGCTTTATTATCCTGACGCCGGAGCAGGAAAACCTGCCGGTGGTGCACACCCAGTTTTCCAACACCGCCGGGCTGATGCACGAGTTCTTCGACGGCAACCGCCGCGCCGTCTCGGCGGTGACGATCAAGGATGCGCTCTATGGCGAGATCGAGGAGCCGGTCGACATCGTCACCGGCGTCGAGGACCTGCTGTCGATCGACGAGGTCCGCTTCAGGGTGATGTCCGCGGAAAACATGCTGGGAAAGGCCACCGAACTGCGCGTGCTGGTCGACCGGCTGAAGACATCGAAAAACGGATGGCGCGACGACGCCATGCTCAACCGCATGGTCGAACTGGCGCGCGAGACCGGCGACATCAGGCAGAACGCGCTGGTGCCCGACAAGCTGGTGTTTGCCCACCACTCCTACTGGGCCAATCATTTCGGCGGCGTGTTCATCTTCCGCGACGAGCGCACCACAACGGTGATCTGCGACCAGCACGCGCCCGGGTTCAGGCGGTCGCGCCCCTGGGAAGTGAGTTACATCGATGTCTCCGATCACGCCCGCATCTTCGACTATCTGTCGAAAACCGGGCGGCTGCAATTGCCGCGCGCCTCCTGGGTCGAACCCTCCGGCTTCTTCACCCATCGTGCGGATATGGCGATTGCCGATCTCATCGGCCGCGCCGATCCTTCTGTTGATCTGGCGGGCGCCGACCGGGTGTTTCTGCAGACCTGGATGCATCGCAATGCGGGGCTGATTGCCGAGGAGGGGATCTACCCCTTCCTGCAGGAAGCGCTGCGCGAAGTGGCCTCCACCGGCCAGGTGAAGATGCGCGAAGTCCGGGCCGACCGCCGGCTGATGCTCTGCCGTGCGGTACCCGATCATCCCGATCAGTGGCTCATCAACCGGCTTCTGGCGCGCCTGGCACCGTTCGATTTCGTCACCCGCTTTGTTTTTGACAAGCAGGGCTTTTACGACTCCTATAATGGCTATTCCGAAAGCTATCGCGCCCATGTTGTGAATGTGCTCGGAACAACATATCTGAACAACAAGGCGGCGCTCAGGTCGCGGCTTTACGGACTGGAAGGATACCAAGAGGATGCTTGACCCGGTGATTGAGTTTTTCGAGCGCATCTTCAACGCCATCGGGCGCGGCTTCGGCATCGTTGTCGCGGCGATCCTCTGGCCGTTCGTCACCGTGGCGGGCTGGTACCGGCGCCGGGGCTTCATGCTCAAGGCGATTGTCGGCGCCATACTCTTGATGTTCGTCGGGCTCTACGGCTATTTCTTCTGGCAGACCCAGGTCTGGTCCAATTTCGATACGGAATACCCGGGCAAGCGCGAAACCCATGCGATGACGCCGGGAACCCAGCTGGCCGACGGGACCTGTGCGCCTTCGGCGATGGTGTCGGTCACTGCGGACCTGATTGACTTCAACGTCAACCAGAACGCCTGGATCTCGTCGATGATCCTCTACAAGGCCGGCTTTTTCGGGATCGAGTGGGATCATACGCCGTTCTTCGACAACAAGGCCGCGTTTCAGCGCGGCGTCAACCAGGCGATCCGCCGCACCACGGTGGAGTTTGTCGACACCCTCGGGCGCGTGCGCGGCACCAGCCAGGTCGATGGCGACCTGCAGGACGCGCGCGGCGCCATTCAGTTTGACGAATACACCTGGTATTTCGGAGTCAATCCGTTCGGGCCGAAGACGCCGACACCGTCGTTCTACCGCTCTGCGATCTCCGATCTGAACACCTTCAATGACCGGCTTTCCCAATGCAACGCAACCTATGATGCCCGCACCGATAACCTCGTGCAGTTCCTCGACAGGATTGCGTCCGATGTCGGATCGACCTCGGCCATCCTGCGCGACCGGTCCGAGAACTACAACGCCGGCTGGTTCGACACCCGCGCCGATGACCGGTTCTGGTTCTCCTATGGCCAGCTCTACGGCTACTACGGCATCCTGAAGGCGACCCGCGAGGATTTCCGCGACGTGGTCGCCCAGCGCAATCTCGGGCAGGTCTGGGATTCGATGGACGAGCAATTGTCCGCCGCCCTGAAGATCCAGCCGATGATCATCTCCAACGGCAATGAAAGCGGCTGGATCATGCCGACGCACCTGGCGACGATGGGCTTCTATGTGCTCAGGTTCCGCTCAAACCTGGTCGAGATCCGCGCCATCCTGGACCGCTGAGCGGCGCGACATCGCCCGTGAAGGCCCGCCGTTGGGCTGTGCGTCCGGAGCCCGCTCCGGGACCTGCGCCATGCTCAGGCTGCCGCGGCCGGATTGCCGAATATGCCGACAAGGCGAACCTGATCGATGATGTCTTCCACTATGCCGAAGAGTTCCTCGCGGCCATCCCCGGTCTTTCGGTAACGGCCGACCGAGCGAACATATTTGAAGCCGCTCTCGCCATTCTTCAGCCTCAGCACGTAGTGAAAGCCGGTTTTCTCCGAAGCGGCACGCTCGATCAGTTCCAGCATGAAGTGCAGATCTTCCTGATGGACAGACCCGTAGGCGACTGTGAGATTGACCGGGCCCTTGGTGTAATCCATGCCGTAGATGTCGAAAACTCCCCGGGACCAGAACACATGTCCGGAAGCGAGGTCGGACCGCCAGTAGCCCATGGCGTGCCGGCTGGATACCAGCTCGACGATTTCCGCGTCGGTCAGCCCGATATGATCCAGATCCTGTACCGGATCCTCAGTCTCTGAAAATTCAAACCTGACCACAGGCATCCTTTCTGAAAGCATTGTCGAGCGCAGCTCCAAATCTACTGATGATCAAATCAACTGATGAGATGTAAACGCATGGCCTTGGCAACAAGGTGCGTTCTATTGACGCAATCCAGCTTTCGCATTGCATTGTTCATATATGAATTAACTGTATGGTCGGACAACGAAACTATATCCGCAATCTCGCCTGATGTCTTGCCGCAGGCAGCCCAGTGCAGCACTTCGAGTTCCCGCGCCGTCAGTGCTGTCGCCGCCGTCCCGTTTTCGGCTTTCAATTTCGAATAGACATCATAGGCGTGCATGACGAATATTCCCAGGTCACCCATTTCCGTATGGCCGAAGCCTGCCCTGTTGCCGACGAAACCGACGACCGCACGCCTGCCGTTGGCGCCGTGCACCGGAAAATACACGCTGATCGAAATGCGATGCCGCGTGAAGAGCTGACGTGCGGCGTCGACTTCCTCCGATGGCCGGTCAAGATCGATCATGTCGATGTTCCACAGGATCGGCGCGGTTGAGCGGCGCAAGCCCGCGAAGATCGGGGAGTTCTTCAACAGGCCGAGGCTGTCATAGTCCTTCAGGAATCCGGGAGGCAGGTCAGACAGCGCAATCCTGGGCGCCAGCTTGTCGTCAGCGATCGTGGGGATATCGATCACCATAAAGCCCGTCAGCCCGAAATCCGCTGCCAGTTCACGCAAAAATCCGGACAGTTCCGTTTCGGTCCGGATCGCATTCAGGCTGGTAAATAGGTTCGGACGACCTTTCATCACTATCAAACCGTCATTTAACCAAAGTCCAATCATTTCATGGATTTAGGTTGCAGAAATTCACAAGAGGATGCCACAGTTGAGCCTGTCGCAGATCAAAAAGCAATCTGTGTCGGCAAATTAAATGCATTCATGAGCCTGATCGCCTACACCGGCAGCTTGCCGGTGTTCTTGACCTCCTCCATGACAGGATAGGTGTGGGTTTCCCGCACACCGGGCAGGGACAGGATGACCTCGGAAAGGAACGCCCGGTAGGCTTCCATTCCCTTGACCCGCGCCTTGACCAGATAGTCGAAGCCGCCGGCCACCATGTGGCACTCCATTACATCATCGGATCTTTGAACCGCCTCTGAAAAGGCGTCAAAGACATCGGGCGTGGTCCGGTCGAGCTTGACCTCGACAAAGACGAGCATGCCGCGGTCAAGCCTTTCCGGCGAGAGCCGGGCCGTGTAGCCTGTGATGTAGCCGTCGCGCATAAGGCGTTTGAGGCGTTCGGCGGTGGCGGTCGGAGAAAGGCTGATCTTGTCGGCCAGTTCAAGGTTGCTCAGCCGTCCGTCGTCCTGCATGGCGCGAAGGATCTTTCGGTCGATACGATCGATTTCCTTCATGAAATCTCCAGAAAATGGCGATATTTCAGTTAATAATGCGGAATATCTGGCAATATATGGAGAGAAATGCTGTATATCAAGCTATATCTTGCATGTTTCACGGGAGAGCATCATGACCGCCACGAACCAGCCGCCTTTGACCGCCTTTCACGCGCCGCATGCGCCCGATGATGACCGGCTGATCAGCAGCTTCAATGAGGCCCTGGTTTTCAGCGGTGCGCAGGACAGGGCGATCGACGCCCGCACCACCAGGCTGATCCAGGCGATCCGCTCGGACTCCGGCCAGATGGGCGGCGTCGAGGACTTCTTGCGCGAATACGGCCTGTCGACGCGGGAAGGGCTGGCGCTGATGGTGCTGGCCGAAGCGCTTCTCAGGGTCCCCGATGCGCTGACCCAGGACCGGCTGATCGAGGACAAGCTCAAGGAGGGCGGCTGGAGCGAGCACGAGACCCATGGCGACACCTGGTTCGTCTCGGCCTCCGCCTGGGCGCTGGCGATGTCAGCAAGGGTGATCAATCCCGGCGAGACGCCGGAAGGCGTGATGCGCGGGCTGGTCAAGCGCATGGGCATGCCCACGGTCAGGACCGCAACCCGGCAGGCGATGCGCTTTCTGGGGCATCATTTCGTGCTCGGCGAAACCATTTCCGACGCGCTTTCCCGCGCCGCCAAGAACGAGACGCGCGGATACCGCCATTCCTACGACATGCTGGGCGAGGGCGCACGCACGCTCGCGGACGCCAAGCGCTATTTCAAATCCTACGCCGATGCGATCGCCGCCATCGGCAAGGCCGCGGACAAAACCTCATCGGGTCGCAAGCTGCCCGACCGTCCCGGTATCTCGGTCAAGCTTTCGGCGCTGCACCCGCGCTATCTCGCCACCCACCGCGAGCAGGTGCTCGAGGAGCTGGTTCCCGATCTGATCAGGCTGGCGCAGATGGCCAAGGCGCATGATCTCAATTTCACCGTCGACGCCGAAGAAGTCGACCGGCTGGAACTGTCGCTCGATGTGATCGACCGCGCCTTCGCCGATCCGTCGCTTGACGGCTGGGACGGCTTCGGGCTCGCCATCCAGGCCTACCAGAAGCGCGCGCCGCAAGTGATCGACCACATTGCCGCCTTGTGCCGCAAGCATGACCGCAAGATGATGGTGCGGCTGGTCAAGGGCGCCTATTGGGACACAGAGATCAAGCGCGCCCAGGAACGCGGGCTTGACGGCTACGGCGTGTTCACCCGCAAGGCCGCCACCGACCTCTCCTATCTCGCCTGCGCCCGCCAGATGCTGGACCTGCGCGACGTGATGTATCCACAGTTCGCCACCCACAATGCGCTCACCGTTTCGACCATCATCGAAATGGCAGAGGACCGGAGCGGCTTCGAGTTCCAGCGCCTGCACGGCATGGGCGAGGTGGTCTATGAAAGCCTGAGCAAGAGCAACGACCGGGTGCCCTGCCGGATCTATGCGCCGGTCGGCGGCTACCGCGACCTGCTCGCCTATCTGGTGCGGCGGCTGCTCGAAAACGGCGCCAATTCCTCCTTCGTGGCGGTTGCCGGCGACAAGAACGTGCCGATCGCCGCGATGCTGGAGCGTCCGGACGCCAAGCTGGGGCTCGCCCGGGGCCAGTCGGCCCGCAACAGCCAGATCCCGCTTCCCCTGGCAATCTACCCGGACCGGCCCAATTCAAGGGGGCTGGAATTCGGTGACCGGTTTCAGCTCGCCTCGCTGGTCGAAGGCATGGAGCGATCGTCAGGTCCCGTCGAGGCCGGGCCGATTGCCCCGGGCCTGAAAGGCGGCGCTGCGCAGGACGTCCGCTCTCCCTCCGACCCGGCAAGGATCGTCGGCACCGTGCGGTTCACCGATCCGAAGGATGTGGACAGGGCGGTGGTAACCGCGGCCCAGGGCTTCAAGAGCTGGTCGCGCACCGATCCCGGCATCCGCGCCGCGGCGCTGGACCGGGCGGCCGATCTGCTCGAGGCGAGGCGCGACCGCCTCATGGCGCTGTTGTCGCTCGAGGCCGGCAAGACGCTCGACGACGGCATTGCCGAAATCCGCGAGGCGGTGGACTTCCTGCGCTACTACGCTGCCCGCTCGCGCGACATGTTCACCAAGATGGCGCCGATGCCGGGGGCGACCGGCGAGGACAACCGGCTGGGCTGGCGCGCACGCGGCGTGTTCGTCTGCATCTCGCCGTGGAACTTTCCGCTGGCGATCTTTCTGGGACAGGTCTCGGCGGGGCTCGCCGCCGGCAATGCGGTGATCGCCAAGCCCGCCGAACAGACGCCGCTGATCGCCCACGAGGCGATCCGGATCCTGCACGAGGCGGGGGTGCCGAAGGACGTGCTCTTGTGCCTGCCGGGCGCTGGCGATGTCGGCGCTGCGCTGACATCGCATCCGAAGATCGGCGGCGTGGCCTTTACCGGCTCGACCGAAACCGCGCGCGCCATCAACCGGACGCTGGCTGCCAAGGACGGGCCGATCGTGCCCTTCATCGCCGAGACCGGCGGGCTCAACGCCATGATCGTCGACGCCACGGCGCTGGCCGAACAGGTGGCCGACGACGTGGTGATGTCGGCGTTCCGCTCGGCCGGGCAGCGCTGCTCGGCATTGAGGCTCCTGTTCGTCCAGGAGGATGTCGCCGACCAGATGATCGAGATGATCGAGGGGGCTGCGCGCGAACTCACGCTCGGCGATCCGTCGAAGCCCTCGACCGATGTCGGCCCGGTGATCGACGCGGCCCAGCGCGACATGCTCGCCGCGCATATCGCCGCCATCTCGAAGACCCAGACGCTGGTCTATGCCGGGGACGCGCCGAACGAGGGGCTGTTCTTCGCCCCGCACATCGTCGAGCTCAAGGATGCGGCAGCCCTCGACCGGGAGATTTTCGGACCGGTGCTGCATGTGGTGCGCTACAAGGCCAAGAAGCTCGACGCCGTGCTCGATGCGATTGACGCCACCGGCTTCGGGCTGACGCTCGGCGTGCATTCGCGCATCGAAGCCACGGTGCGCAAGGTCATCGACCGGCTCGACACCGGCAATGTCTACATCAACCGCAACATGATCGGCGCCGTGGTCGGCACCCAGCCCTTCGGCGGCTCGGGCCTGTCGGGCACAGGCTTCAAGGCCGGCGGCCCGCACTACCTGATGCGGTTCGCGGTCGAACAGGCGGTGTCGGTCAACACCGCGGCCGCCGGCGGCAATGCCGGGCTGATCGCGATGGGCGATGGGTGAGGCAACGGTTTCCGCGGAAATTGGGGCTGCATAGCTTTGGTGGCTTTCTCGCACGTGTCGCAATTGGCGTATTGCGCGTCCCGTTTCATACCGGCATAGGTTTGCCTTTCGGTTTCTATTCGTCGCCAACGGTCGCGCGGGGGATGCGGGATCGATGGGGAAGAGGGAACTATCATGGCCGAATACAAGTCCGACATCGAGATCGCGCGCGCGGCAAACAAGAAGCCGATCATGGAGATTGGCGCAAAGCTCGGAATTCCGGCCGACGACCTTGTGCCCTACGGCCATGACAAGGCCAAGGTGTCGGCCGGCTTCATCGCCCGGCAGAAGGACAAGAAGGACGGCAAGCTGATCCTGGTCACCGCGATCAACCCGACGCCCGCGGGCGAGGGCAAGACCACCACCACGGTGGGGCTTGGCGACGGGCTCAACCGCATCGGCAAACGCGCGATGATCTGCATCCGCGAAGCCTCGCTGGGCCCCAATTTCGGCATGAAGGGCGGGGCTGCCGGCGGCGGCATGGCGCAGGTCGTGCCGATGGAGGAGATGAACCTGCATTTCACCGGCGACTTCCACGCCATCACCAGCGCCCACAACCTGCTCTCGGCGATGATCGACAACCACATCTATTGGGGCAACGAGCTCGAAATCGATGCGCGGCGGATCGTCTGGCGCCGGGTGATGGACATGAACGACCGGGCGCTCAGAGACATCGTGGTCAATCTCGGCGGCGTCGCCAACGGCTTTCCGCGCCAGACCGGGTTCGACATCACCGTGGCGTCGGAAGTGATGGCGATCCTGTGCCTTGCCAAGGATCTCGTCGATCTGCAGCAGCGGCTGGGCGCCATCGTCGTGGCCTACCGGCGCGACAAGTCGCCGATCCACTGCCGCGACATCAAGGCCGACGGGGCGATGACGGTGCTGCTCAAGGATGCGATGCAGCCCAATCTGGTGCAGACGCTGGAAAACAATCCGGCCTTCGTGCATGGCGGCCCCTTCGCCAACATCGCCCATGGCTGCAACTCGGTGGTGGCGACCACCACGGCGCTGAAGCTCGCCGACTATGTGGTGACTGAAGCCGGCTTCGGCGCGGATCTGGGTGCGGAGAAATTCTTCGACATCAAGTGCCGCAAGGCAGGCCTCAAGCCCGATGCGGCGGTGATCGTCGCCACGGTGCGCGCCATGAAGATGAACGGCGGCGTCAAGAAGGAAGACCTTGGCGCGGAGAACATCGCGGCTGTCGAGAAGGGCTGCGCCAATCTCGGCCGTCACGTCCAGAACGTGAAGAAGTTCGGCGTGCCGGTGGTCGTCGCCATCAACCATTTCGTCGCCGACACCGAGGCAGAGATCCATGCGGTGAAGGATTATGTCGCCACGCTCGGCGCGGAAGCCATCCTGTGCAAGCACTGGGCGTTGGGGTCGGCCGGGATCGAGGATCTGGCGCACAAGGTGGTGGCGCTCGCCGAATCCGGCGAGGCCAGCTTCGCGCCGCTTTATCCCGACGAGATGCCGCTTCTCGACAAGATCGAAACCATCGCCACGTCCATCTATCACGCCGGCGAGGTGATCGTGGAAAAATCCGTGCGCGAGCAGCTCAAGCAGTGGGAAGGCCAAGGCTACGGCAAGCTGCCGATCTGCATGGCCAAGACGCAATATTCCTTCTCGACCGACCCGAACCTGCGCGGCGCGCCCTCCGGTCACACCGTGTCGGTGCGCGAAGTGCGGCTGTCGGCGGGCGCGGGGTTTGTCGTCGTCATCACCGGCGAGATCATGACCATGCCGGGCCTGCCCAGATCCCCGTCCTCGGAAAAGATCTTCCTCAATGACCAGGGACAGATCGAAGGCCTGTTCTAGAACCTTGCGATGGATGATGGTGCGGGGCTGGCGGGATCGCCGGCCCCGTTCTCGTCCGACGTCCTGCGTTCCACGCCTTTTCGGCCCCCGGCGAGACAGCGTGCCGGAAATCGTTCAAATATATGTTGACTCAAAATGTCATGTTTAATATGTGGCAGGAACAAGGCGTCCTGAAGGCGCCGCGGATGTAACGCATACGACAGCCAGCCATTCGGGAGCCCGTTTCCCTGCAGCCAGCGAGTGACCCTTGAAAGGATCCTATCATGGTTGCCGGAAGATATCGCAGCACCTTGCTGGCTGGCAGTGCGCTGGCCCTCCTCGTCTCCGTCCCGCTCGCTGTCGCGCAGGAGAGCGGCGATGCAGCATCGGGCACGGTGCTCGACAGGCTCGTCGTCCAGGGTGGCGACAACGCCAAGGGTGTTGCCGACACGCCGCTGGCCACGGAGACGACCAGTGAGGAGATCTCGGAGGCGCAGATCACCAGCATCGATGAGCTTGGCCGCGCGCTTGAGCCGGGCGTCAGCTTCAACAGTGCCAATGGCAGCGTCAACATTCGCGGGCTTGACGGCCCGCGGGTTCTGACGACCATCGACGGCATCCAGATTCCCTATCTCCAGGATGGCGCCCGGGAGGCCAGCGGCGGCATCAACAGCTTCGATTTCAACACGCTCGACGCCATCAACATCGTGCGCGGCGGCGATTCGAGCCGCGGCGGTTCAGGCGCGCTTGGCGGCGCCATGGTCTTGAGGACGCTCGAGCCCGAAGATCTGATCGGGGAAGGCCGCGACACCGGCGGCTATGTCAGGACCATCTTCGACAGCAAGGACATGAGCATCGGCGGCTTTGCCGGCGTCGCAGCCCGCATGAACGGCACGTCGGTGCTGTTCCAGGGCGGCTACCGGATTGGCCACGAGACCGGGAGCAATGGCGACGTTGGCGGCTACGGGCCGACACGCACGCAGGCCAATCCCGCCGATTACGACGAGAACAATCTTCTGTTCAAGATCCGCCAGGCGACGCAAAGCGGTCATACGTTCGGGCTGACGGCAGAGCGCTACGACATCGAGACCGACACCGACCTCATGTCCGAGCAGACGCTTACCGGCAACTACCGGCCCGGCGACTGGTGGGGCATGGAAGGAACCCGGCGCGAACGGGTCTCCTTCGACTACAGCTATGAGGCAACCAGCGACGAGTCCTTCTTCGACACGGCGAACGCCGTTCTCTACTGGCAGCGGCTCGGCCGCACGGCCGGCAGTGACGGCTACCGCTATACCTCGGTGATCGGGGACTACTCGCGGCTGAGCGAGGTCACCAATGAATCCTACGGCCTGTCGGGCATGGGCGAGAAAACGCTGGAGCTCGGCGGCCTGAGCCACCGGTTCACGGTGGGCGGCAATTTCGCCACCGGGACGACGTCGCAATATTCCTCCGGCGAGGATTCCTGCGATCTTGTGCCGAGCTTCTCCTGCAGCTTCCTGCACACCAACCAGTCGGACATGCCGGACGTCGATTCCAACCAGTTCGGCATCTTCCTCGACGACGAGATCACACTCGGCGACAGCGGCTTCTCGCTCACGCCGGGCATCCGCTACGACTGGTATGAGCACTCGCCCAAGGACACCCCGTCCTACCAGGTGAACCCGAACTACACCGGCCTGCCGGACGGCCAGAGCGAAGGCCAGTTTTCGCCCAAGCTGCTTGGAAAGTACAACTTCACGCCGGACTTCGAAGTCTTTGCCCAGTGGGCCATGGCCTTCCGCGCGCCGACGCCTTCGGAGCTCTATCTCGACTACGGCGCGCCGGGCACCTATCTGAGGATCGGCAACAGCAATCTGAAACCGGAAACCAGCAATGGCTTCGAGATCGGCGCCGCCTATGACAATGGCAGCCTGCGCGGACGGGCGACGGCTTTCTACAACCGCTACAAGAACTTCGTCGACACGCGCAGCCTGTCTGCGGCCGAACAGGCGGGACTGGGGATTGCCCCGGGCACCTATCCCTTCGGCGTGACGCAGAGCATCAACCGCGCCAATGTGGAGATCTACGGCGCTGAATTCAGCCTGGAGAAGCAGTTGGACAGCGGCTTCATCCTGCACGGCGCCCTGGCCTATGCCCGCGGCATCGATCTCGACACCGGCCAGGCGCTGGGATCCGTGGCGCCGCTCAAGGCCGTGCTCGGCGCCGGCTATGCCACCGAAACCTGGGGCGCCAATGTCAACTGGATCGGCGTCGCATCCGTGTCGGAAAACTCGACCGCCAACTACAAGGCGTCGAGCTACGGCCTGGTCGATGCCACAGCCTGGTGGAAGCCGGAACAGCTGAAGGGCTTCAGTGTCCAGGCGGGCGTCTACAACATCTTCGACGAGACCTATTATGACGCGGTCAGCCTGCGCGACGTCTCCATGACGCAGCCGGATGCGTTCTATTCGGAGCCGGGCCGGACGTTCAAGATTTCGATCACCCAGCGCTTCTGACAGCTTCGGCGCCGCCCGGTGCGGCGCCGACCTCCCGGGTTGCAGGATGTAGGGCCGGGTCGAGAGTGGCGGTCTCGATGATGCGGGGCAAAGGAAGGCCTGTTATGCCAGGTTCGGACGGTGTCCCATCATTGGCACAGCCGGTAGCCGCCCCTGCGGTCTGCGATGTCGACATGCAGATGGTCGTCATGGCTGGCGTCCGAGCCGGGCCCCAGCACGGTGGTGAAATGCAGGCAGGCACCGCCGCGGACGGCGCGCTGGAACGCCTCCTCGATGTTGCCGTCGCCCGCCCGCGGCACGATGCCGATCGGCTTGCGCCCCTCGAATTCGAAGTCGACGATGTCGATGGCGTTGCCGATCGAATGCTCCGACATCTTGCCGGTCGGCAGGTTGTTGCGGCGGCGGCAGACATAGGTCGAGCCGTGGTTGATCGCCTTCAGGCGCGCGCTTTCGGGAAGCGTTGCGGTTGCCGGCAGCACCACGCCGCCGACCCAGCGGGCGAGCGACAACGCGGTTTCGCAGCGCATCTGGGCCGCCGGGCTGAAGCTCACGCCCTTGGCGATTTCGGTGACGGCGTAAGGCGCGGCGATGCCGCAACCGTTCTCCCCGGTGCGAGGTTCAAGTCGGTCAAATGTAACCTGAAACTTACGTAACTCGGCCTCGCAGCTGGCAAGCGCCGATTCGCTGTCTTCCGGCGCGGTGATTCCCGGCAGGGCCGCAGGCTTTTTGTCCGGCGGCGGTGCGTCGGGACGTCCGGCCGCTCGGGGGGCCGGGTCGGGCTGTGCGGTGGTGGCAGCCTGTGCCGGCTTGTCCAGAGGAATCGGCCCCTCGGCGGGAAGGTCAAGCCCGGCCAGGGCGACAAAGGCCAAAGGCATCAGATAGGTCCGGCGCATATCAGTTCCTCATGGTGCGATCCTGACAGAGGGGATCCATCTGATTCGCTCAGACCATCAATGCATAGTGCGCTCAAATGGTTTCATTTGGGCTTGACCATGCATGCTTTCTTCAAAGGCCCCGGAAAGGTCTTTGAATCCGACAGGATATGCGGCGCCTTAGAGCGGTTGCGGACCGCGCCACGATGTCAGGGCCGAGAGACGGGCGGTTTTCTTGAACTGGTGGCGATCCATGCGGCGCAGGATTCCGGCCAGAAAACGGATTGTCTCGCAGATATATGGCCCTTTGTTGAGCATGATGCATTCGGCGCGCTGGCCCATGGCCGCGTCGGTGACTTCGGCGCGCGACGGCGCCCCGGTCTTGAGCAGCGTTTCCAGCACCTGGGTTGCCCAGACCACCGGAATATGGGCGGCCTCGCACAGCCAGAGGATCTCTTCCTGCGCTTCCGACAGGCGCTCGGCGCCGACTTCCATCGCCAGGTCGCCGCGGGCGATCATCACGGCGACCGGTTGGTGGGAGCCTGCCTGAACGATCAGGCGCGGCAGGTTGCGCACGGCGAGCGCGGTTTCGATTTTCAGAAGCAGCGGCTGCGGCGGCTTTTCGCCGCGGTGCTGCTGCAGCGCGGCGGTGAGACCGCGGATATCGTCCGGCCGCTGCACGAAGGAACAGCCGACGATATCGGCATGGGTTGCGACAAAGGGCAGAACGGCGAGATCGGCGGGGGTCAGGTGGTCGATCTCAAGATCGATCGCCGGGAAATTGATGCCCTTCTCGAGCTTGAGCTTCTTGCCCTTGTCCGACGCAACCGTCACCTCGAGCACCGCGCCGCCGTCGATGATGTCGACCACGCGGGCGCCGATCTTTCCGTCGTCGATCCAGACCTGAAGCCCGGTCTGCAGCCTGGTGACGATGTCCGGAAAGGTGATGGTGATCGACGGCATCCGATCGTGCTTGCGGCCCGGCCTGGTCATGAGCCGGAACTGGTCGCCGCGAAACAGCCGCGTGCCGGGCTGATCGATGCTTTCGATCCGGCATTTGGGTCCTGCAATGTCCATCAGCACCGGGCAGTGCCGCTTCGCCTTGGCGGCGGAGGCGCGAATATTGGCGATCATCGCCGCCCAGGCCTCGGGTCCGTCATGGGCGCAATTGATGCGGAAACAGCTGGCGCCGGATGCGACCAGCTCATCGACAAAGCCGGCATCGGTGGCGCCCTGCGGCGGCACGGTCACCATGATGCGCGTATTGTGGGCGCCCGGGTAGTCGCCAAAAAACAGTTCCTGATCGCGGGTGATCTGAGCCAGTCCGGCGTCAAGCTCGGACGGGTCCGGCCAGCGTGCTGGCAGACCGGACAGACCGTCGAGCGTTGCGCTGACAGCCGCCAGGGACTGGCGGAGATGGGATTCGGCGCGCCCGAGCGAGGACAGCCCCAGCACGGAGAGGCTGGATTGAAGGCTTGTCAGATCGTACTGCCGGGCAGCGAGATAGAAGGCCAGGTTTTCCGCCCCGGTGCGGAACTCCTCGCGGGCGATCTCGGGCTCCCAATCGGCGAAGATCCTGGCGCTGTCGGCCGCGATTCTGGCGATGCTGTCGTTCAGCAGAACGCGGCAGGCCGCAATTGCTCCGGCGTTCGGTGCGCTCGGGGCGTGTCCTGACACGGAACCCGGGACGGGGATGGTGGTGTCGCTCACGGCTAATCCTTCCGGGCGGGCGGGCCGCCTTTGCGCTTACCACTCACCCATCAACCCAAAACCGATAACTAGCGAGAGCGGATTTCAGTTTGATGACAGCAGGACACGCAGCGTGCCAAATGTCTCATGCGCCGGTCTTGCTGCCGGTTTTTGCCTTGCCGCCGGCATTCTTGCCGCTCGCCCTGGACTTTGCCCCGGCTTTCGGTCCTGCCGCAGCTTTTGGCCTGGCAGCCGATTTCGACGTGGTTGCGGGTTTTCCGGACACCGGCTCCGGACCGGTTTCGGACTCCGGCGCCGGGCTCTCGGGCGGGGCCGAATCCGCCTCATCGACCTCGCGGACGATTTCGAGCCGGACGTGGGTCACAAAGGCAGCGATGGCGCCGAGGATGGCGAGCCACGGGGCGGCCAGCGCCACGGCGCCGCCGGCCACCACGCCAAAGGTCAGCGGCGTTTCAAACAGGATGTCGCCATCGGATGCCTTGAGGCGCACCTGGCGGACATTGCCTTCCTTGAACAGATCCTTGACCTGCTGTACGAGCTGGTTGCCCATGACCTCGATCTCTTCGGTGAAGGTTTTCCTTGCTCTGCCGTTCTGGTCATCCATCGGATTTCTCCCTGCGGTGAAGATGGTTGTTTGTGCACCGAAAGGGCGCTGGCGTCCTTGATGCCGATCAATGTAGCCTCTCTTCACATGGGGCCGCAGACGCCTGACAGCAATGTGCCCGGGCGAAGGCGGCCGCAGCGGCCCCATCGTTAATGGAACAACGCAGCGATCAACGGGTTATGGCTGCAACAGCACGACAGCGGGGAGCGCATGACGAAATATTTGCAATCAGAGCGGATCATGGGGTGGCTTGCCAAAGGGTTCCGCACGGGAAATGCCCACCGGCTGCCCGTGGTTCTTTTCGCGATCCTGACGCTGGGCGTTTATGTGTTCATCGAAATCGCCGAGGAGATGGCGGAAGGCGAGATCCGGCGCTTCGACGAGATGCTGTTCTTGAGCCTGCGGGTGGCGGGCGATCCGTCGACGCCGCTGGGGCCGCCCTGGTTCCAGGAAACGGCCGTCGAAATCACCGCGATCGGCGGCTATCCGCTCATCATCCTGACGCTTGCTGCGGTCGCCGGCTTCTTCATCGTCACCCGGCGCTACGGCGCTGCGGCCTATGCGGTGCTGTCTGTCGGTTCGGGTGCGCTCCTGAGCCAGACCCTCAAGCAGTATTACGGTCGCCCGAGACCTGACCTGGTCGATCATCTGGACACTGTCCACACGTTGAGCTTCCCGAGCGGTCATGCGCTTGTGACGACGGTCGCCTATCTGACGATTGCGTCGCTGGTGATCGGTTTCCTCGATGATCGCCGGGCGCGGGTCTACGTTCTGTTCGTCGCGGTGTTCGTGGCCTTCATTGTTGGATTCAGCCGGGTCTATGTCGGGGTTCACTGGCCCAGCGATGTCGCCGCCGGCTGGGCGCTGGGCGCCGCCTGGGCCAGCCTTTCCTGGCTGATCCTGCATGTCCTGCATCTTCGCAGCCGCGGCCGCATCAAGCTGGAGAGCACGTCATGAGCATCAACCCGGCCACACCGACAGGGTGGCGCGACTGGTTCAAGCCGTTCGCGCGGCTTGGTTACGGCGCGCGCGGCGCGGTGTATCTGCTGCTCGCCGTCTTCATCCTAAGCGCCGCGCTGACCACCGGCGTCGGCGGTGACTCCGAGGATGCCGTCCGCTTCATCACCCAGTCCACTGCAAGCGCCATCCTGACGCCGCTGCTGATGGTCAGCCTGGCGGGCTATTGTTCCTGGCGCATTGTCCAGGCCGTGTTCGATACCGATAATCACGGGTTTGCCCCGAAGGGACTGGCCGTTCGTGGGGGCCTGCTGGGGTCTGCGGCGACCTACGGGTTCTTGCTGGTTTACACGTTCTCGATCTGGTGGGGCGCCAACCTGGATTCGGGCGGCGGCTCCGGTGACGGATTTGGCAGCACCGCCGCCGCCTTCATCGGCGCCGGCCCGGTGTCGCTCATTCTCGGCTCCGTCTTCGTGATTGTCGGCGTGGCCCATATCTGGAAAGCCATTCGCCACAAGTACCGCGAACATATCGACGCGTCCGAAGCCATCATGCGATGGATCGATGTTGCCGCGATCGGCGGATTGTGCGCACGCGGCGTCATATTCCTGATCATCGCCTTCCTCTTTCTCCGGCGCGGCCTTGCCGGCCAGCAGGAGAATGCAAGCCTCTCGGATGCGCTCGGCTTCATCGCCGGACTGCCGGCCGGCTCCTTTCTGCTGGGCGCGACCGGCCTGGGCTTCCTGCTGTTCTCGCTCTATTCATTTTCGGAAGCGGTCTGGCGACGGGTCAATGTCGATATCGGCTGAGTGCACAAGCCTCAGCGAACGGCGCGCCAATTGCTGTGTCAGGCGGTCCCGCCGAGCGGACTCGGGCTGGAACAGGATCGCTTCGACGACGAGGCGGTCCGGCGCCGCGCTGTCCCGACGCGGAAGTGAAATGCTCGCCGCCTCGGTCAAGCCGAGGCAGGCCAGCCCGCGCACGGTCTGCAACGACAGGCACTGGCCCACCATCCCCTCCATCGGCTGTTGCGTGATGATGGCGGATCGAGGCGGGGTGTCGCTGACGCGGTAGCGCAGACGTGTGTTCAAGGTCACGAGGGTGGGTTCGATATCCTCGCAGAACACCACGACGGCCCTGTCGAGCTTGTGCTCGAGGAGCTGACGAACGGGATCGGCCAGCATGTGCCGGCGGTCATGCATGGTTTCAAGGATTGCGAAATCCTTGCTGGTCAATGTGCAGGTCTGATTTTTCCACACGGCGGAACTCCGGGCGCGCCGGCCCTGAGGGCGCGCGTGATGGGTCAGGGAGAACACTCGCCCCTGCACCGGAATTCATCCGATGCAGGGGAGCGGACCCTGTCAGGAGAAACACTCCCACCGGATGTGAAAACCCCGGCCGCCTTTCGGTCATTGCGCTGCAGCGGGTTGTCTGGCCTGCATGACTTGGACCACGGTCAGATCGTGGATCTTGCCGGTGCGCGCTGCAAAACTGATGGAATGCCCCGCTTTCAGGCCGATCAAGGCCGTGCCGACGGGCGTGGTGATCGAGATGCGCCCTGCGTCGATGTCGGCATCTGCGGGATACACAAGCGTCACGGTCTTTTCCTGATTGCCATCGACCGAATAGGTCACTCCGGACCCCATGCGGACAATCGCGTTATCCAGGGATGTGTCGCTGACGATGCGGGCGCGGTCGATTTCCGCGCCGAGGCTTGCTGCGATCTCGGGGCTGCGCCGCGCGAAGGCGGCGGCAATGTTGCTGAGGCGATTGTAGTCGCCTTCGCAAAGCGTGATTCTGGGCTTGCGCCGGGCGTGTTGTTGCATCGGATTGTCCACGTCGTCGTGCTGCCCCGGCCGGTGGCGGAACGGGTGCAGGGGAAAGGGGATTTTCTGGATTTAACGCCGTCGGATGCGGATCATTCGAAATGCGGGTTTGCAGTTCTTTATGGTCGCATGCTGTCCCCGCGGTCCGGGGCGTTAACGGCCGAACCGAGGGTCAGATTTCCGCGATGGGAAAGGCCCTGAAAAAATGAGCGCTGTGGGTTCGGTCCATCTTCATCCTCAAGATGTGGGATAAGCGCGCGCCGAAGTCAAGATGCCCCCGCGCTGCCGCCCGGTCACAGAAATCATCCGGCCGCTTCATCTTCGCTTGATGCAAAACCCGGGCTGCGCTATGGCTTGGATTATGACGATGCACGCAGCACAGAACAACTGGTGGTGGGTTCGCTCCTAGGCGGCCTTGACCACGCGTGTGCGTTTGAGATCAACAAGCCGTCCGGGACCGAAAAGGTCCGGCGGCTTTTTTGTTTGCCCCGCCGGACATTGGATCGCCGGAACGGTTCAAACGGAGCTTTGAAATGGGCACGACTGTACTTTCAGATGGCGCAGCGCAGTATGTCACGCGCGGCGGGGTCTTGGTCACGCGCAAGCGGCGTGAAACGCCCTATGCGGACGCGGTGTCGGATTACGTAGATGCGCTCGACAGCCGGCGCGGCGCGGTGTTTTCGTCCAACTATGAATATCCGGGCCGCTACACCCGCTGGGACACGGCCGTCGTCGATCCGCCGCTGGGGATCTCCTCGCATGGGCGGCGCCTGACCATCGAGGCCTACAACGGCCGCGGCGAAGCGCTGCTGTCCATTCTTGAGACCCGGCTTGCGGGACAGGCGGAGTTCGCGGTCTCGGCGCGCGAAGCACGCAGCATCGCGATCGATATCGCCGAGCCGGACCGGATCTTCTCCGAGGAAGAGCGGTCGCGTGCGCCGACGGTGTTTTCGGTGCTGCGGGTCATTGTCGACCAGTTCCATTCGGAAGAGGACGGCAATATCGGGTTTTACGGCGCCTTCGGCTATGATCTGGCGTTCCAGTTCGACTCGGTGCCGGCAAAGATCATCCGCGCGCAAGACCAGCGCGACCTCCTGCTGTTCATGCCCGACGAGATCCTGGTGGTCGACCACCATGCCGCCAAGGCCTGGATCGACCGCTATGATTTCGCGCTTGACGGCGTGACCACCGAAGGCCGCGATGCAAAAATCGCGCCGGAGCCGTTCCAGCCTTCCGAGCGGAGTCCCGAGCGCGGCGATCATGCGCCGGGCGAATACGCGGAACTCGTCAAGCGGGCCAAGGAGAGCTTCAAGCGCGGCGACCTGTTCGAGGTGGTGCCGGGGCAGACCTTCTTCGAGCGCTGCGAGGCGCGGCCATCCGAAATCAGCCGGCGGCTCAAGGCCATCAACCCGTCGCCCTATTCGTTCTTCATCAATCTGGGCCACCAGGAATATCTGGTCGGCGCCTCGCCCGAGATGTTCGTGCGGGTCAACGGCCGGCGGATCGAGACCTGCCCGATCTCCGGCACCATCAAGCGCGGCGACGACGCGATCTCCGATTCCGAGCAGATCCTCAAGCTGCTGAATTCCAAGAAGGATGAATCCGAGCTCACGATGTGTTCCGACGTCGACCGCAACGACAAGAGCCGGGTCTGCGAGCCGGGCTCGGTCAAGGTGATCGGTCGCCGCCAGATCGAGATGTATTCTCGGCTCATCCACACGGTCGACCATATCGAGGGGCGTCTTCGCGACGGCATGGATGCGTTCGACGGGTTCCTGAGCCACGCCTGGGCGGTCACCGTCACCGGTGCGCCGAAACTCTGGGCGATGCGGTTTCTCGAAAACAACGAAAAGAGCCCGCGCGCCTGGTATGGCGGGGCCGTCGGCATGGTCGGCTTCAATGGCGACATGAACACGGGGCTGACGCTTCGCACCATAAGGATCAAGGACGGGATCGCGGAAGTCCGCGCCGGCGCCACGCTGCTGTTTGATTCCAACCCCGAGGAGGAAGAGGCCGAGACCGAACTCAAGGCCTCGGCCATGCTGTCGGCGATCCGTGACGCGCGGCTTGGCAATGCCGGATCGGCCGGACGGGTGACCGCGAAGGTGGGCGAGGGGGTCTCGATCCTGCTGGTCGATCACGAGGATTCCTTCGTGCATACGCTGGCCAATTATTTCCGCCAGACCGGGGCAAAGGTCACCACGGTGCGCTCGCCGGTGGCCGACGATGTCTTCGATCGTATCGCCCCTGACCTGGTGGTGCTGTCGCCGGGGCCGGGCAGTCCGAAGGATTTCGATTGCGCCGCCACCATCAAGAAGATCCGCGCCCGCGAGCTTCCGGTGTTCGGCGTCTGTCTGGGCCTGCAGGCGCTGACCGAGAGTTTCGGCGGATCCTTGCGCGAGCTGGCGGTGCCGGTTCACGGCAAGCCGTCGCGAATCCGGGTTTCGCCCAACGGCATGATCTTCTCGGGCCTTGCCAAGGAGGTCACGGTCGGCCGTTACCATTCGATCTTTGCCGACTACGCCACAATGCCCAAGGAATTTCGTGTTACCGCTGAAACCGATGACGGGGTTATCATGGCGATCGAGCATGAGAGCCTGCCGGTGGCGGCGGTGCAGTTCCATCCCGAATCGATCATGACGCTGGGTCAGGATGCGGGCATGCGGATCATCGAGAATGTGGTGGCGCATATGGCGCTGCGGAAGAAGGTGGAAGCGGCATGAGACAGAGTGGCGGAAGGAAATGGCGAAGGACCGTGGCGATCCTGGCGACCGTGACGGTCGTCCTGGCCGCCGGTCTCGCCCCGGCGCGGGCGCAGACCGACGCGGAAATCCAGGCCGGGCGGGAACTGGTCGAGATCAATTGCGGCAAGTGCCACGCGGTGGGTCCGGCCGACGCCAGCCCACACGAGGCGGCGCCGCCGTTCCGCGACCTGTCCGAGCGTTTCCCCATGGATGCGCTCGAGGAGGCTTTTTCGGATGGCCGGATCTATTCGGACCATCCCGACATGCCCGAGTTCATCGCCACGCCGGAGCAGGTTGACGCGATCATCTCCTATATCGCCTCGTTGCAGGATTAGGCCCGTTGCCCCAGGCTTCCAAGATCGTCCGCCGGCTGGCCTTCTGGTCGATCCCGCTCGCCCTCGGCGTGATGGGGCTGAAATTCGTCGCCTGGTATGTGACCGGTTCGATCGCGCTCTATTCCGACGCGCTGGAATCGATCGTCAATGTGATCGCGGCGCTCGCGGCCTTCATCGCGATCGGTTATGCGCAGAAACCGGCGGACACCGACCATCCCTACGGCCACCACAAGGCCGAGTATTTCTCCGCCGTGCTCGAGGGCGTGCTGATCGTGGTCGCGGCGCTGCTGATCGTCAACGAGGCGGTGGGGGGGCTGCTCACGCCCAAGCGGATCGAGGCGCCGGTGTTGGGGCTTGCGATCAACGGGCTTGCGGCGGTCATCAACGCGGTCTGGGCGGCGGCGCTGCTTCGGATCGGCCGCCGGCACCGTTCGCCCGCGCTGCAGGCAGACGGCCATCACATCCTGTCGGATGTGGTGACCTCGGTCGGCGTGATCCTCGGGCTCGGCCTTGCGCTCGCCTTCGACCAGCCGCGGCTCGACCCGCTGCTGGCGCTGATCGTCGCCTTCAACGTGCTGTGGCAGGGCTGGAAGGTGATCGCCTCTTCCGTGGACGGGCTGATGGACCGGGCCATCGATCCGGTCGATGAAAAGCGCATCCAGGAGATCATCAAGGCCGAGGCCGACGGGGCCATCGAGGCGCACGACATCCGCACCCGCATGGCGGGCCGCGTCTCCTTCGTCGAGTTTCACCTGGTGGTGGACGGGTCGATGAGCGTCGAGAAATCCCACCGCATCTGCGACCGGCTGGAAGCCGCGTTGACCAAGGAACTCGAGGGCGTGCGGGTGATCATCCATGTCGAGCCGGGCCACAAGGCCAAGGATGAAGGCGTGAGGCTGGGCGAGGCCTGAGTCCCGCCGCGGCCCGGCGCACTTGCGCTACGAAAGAAAGCGGCCGTCAGCCGCCGAACCGGTCCAGCGCCATCCGGAACACATCCGCATCGACATTGCCGCCGGAGATGGTGACGATCACGTCATCGCCCTCGATCTCGCCCGCATGAAACAGGGCCGCCGCGAGCGCGACGGCGCCGCCGGGTTCGGCCACCAGCTTGAGCCGGGAAAAGGCCAGCGCCACGGCATGAAGCGCCTCGTCCTCGCTCACCGCCAGGCCGGGGCCTGCGAGCCGCGCCAGGATCGGGAAGGTCAGATCGCCGGGCTGCGGGGTCAGGATCGCGTCGCAGAGCGAGCCGGACATCCGGTCGTTGCGCTCGATGGCGCCCGAGGCCAGGCTGCGGGCCATGTCGTCGAAGCCTTCGGGCTCGGCCGGCCGCACCCTCAGGCCGGGGGCTTCGGCCTCGAGTGCCAGTGCGATGCCGGAGGCAAAGCCGCCGCCGCCGCAGCAGACCAGCACATCGGCGCGGCCGATGCCTTCCGCGGCGGCCTGTTTCGCGATCTCGAGCCCGCAGGTGCCCTGGCCGGCGATGACGAAAGGATCGTCAAAGGGCTTGATCAGCGTCAGTTGACGCTCCGCCAGCACGCGCGCGCTGATCGCGTCGCGATCCTCCGTCGCGCGGTCATAGAGCACCACCTCGGCGCCCAGCGCCCTTGTGTTGGCGATCTTCATCTGCGGCGCGTCGGACGGCATGATGATGACGGCGGGCACGCCGTGCCGGGCGGCGGCCAGCGCCACGCCCTGCGCATGATTGCCGCTCGAGAAGGCCAGCACGCCCTCCGCCCTGAGGTCCGGGTCCATCGCCGAGACGGCCGACCAGCCGCCGCGGAACTTGAAGCTGCCGGTGTGCTGCAGGCATTCGGGCTTGATCCAGACGCGGCGTCCGGCGATCTCGTCGAGGAAAGGGGAGGAGAGCAGCGGCGTGCGGCGGACATGGCCCTCAAGCCGGGCATCGGCCGCGCGGATCATCTCGATATTCATCCGGTCGTCTCCTGTGAAGCGCTTGCCGCAATGCTATCCGCGCCGCGGGTGGACCGCCAGCCCGTTCGATGACTTGCCGGACCCTGCGCCCAACAAAAACGCCGCGGGACGATGGTCACGCGGCGTGTGTCGTGCGGACGAGCGAATGTCCGCTTATGCGGCGTGGCTGTAGAGCCGGTTGTTCAGTAGCAGGCCGCCATCGGTGCGGCTGATCGTCTTGGCGATCGCCAGTACACCGAGGTCGACCAGCGGCTCGAGGATCACGACCAGAATGTAGGCTCCGCCGAAGGAGGCGATCTGCGCCAGGTTCTCCGCGCCGAAGCCATGGCCGTAGAGCGCCCAGAATCCGACCCACATCACGATGCCGCCCTGGTAGCTTGTCGACAGCGCCAGCGCCTGCTTGTAGCTGACGTCCTTGTAGGCGGTGCCGGCCGGGATGATGCGCTTGGCGATCAGCGACATGGCGTAGAGCGGCGCCACCAGCGTGGTGACGTTCATGCCGTATTGCGGCAGGTCGAAGGGGGCGAAGAACATGCCCTGGACCAGGAGCCCGAGCGCCAGGCCGATCGCTGCGGGACCTGCGCCGAACAGGAGATAGAGCGTCGAGCCGAGGATCAGGTGAACCTCCGAGACGCCCACGGCGTGGTGCGGAAACACTTCGAAGAAGGTGAAGACGAGAAGCGTGGTGAACACCGAGCGCACGGCCAGTGCCGCCACGCCGCCGTCCTTGCGGATCGTGTCCATCGACATCTTCAGGGAAAGCCCGGCAGCGGCAGCCGCCGTTGCGTAGCTCAGGACAATTTTCGCGCCGTCGACGACGCCGGGTTCGATATGCATGTGTAAGCCCTTTCTGCACCCATCGTGCAAGAGGTTGGAATTGGCCGCCGCGATCGCGGCGCCCAGTGTCCGGGCAGGTCTCCTGGCTCGCGCTTTTGCCTTTCATCCGCCTTCCCGGTCTGACCCAGTGGCATCATGGATGCGGCTCACGCTCACAGTTGCGAGGGCAGCCACGGATCGGGCCCTGTTTCAGGTCGTCCCTACCGTGTTCCCCTTTAATCCCGAAGGCTTGGCCTTCACGGAACCCGAACGGCCGGAGATTATTTCGCGCCCTGCGGGATAGCAATCCGAAAATACGACGTTCGGCGGCGTTGATTGCATGGCCGCACCGCTTCCGTGGGGACGGTCGCAATCGCTTCCCATGCGGCCGGCAGCTTGTTACTCAGTCGCAATGAAAGCGGACCAACTGGAACACACGGGCGGACTGAACACCGGGCTTGCGACGCTGGGCGTCGTGGCGGCTTCGGTGGGCTTCGGTCTGGTTCCCTATTTCGCCCGGTCGCTGACCGCCGAGGGGATGGCGCCGCACGCCATCGCCTTCTTCCGCTATGCCTTCGCCGCGCTCGTGCTGTTGCCGGTGGTCTATCGCGCCCGGGCCCGATGGCGCGCGCTGACCTGGGGCGTGGTGGCGGGAATCGCCATGGGGCTGGGCTGGATCGGCTATGTGCGGGCCGTCGAGATCGTCCCGGTTTCGACCGCGGGCGTGCTCTACATGACCTATCCGGTGTTCACGCTGGCGATCGCCTGGCTGCTGTTCGGCGACCGGCCGGGCCGCCGCGCCATCGCCGCGTCGCTGATGATCATTGCCGCCGCAGTGCTTGCCTCCTCGCCATCGGCGATTGCCGCCGACCAGGTGCCGGCGCTGTTGCTGTCGCTGGCAGCACCACTGGGCTTCGGCTTCGGCATCAATGTGCTGGTGCACAGGCTCAAGGTGCTCGACCCGCTGGCGCGGCTCGCCAGCGCCAGTCTCGGATCGGTGATCGGGCTCTTTCCGCTGATGGCCGTGACGCCCGCCGCGGCGCTGTTTCCGGGCACGTCGTCCGGCTGGTGGCTGGTGGCGGGCATCGCCTTCGGTTCGGCGCTGATCCCGCAGCTGCTCTACACGATCTGCGCCCCGGAGATCGGCACCGCCAGGACCGCGATCGCGGGGAGCTTCGAGCTGCCGACCATGTTCCTGGTCGGCTGGTTCGCCTTTTCCGAACCGGTCGGCGCGGCGCAATGGGCGGCCTGCGCCCTCGTCATCGCGGCCATCGCCCTGACACCCGGCAGGGCCATCCGCAGCGTCGCCGCCAATGCCGCGGTCGAGGGCCGCGACCGGACATCCCGCTGAGTCTGTCTGCTGCGCTGCAGCAAGAATTATCGCTTTCGCCTTGACACGGCCGCAATTGTCAGGCCTAAGGACGCAACTGGATAGGGGCCAATCGGCCGCTGCACGCGTCTTCGTTGATTAGCGTGTTCTGACTTCCCCTGACGTCCACCCTTGAATTTTCGCGTCGGCCAGCGGCGATGCGCCCAACCCGAACTCCCCCGATTGCGGTTTGTCCGCAGCCAGGGGACCATTTGTGATCGGGCATGATCCGCGATTGGCGGCGCTGAGGCGCACGCCCCCGACGTATGCCCAAAACTTCGAAAGACATTCCATGACTTTTTCCGAACTCGGCCTGTCCAAGGCCCTTCTCGATACGCTTGACGGTCTGCACCTGACCACGCCGACACCGATCCAGGTCCAGGCCATTCCTTTGGTTCTCGAAGGCCGCGACGTCATCGGCCTGGCGCAGACCGGCACCGGCAAGACCGCAGCCTTCGCGCTGCCGATCCTGCACCGCATGGCCCCGGGCAAGAAAGCCGCACCCAAGAAGGCCCGCGTGCTGATCCTGGCGCCGACCCGCGAACTCTCCTCCCAGATTGCCAGAAGCGTCAAGGATTATGGCCGCAAGCTGCACCTGACCTCGACCGTGGTGGTTGGCGGCGTGTCGATCCGCCCGCAGATCAAGGCGCTGGCTTCCGGCGTCGACATTCTCATCGCCACCCCGGGCCGGCTGATGGATCTGATTGAACAGCGCGCCGTGTCGCTCAACGAAATCGAAGTCGTCGTGCTCGACGAGGCCGACCAGATGCTCGACATCGGCTTCATGCCGGCGATCAAGCGCATTCTCGCCATGACCCCGCAGGATCGCCAGACGCTTCTGTTCTCGGCGACCATGCCCAAGGAAATCCGCGAACTGTCCTCGCGGCACCTGAAGAACCCGACCGAAGTGTCGGTGGTGCCCGCCAAGAAGACCGCCGACCGCGTCGAGCACACCGTCATGCACATGCAGACGCCCGCCAAGATGGGCGCGCTGGCGAGCCTGATCCGTGACCGCAAGGGCGAGCGCGTGATCGTGTTCACCCGCACCAAGCGCGGCGCCGACAAGGCCACCAAGCGGCTCGAAGCCGACGGCATTGCGGCTGCGGCCATTCACGGCAACAAGTCGCAGGGCCAGCGCGAGCGCGCGCTCGCAGGCTTCCGCGCCGGCACCGTGCCGGTGCTGATCGCCACGGACATCGCCGCCCGCGGCATCGACGTGCCGGGCGTGAGCCTGGTGGTCAATTACGAACTGCCGAACGTGCCGGAAGTCTATGTCCACCGCATCGGCCGCACCGCGCGCGCCGGCGCCGAAGGCACCGCCGTGACCTTCTGCGCACCGGACGAACGCTCGCTGCTGCGCGACATCGAAAAGATGCTCAAGGTCGAAATCCAGGTCGAGAAGGCGCCGGAAGGTACCTATGTCGATGCTCTGGCCGATCCCGACGGCGATTTCGCGCCGCTCAACCGCACCCAGCGCCCGCGCCAGGGCGCCAAGCCGCAGGGCCAGGGCCGCAAGCCGGGTCAGAACCAGGGTCAGGGCAGGGGCGGAAAGCCCGGCCAGGGCCGCGCGCCGGGTGAAGGCCAGCCGGGCGCCAACCGGCATCAGCCGGCTGCCGCCGGTGCCAAGCAGGGCGACCAGCCAGCCAAGCCGCGCCGCAGCCGTCGCGGCGGCGACCGCCGTCCGCGGCCCGAGCAGGGCGGCGACAAGGCTGTCGCGTAAGCCGGACAGGCTTTCGCCTGATCGTCGGCCGGGCTGATTGAGCGCCGGCCGTGCAAATCCGACATCCGGACGGCGCAGCGTGAAAACGCTGCGCCGTCCGTCTGTTTCAAGGCCCGTTTGGGATTGCGCCATTGTTTCGCGGGCCGGATCGTACTATCTGGCAAGCATACGAACCACATGGAGACGGCTTATGAGCGACGAAGACGACAAGACGACAGAACTGCCGCTGGGCAAGGAAGCGGAAGCAAACCTGTTCAAATCGCGCTCGATCTTCATCTATGGCGGCATCACCCAGGAATTGGCGCACAAGGTCTGCGCGCAACTGGCGGCGCTGGCTGCCGCCAGCGACGAAGACATCCGGATCTTTGTCAATTCACCCGGCGGCCATGTCGAATCGGGCGATTCGATCCACGACATGATCGGCTTCATCAAGCCCAAGGTGTGGATCATCGGCACCGGCTGGGTCGCCTCCGCCGGCGCGCTGATCTACATCTCGGTGCCCAAGGAGCAGCGCCTGTGCCTGCCCAACACCCGCTTCCTCTTGCATCAACCCTCGGGCGGCACCCGCGGCATGGTCTCGGACATCGAGATCCAGGCGCGCGAAATCATCAAGATGAACGCCCGGCTCAATGGGATGTTCGCCAAGGCCACCGGCCAGCCGATCGAAAAGATTGCCGCCGACACCGACCGCGACTACTGGCTGTCGGCCGAGGACGCCAAGACTTACGGCCTGGTGGGCAGGATCATCACCAATCAGAGCGAAATCTGAACCAGGCTGCGGCCTTGAACGCGAGCCCCCGCAGGCGAGAGCCGGCGGGGGCTTTCTCATGTCCGCGGCACGTGCGCGAGCACCGCACCGCTCCCATCCGGTTGGCGGCGGGCGCGGCGGTCAGCGGACCTTCTTCAGCTTCTTGGCCTGCTTGACCATCTTGCCGAAGGCCTTGTCCTTGGAGCGGCGCTCGGCAAGGCTTGCGGTGTTGTGCCGGTCTTCGGCGAGCAGCTTCTGCCAGCGCGCAAGCCGCGCCGCGTCGATGGTGCCGGCCTCGAGCGCGGCCTGCACGGCGCAGCCCGGCTCGCTTTGATGGCTGCAGTCGTTGAAGCGGCATTCTGCCGCCAGTTCGTCGAGATCGGAGAACACCTCCGCCACGCCGGCTTCGGCGTCGGTGAGCTGCAATTCGCGCACGCCCGGGGTGTCGAGCACGGCGCAGCCGTCGGGCAGGATGTGCAGTTGCCGGTGCGAGGTGGTGTGGCGGCCCTTGGAATCGTCCTCGCGGATCGCCTGCGTGGCCGCTGATTCCGTTCCCGAGAGCGCATTGGTGAGCGTCGACTTGCCGACGCCCGACGAGCCCAGGAACGCCACCGTCTGGCCCGGCTTGCACCAGGGCGCGAGCCTTTCCCTCGGCTCGTCGCTCTTGGCGTTGAGCGTGATCACCGCGACATCCTTCGAGATGGTCTGCGCCTGTTCGACGTAAGATGCGGGATCGGCGCATAGGTCGGATTTGGTCAGGAGCACCACCGGCGTGACGCCGGCGTCGAAGGCGAGCGCGATGTAGCGCTCGAGCCGCGCCATGTTGAAATCGAGGTTGCAGGAGGTGACGACGAAGGCGGTGTCGAGATTGGCGGCGATCAGCTGGATCGAGCGGTCATGGCCCGCCGCGCGGCGCTTGATCAGGCTCTTGCGCTCGAGCAGCCGGCTGGCGCTGGGCAGCGCGCGGTCGAGCAGCAGCCAGTCGCCGACGGTGGCGTCGGCGCGGG
Organism: Hoeflea sp.; assembly: GCF_014359905.1. GTDB lineage: Bacteria > Pseudomonadota > Alphaproteobacteria > Rhizobiales > Rhizobiaceae > Hoeflea. The sequence goes on along the minus strand of NZ_JACIYP010000039.1, from coordinate 8,618 downwards.
GCGGCACCATCATGTCGATGCCGTCGCCCAGCACCCGGAGCCCGCTGCGGTGCACCTCGGTGACCCTGACCGGCGGGGTCTCGACCATCTCGTCGACGCTGATCTGCTGGGCGAAGAACGGTTGCCAGCCGAGCCTTTGCAGAAGCGGGATCTCCCGCTTCGGGGGCGTGGCCGCGGCGGCGGCCGGCATCAGGGCCGAGAAATCACGCGTCATCGGGCTGTGGCTTTCATGCTTGAAGGTCCCAAACTTGGTGCGCGGAGATCGGGGATGATGGACGAGGCCCCGGCGTGCCCTGTCCCGAGATGATTTTGAGGCCTATAGGATAGCATCTCGCGCGGCCGATGCGGAAACCGATTCTGCCCTATGCGGCATTGCGGCGAGAAAATTGTGAGGCTTTTATGGAAATCCCGATACTCGAGACCGAACGGCTGCGGCTCAGGCCGCAGGCCATGCAGGACTGGCCGGCCTATGCCAGCCTGATGATGTCCGAACGCGCGGTGCACATGCAAGGCCCGCACACGCTGGCCGACGCCTGGGGCATGTTCTGCCACGACATGGCGCAGTGGCCGCTGCTGGGCTGCGGCGCGCTGATGATCGACGACCGCGAGAGCGGCGCATGCCTGGGCCAGGTCGGCATCAATTCCGGACCGCTGTTTCCCGAGCATGAGCTCGGCTGGATGGTCTATCCGGGCTTCGAGGGCAAGGGCCACGCCTATGAGGCGGCGGTTGCCCTGCGCGCCTGGGGTTTTGGCCCGCGCGGGCTCACGACGATCGTCAGCCACATCGACCCCGACAACCACCGCTCGCGCCGGCTCGCCGAACGGCTGGGCGCGGTGCTGGAACTCGACCCCGACCGCCCGGGACCGGAGGTGCTGGTGTACCGGCACGGGAGGTGAGGGGGATATAAGAAAGACCCCTCCCCAACCCAGCCGGGGCGAGCCACGGGTCTCGCCCGTCCTTCGACCCCCACAAAGGGGGAGGGGCTAATCCCGGGCGGGATCGAGCTTTGGCGCGATCCGTCGGTGATGCGGGATGTCGATCTTTGAGCGAGCCAAGCAGATCGCCGACTGGCTTGACCGGCTGGTCGATGATTTCGGAGACCGCGTGCTTGCGATGGACACCATCGTGGCCCGCGTTGCCGGCGCGATACAAGACGACGCCACCAGCCGAGGTCATCAATCGAGCCTTGCCGACATCATCATCGCCGCTACCGCGCGGGCCTATGATCTGACGCTGGTGACGGAGAATGTGAAAGATTTTTTGGAACTGGGGGCAAGGCTGGAGCCGGCATAAATGCAGGGAAGGCCGGAGCAGATCCTTGTCACACATCATCTTCCCAATTCTGTCCGCCGTAAAACAGGCGCAGGATGGTGACGGCTCGATCTGTGACCGAGAATGCGATGGTGATACGCCTCTCGAAGCCGATGATGCGCAGACCTGGTCGAATGTCATCGCGGGCATGTCCGCGCTGTGACGCCAGATCGAAGCCGCTGCAATAGCGTTCGATTCGGTCGATGTAGCTCATCGCGACGCCGGGGCTTGCCTTGGCGCTGATCCATTCATAGAGCGCCAACAAATCCGCGCGCGCTTCCGGCGCAAAGACAATGTCGCGCGGTTTCACGCGGAGCCTTTTGTCTTTTCGGCATGCAGCGCTCGTAAATCATCAAAAACAGTACTCGCCGGAATGCCGCGCGACGGGTCGGCAAGCATGGCATCATAGGTTGGCGCAACCTGGTTGCGGAGCCAGTCTTCAACGGCGCGGTCTCGCTCCTGCAGAGCGCGAAGCCCCGCACGAACCACTTCGCTTGCCGAGGCGTAGTCCCCGGATCTGACTTTCTGGTCGATATAGTTCGCATGCTCATCGGGAAGGCTGATTGTTCGTTTGTCCATGATTGGTCTCTCTTTCAACAGGATGCAGCAAAGTATGACGAATTCATACCATATTCTGGGGGGGATGGAATGTACGAATAGCGCGAGACTGCAACGCGCGACCCACCCCCTTGCCAACCCGCCCCGGCCGCTGTATCTAGCCCGCATGAACCCGACCTCGCGCCCCTCCGAGACCAACTTCGCCCGCTTCACCGCGGCGGTGGCTTCGCATGCGCGTCTCGGCGGCCTTCTGCTTCTCGCACTTAGCGGCGATCGCCGGGCTCGTTGAGGAGCGTCCGGCGGTCGAAACCGCCGCTTGGCTCTCCTGCTCCTCTCTCGACTTTACATTTTTTCCTGAATGCAACATGACGGCCTGAGGCCGGTTGACGTCGCAACACACGCGGCTCCCGGGAGATGGGCCAGGAAACGAGAGACAACCATGACCGCACACACGTCATCCGGACCGAAGGGCATGCCGAACGCGGCCCAGAAATACCACGCCTATCCGCTGATCGATCTGCCCGACCGGACCTGGCCGTCAAAACGCATCGAGAAGGCGCCGATCTGGTGCTCGGTGGACCTGCGCGACGGCAACCAGTCGCTGATCAACCCGATGGGGCATGACCGCAAGGCGCGGATGTTCCAGCTGCTCTTGGACATGGGCTTCAAGGAAATCGAGATCGGGTTTCCCTCGGCCTCGCAGACCGATTTCGACTTTGCCCGCTGGTGCGTCGAACAGGGCGGGGTGCCCGACGATGTGTCGCTGCAGGTGCTGGTGCAGTGCCGGCCGGAGCTGATCACGCGCACCTTCGAGGCGCTGGAAGGCGCCAAAAGGCCGATCGTGCATTTCTACAATTCGACGTCCGAGCTGCAGCGCCGCGTGGTGTTCGAGAAGGACGTCGCCGGCATCAAGCAGATCGCGGTGGATGCGGCGAAGATGGTCAGGGAGATGGCGGAGAAGGCGGGCGGGGATTTCCGCTTCGAGTATTCGCCCGAGAGCTTCACCGGCACCGAGCTGGAAGTGGCGCTGGAGATCTCCAATGCGGTGATCGGCATTATTCAGCCGACGCCGGACAACAAGCTGATCCTCAACCTGCCCTCGACGGTGGAGATGGCCACGCCCAACATCTATGCCGACCAGATCGAGTGGATGTGCCGGCACATCGACAATCGCGAGAACGTGCTGATCTCGCTGCATCCGCACAATGACCGCGGCACCGGCATCGCCGCCACGGAACTCGGGCTGATGGCGGGCGCCGACCGGGTCGAGGGCACATTGTTCGGCAATGGCGAGCGCACCGGCAATGTCGACGTGGTGGCCCTGGCGCTGAACATGTTCACCCAAGGGGTCGACCCCGAGCTCGACTGCTCCGACATCGAGCGGATCAAGGCGGTGTATGAATATTCCAACGAGATGAAGATCCCCGAGCGGCATCCTTATGTCGGCGAACTGGTCTACACGGCGTTTTCGGGCTCGCACCAGGATGCGATCAACAAGGGCATGAAGGCGATCCGCAAGGCCAACAAGCCGGACTGGGAGGTGCCCTATCTGCCGATCGATCCGCGCGATGTCGGCCGCTCCTACGAGGCGATCATCCGCATCAATTCGCAGTCGGGCAAGGGCGGCATCGCCTATATCCTGAAGGAGGATTACGGCCTCGACCTGCCGCGGGCGCTGCAGGTGGAGTTCCGCGAGGAGATCCAGCGCATCACCGACGAGGAGGGCGTGGAGCTGCCGCCCAAGCGGATCTACGAGAGCTTCATGGAGCTGTATGTCAACCAGCCCGGCGCGCGGCTCGGCTATGTCGACCACCACACCCACACCGATCCCAACGCCAAGGGCGTGCGGATCGTCTCGGCGGAGATCACCGACCGCGGCGAGGTCAAGCGCATCGAGGGCCGCGGCACGGGGCCGATCGACGGCTTCGTCAACGCGCTGTCGACCTATCTCGGCCTCGATCTGACGGTGGCCAACTATTCCGAGCATTCGCTGCAGCACGGCTCCAACGCCGCCGCCATCTGCTACATGCAGATGGAGACGCCGACCGGCAAATTGTATGGCGCGGGCGTCAACACCAACATCGTGGCGGCCTCGCTCGAGGCGGTGGTGTCGGCGGCCAACCGGGCGCTCACGGCGTCCGAGGGCTGACAGGAGAGCAAATGACCGCCGCGCCGCAAGGCGCGGCGCAGACGGCTGGGGCAAACCCGCACTTTCCTGTCGTTCGTGGGGGCAGTCTATCGTCAGCCGTCATGCCGGCGAAAGCCGGCATCCAGCGCGATCAAGTCCTTGATCGTAAGAGACTCCTTCACGGCGCGGACGCGCCGTGGCTGGATTCCGGCGCGGGGGCCGGAACGACGGAGTATGGTGGACCGCCCATCCCCGGCAGGGCTGTGTCAACAGGCTGCGCCGAGCCTATCGCGCGCGGCCGTTCGTATCGCTTATCTTGGAGGAGCATCATGTCCGGACTGCACATGGAGATTTCGGGGTCCGAAACCGGCGTGCCGCTGGTGCTGCTGCACGGCTTTGGCGGCGACGGCTCGGCCTGGGATGCGGTCAGGGCGCACCTGCCCGGGAGCCTGCGGGTGATCACGGTGGATCTGCCCGGCCATGGCGGCTCGCTCAACTCAGACGGCCGCGGCGGGGCAGGGCGGATGGCGAAAGCCATTCTCGCCGGGCTCGACGAAGCGGGATTCGCGCAGTTCCATCTCGCCGGGCATTCGATGGGCGGTGCCGTGGCGGCGCTGATCGCCATGCGCGCCGGCGATCGCGTCACGTCGCTGACGCTGGTGGCGCCGGGCGGCATGGCGCGTGAAATCAATGTGGACCTGCTGGGCCGCTATGCGAAGGCCTCCACCGAGGCCGAGATAAGCGCCTGCCTTGCCGAGATGGCCGGGCCGGGCTTTGCCGTGCCGCAGGCCGTGATCGAGCGTTTCGTTGCAGCCCGATCCCGGCCCGGGGCGCTTCAGGCGCTGGACGAGACCTATCGGGCGATGTTTCCGGCCGGTCCGGCCGAGGGCCAGGGCGTGCTGCCGGCCGATGCGCTTGCCGCACTTTCCATGCCGGTTGCGGTGATCTGGGGGACCGAGGACCGGGTGCTGCCCTGCCCGAACCCGCAGGCGTTGCCCGCCTCCTTCGCCTTCAGCGTGCTGCCGGGGCTGGGGCACATGCTGCCCGAGCAAGCGCCCGACGCTGTGGTCCGCGTGCTGACCCAGGCGGTGTCCGGCGGCGCCTGAGCTGCTGTGGACGGTGCGGCGCGGCGTTCTTTACCACGTCGCCAAACAGGGGCTGCCCCATTGTCGCCATCAATGCCGGTCTGTGCTAAGAAGTCATTAACCATTTCTCCCCGGAACCGCGCCATGACCGACCACCCCAAGACCCATTCGACCGAACGCCGCCTGGCGGACATCGTGCGTGAAGTCAAGATCGCCTCCGCCGACCGCACCGACGTGGTGGTCGACATCCGCGACGCCGACCGCGCCAGGCTCGAGCTTCTGGCCCAGGAGATAGGGCCGCTGTTCGATGACATCGATCCGGCCGATGACCGTTTCGATTTCGGCATCTCGCCCGGGCTTCAACCACGATTGTGGATCGATGCGGTGGCGCATGTGCATATGGGCCATGACCGCCGGGTGTACCGCTTCGTCCGCGACACGCGGCTTGGGCGGGTGACGATCTCCGACAGCAGCGACATGACCCGGACGGCGGACGCCGTCGGGCGCTACATTGCCGAACGGGTGATCGAGCGGGAACGGATCCTGGCCGGCGATTTCGAGGCGATGAAGGCGTCTGCCGGGATAACCAGCGTCGCAGAGCATGAGACCGATAGGGACGACACCGGCGCGGCCGAGGCCGAAGCCGCCCCATCGGCGGAGGCATGGGCTGCGCCGGCGGACACCGGCGACACGGCCGCCAAGCCTGCCGCGATCGCGGCGGTGCCGGATACGGCCGGTCAGCTGCCGAAGCGGTCCACCCGCGGTGCCGGTTTCGTGCTTGGCGCGTCCTGGTTCATTCTCGGCTGTGTCGCGGGCGCTGCTGCCCTTGTCGTGGCGTTCTGGGACCGGATTTCGGCGATGATCAATTGATCTTGTCGCCCGAGCGGATCAAGCCTTCCTGAATTTCCTCGAAGTCGGGGCCTTGGCCGGTCATGCGCATGCGGCGGTGGGTGAGCTGCCAGGCGCCGGGCTCGCCATCGATGTCGAACAGGTTGAAGCCTGCAGGCGGCGTGCCGCCGCCGGGGCCATGGCTGCAGGATGCGATCCCCACCACCGGCACATGGCCGTCGCGGCCCTTCAGATGGTAGAGCGTGTCGAGATGGGTGTGGCCGTGCAGCACGAGTTCCGCGCCGTGGCGTTTCAGCATCTTGCCGAAGCGGCCGATGCCGCGCAGCCGCTTGTGCCATTTGGCTGCACCCCGCACCGGCGGGTGGTGGATCATCACCACGCGGAACAGCCCTTCCTCGCGCGCCCGGTCGAGCAGCTTGCCGGCGGCGCGCGCCTGTTTCCTCTTGAAATCCCCGGTGGCGACGAAGGGCAGCGTGGCGTTGGCGGACGAGATGCCGATGATCGCCACCGGACCGCGGCGGCGGTAGCTGGGAAACAGCGGCGCTTCGGGCGCATGGGTGTCGGAGACGATCCAAGGCCGCCAGGCCGCCTTGGCGCGGCCGAGCGCGCCGGGCACATAGGCGTCGTGATTGCCGGGCACCAAGGTGGCGTTCTCCGGCTCGAAGCCGGTCTCGAGCCAGATCCGCGCCGATTCGATTTCGGTCCGCGTCGCCAGGTTGACCAGATCGCCGGTGATGGCGACATGATCGGGCGCGGCCTCGTGCATGCTGGCCAGCAGATTCTCCAGCGTGTCGCCAAAAAGCTGCTTGCGGCGCTTGCGCTGCCAGTTCACATAACCGGTGATGCGCTTGGACGCGAGTTCGCGCAGCGACATTTTCGGCAACGGACCAAGGTGGGCATCGGAGATATGGGCCAATCGAAACATGGCTTAAGCCATAGCGACCCGGAGCCCGGGCCGCAACCGGCGGTCTCGACGGATGACGGCTTTGGCGGGCGGCCGCCGGAAATGCGCTCGGTTCGCGCGCGCCTCGTCACCCGCGTCATTCATGTCTGGTTCGTGCTGACGCGGTCGATGACGCTGGGCGTGCGCGCCGCCTGTTTCGACGACGATGGCCGGGTGTTTCTGGTGCGCCATTCCTATGTGCCCGGCTGGCACATGCCGGGCGGAGGCGTGGAGCGCGGCGAGACCGTGGCCGCGGCGCTCAGCAAGGAATTGAGCGAGGAAGGCAATCTCGAACTCACCGCTCCGGCGGAGCTGTTCGCGGTCTATTTCAACCATCGCACCAGCCGCCGCGACCATGTCGCCTTCTACCGCTGCACGGTGCGCCAGCTTGCGCCCAAGCAAGCCGACCGCGAAATCCTCGAAGCCGGGTTCTTCGCCCTCGACGCGCTTCCCGAGGGCGTGACCGCGGCGACGCGGCGGCGGCTGGCGGAGCTTGCGGGCGAGGCGCCGGTGAGCGAGGAGTGGTGATCGCGGACGGGCGTCGATGCTGACAGTTTCTGTCCGCAGGGTCTGATAGCTCGGCACCAATTTCGCCGCACATCCGGGTCTGCCCTTGAACGCGGGCCGATCCTGCTTAGATCGGACCAACCACGGTTTTCTATTCCGGACCCCTTTGGCGCATGGATTGTCTTTGGCAGTCGGGCGCGCCCCTTTCACGAAAAGCAGATCATGCCTTCCATCGTTTCGATCGAGAATTTGTCCAAACGCTATGACAGCGGCTTCGAGGCGCTGAAAAGCGTCAATCTGGAAATCCAGGAGGGCGAGATTCTGGCGCTGCTGGGGCCCAACGGCGCGGGCAAGACGACGCTGATCTCGATCATCTGCGGCCTGGTCAATCCCAGTTCCGGGGCTGTCAGGGTTGGCGGCTTCGATGTCATCAAGGATTTCCGCGCGGCCCGATCGCTGATCGGGCTGGTGCCGCAGGAAATTGCGCTCGAACCGTTCCAGACGGTCTATGACGCGCTGCGCTTCACCCGCGGGCTGTTCGGCAAGCGCCACGACCCGGCCATTCTGCAGAGCATCCTGGAGAAACTGTCCTTGTGGGACAAGAAGGACGCCAAGACCATGGAGCTGTCGGGCGGCATGAAGCGCCGGGTGCTGATCGCCAAGGCGATGTGCCATGAGCCCAGGGTGCTGTTCCTGGACGAGCCCACCGCCGGCGTCGATGTCGAGTTGCGCAAGGAAATGTGGGAGGTGGTGCGCCAGCTCAAGCAGGACGGCGTCACCATCATCCTGACCACCCATTACATCGACGAGGCCGAGGCGATTGCCGACCGGGTCGGCGTCATTCGCGGCGGCGAGCTGCTGCTGGTCGAGAAGAAGGAAGCGCTGATGCAGCGCATGGGGCAGCGGCAGATGCGCATCGAGCTGATGTCGCCGCTCAGTGCGATTCCGGAAGCGCTTCAAAAGTACAATCTCGACTACAGCGCGGAGGACCAGGCGCTGACCTATTCCTACGAGGCCAATGGCGAGCGGACCGGCATCGCCTCGCTGTTTGCCGATCTGAGCGCGGCGGGCATCATCCTGCGCGATGTGGAAACACGGCAAAGCTCGCTCGAGGATATCTTTGTCGGCCTGGTTGAGGACAAGTCATGAATTTTCAGGCAGTCAGATCCATCTATTCCTTCGAAATGGCGCGGTTCTTCCGGACGCTCTCGCAAAGCCTGATCTCGCCGGTGCTGT
>NZ_JACIYP010000389.1 GCF_014359905.1 Hoeflea sp. | reverse complement strand
CAGATGGCCGAAGAAGCGCTGCTTGGCGGACTCGAAAGCCGAGCGGGCGGCGGACTTGGCCTGGCGGTTCAGCGTACCGCCGGATTCGCCAGTAATGTTGGCCGCTTCCAGCGCCGCGGACAGGTTCCGATGTATGACTCCGAAGGCGAGCGCATATGCATCATAGATCCCGCGCTGCTCCGGCGTCAGCGCATGTTCCAGCATCTCGTATTCGACGCCGTCATAGGACAGCGAGCGCGCCGTGTAGAGGCCAAGCGACCGCAGATCGCGGGCCAGGACCTCCATCGCGGCAACGCCGCCAGCTTCGATAGCTTGCACAAATTCCGCCCGCGTCGAAAACGGAAAGTCCTCGCCACCCCAGAGCCCGAGGCGCTGCGCATAGGCGAGGTTGTGCACCGAGGTTGCGCCGGTGGCCGAAACATAGACCACGCGGGCATTGGGCAGCTTATGCTGCAGGCGCAGGCCCGCCCTGCCCTGCTGCGAGGCCGTGACATCGCCGCGCTCGCCCTTGGATCCGGCGGCGTTGGCCATGGCATGGCTTTCGTCAAACAGGATCACCCCGTCGAAATCAGCCCCGAGCCAGTCGACGATCTGGTCGACGCGGGACTTTTTCGCTCCACGCTCCTCGGAGCGCAGCGTGGCATAGGTGGTGAACAGAATACCCTCGGAGAGCGGGATGTCGCGGCCTTGTGCAAAACGCGAGAGCGGCGTGACCAGCAGCCGCTCCTGGCCAAGGGCCGACCAGTCGCGCTGCGCATCCTCCAGCAGCTTGTCGCTCTTCGAGATCCAGAGCGCCTTGCGCCGACCCTGCGCCCAGTTGTCGAGCACGATCCCGGCCGACTGGCGGCCCTTGCCCGCCCCGGTGCCGTCGCCAAGGAAGAAGCCGCGGCGGAAACGGACGGCGTCAGCGGCATCGTCCGGCGCGGCCGAGACCATGTCGCCGGTCTCATCGACGGTCCAAGACCCCGCGAGATATGCGCCATGCGCCTCGCCCGCGTAGATTACGGTCTCAAGCTGCGCGTCGGACAGAAGGCCATCGCGCAGGATGGCGGCTGGAAGCTTGGGCCGGTAGCTGGGTTTCGGGGGCGCGACCGAAGCCATGGCCGCAGATTGCACAAGCTTGGTCGGGTGCGGTTCCGCATCGGGGATGTCGATCGCCTGCAGGCGGAAGGTCTCATAAATGGCATCCGACAGGCGCGTGCTGGCCCCGTCCTCGGTCGCATTCCGCAGGGTATAGGCGAGGTCTAAGGCCTCGATCTGCGGGACGGTGTTGGTGGGGGTCGTTGCTTCTGTTGCGCGGGATGTGCTGAGGGCCGTGCGCGTGGTGCGGGTAGGATTTCCCGGGAAGGGGGAAGAGGGGCCCTGCCCTGCTGGTGCGACCTGCGCCAGCGCAAGGCGCGGGGGGACATGGGCGGTGATCAGCGAGAGCAGGCTGGCCACATCAGGCGATATCGGGCGCGCCAGATCGGCTGTGATGCCGCCCGCCTCGCCACTGCGGCATTTGTCGAAGACCGAGAGGCGCGTCTCAAAGCTGGTGCCGTGTTTGGCAAACGCGGCACCGGATACGGCACCTGTAAAGACCAGATGCGCGGCCTCGCTCAGGCGGGCGAAGGTCTCGGCCCAAGCGGGTGCGTCGGACGCGAAACTGGCACCCGTGATGGCGACCAGACGGCCGCCGGGAGCCAGTCGGGCCAGTGCCGAGCGCAGATGCCGGGCTGTCGCCTCTGTCGTGCGGCCATCGACATTGGCCACAGCCGAGAACGGCGGGTTCATCAGGATCACGCTCGGGCGCAGGGCCGCGCCGAGATGATCGTCGATCTGGGCTGCGTCAAAGCCCGTGACCGGACGCCCCGGAAAGAGGCGGCGCAGAAGATCGGCGCGGGTGTCGGCAAGCTCGTTCAGCGCGAGACTGCCGCCCGCGATTTCCGCGAGGATCGCCAGAAGGCCTGTTCCGGCCGATGGCTCGAGGACCAGGTCACGCGATGTGATCTGCGCCGCGACAAGTGCCGCAAGCCCCATGGGCAGCGGTGTCGAGAATTGCTGGAACCGCTCCATCTCCTCGGATCGCCGCGTATGGGTCGGCAAAAGGCCGGACACCTTGGCAAGGATCGGCAGCAAGGCGGCGGGCGAGCCCGACCGCGCCAAGAGCGCACGACCAAATTTCCTCAGGAACAGGACCAGCGCTGCCTCACCCGCCTCATAGGCCAGTTTCCAGTCCCAGGCGCCGTCCGCATCGGAGCCGCCAAAGGCGCGCTCCATCTCAACGCGCAGGCGCAGCGCGTCGATCTGGAAACCTTGCGCCAGATCAGGCTGCAGCACCTCGGCCACGCTCAAGATCGCAGCGGCCGTATCGGGGGACGGGATGGGAACAACGGGCGCAAGTGCGCGCTCGGACGCAAAAGGGGCGAGATGGGTCATCGGGAAACTCCGGAATGAGGAACAGGATCAGGCCCGGACACCCTCTTTCGGGCACCCTCAGGCCTGACCCTCCCCGGCCCTCCTC
>NZ_JACIYP010000388.1 GCF_014359905.1 Hoeflea sp. | reverse complement strand
CCGAACTGCGCGCCGTGACTGGCCCCGACTATGGCCGCATCCATGATTTTGAGTTGGTCGAAGCTGTGCAGCGCATTGCGGGCAATGGCACCGGAGACACGCGCTGGAAGGTGCCGGGCGTGCTCGACTGGTCGACCGGGGTCTACAACCCCGATGTCGAGATCAGCCGCGACACGACCACGCTCTATGCCTCGGACCGGGACGTCTTCCTGTTCCTGGTCGACGATCGCAACCCGATTGAGGCGGGCAAGCTGCCCGACGGTTCCCCTGATCTCTACTTCCGGGGCTTCTATTGCTGGAACTCGGAGGTCGGAGCCAAGACGCTCGGCATGGCGAGCTTCTACCTGCGGGCCGTCTGCCAAAACCGCAACCTCTGGGGCGTCGAGGATTTTCAGGAGATCCGCATCCGCCACTCGAAATACGCCGCGTCTCGATTTGCCCATGAGGCCGCACCCGCGCTGACGCGCTTTGCCAACTCCTCACCACAGGGCTTCGTGAATGGCATCAAGGCGGCCCGTCAGCAGATCGTGGCACGCAGTGACGAGGATCGCGCAGATTTCCTCCGCAAGCGCGGCTTCTCAAAGGCCGAGTCCGGCAAGATCATCGAGAAGGTGCTGATGGAAGAGGGCCGCCCGCCGGAAAGCATCTTTGACTTCGTGCAGGGGATCACCCGGCTGGCGCGCGACAAGACCCAGCAGGATGCCCGCCTCGACATGGAGGGGCGCGCTAAGAAGCTGCTCGACCGGGTCGGCTGACACAGTGCCGGAGGCTCTGTTGCCTCCGGCCACTTTATTGCCAAATTGAATTGCTACTTGCTTGAAGTGATTCAAGTTGGGCGAACATAAATGGAAGAAATAGATTGGTCGGATCGCGCATTTTACGATGATGGCGAATGGGTTACCTGGTCGGAGATCGACGAGCAGCTTCGCTACAAGGAATGGGGCGCAAAATACCCGAACGCGATCAGGTCCATGATCCCCTATTTTGAGGATCTTATCTCTCTTGCTGAGAGCTATCATCTGGAAACGGGCCTTCACCTTTCTGTCTACGGCGATATCGGTGAACTGTTTAGCGCTATCACATATGGCATCAAGCTGAATAAAACCTATGCCCAAGGGGCTGATGGAAGGCTTGGCAACGACCACGTGGAAGTTAAAACCATTACGCCGTTCAAAACGAAAGACGTGGTCGTGGTCGACACAAATGGAAATTTCAACAAGCTATTGGTCGTGAAGATCAACGAGGACTTTCAGGTGTCGGCCAGAATGATCGACCGAAAGGAACTGCCAAAACGCGAAGGTCGCTACCTGCGGGTTCGGTGGTGCGATTTACCAGCGTCCAAATGACGGATCGTTGTCGCTCCTTCGAGTGAGAGGGCAGCTGTTTGGTCTTTGACGGGTGAAGTGGGGAGAGCGGCTTCCTGCACCGTCGGAGATACCCACATGTTCGATGTTCCTTTCCAGATCCAGCCGATAACACGCACGACGGGCTTCGCGACGGCGCTCCCGAACACGCCTGCCGATCCCTGTTTATCCTTTAAGTTGACGACGGCGACGCGAACGGCTGCCGCCATGATGTCTGGACAGGCGCACCCCAAGATTCTGGATCGTTTCAATACGCTGGCCGAAGCCATGCGAGGGGCGATCGACCATGCCGAAGATATCGGCCCTGATGCCGCCCCGCAACTTCTTGCGATACTTGATCGCGACGAACGCCTTGTTCTGGCCGGGGCCGCCAGCGACGGCGCAGTCGCTTGGTGCAATCCTGTTGCGAACGCAGTCGAGGCCCGCGCGGTCGTAACCGAAGCCTGCCAGTCTCGCACACAAGCCGCCCGTGCTGCCGAATGGGACGAATCCGATCTCGCGCAGCGGTTGCGTCACCGGGCCGATCTTCTGGACGCACGCCTTGTCGATCCGCTGTGGCGCGCGTTTGCCGCCCGCGCACTGCAGATCGCGGCGTGAGGCCCGAGAGACAGAGGAGGGCCGGGGAGGGTTTGAGCCTTCGGGGGTGCAGAAGAGTGCGCCACCCGAGGGGTCTGACCAGTCCACACTGAACGGAGATTTCCATGACCCAGACTGAACCCACTCTGGCCGCACCTCTGCGGCCTTCCACGGTCGATTTCGGGGCGATCCTTGCCGCGCATGCCGAACGCACCGCCCGGACCCTCGCCCTGCGCCCCGCCAACAAGGACCGTCTCTTCGATGGCCTCATGGCCGCCGGGATTACCCATGTCACCGTGACCTTCGACGGTGCCGGGGACAGCGGCCAGATCGAAAGCATCGGCGCCTGGTCGGGCGAGACGGCTGTCGATTTTCCCGCGACCGAAATCCCCTATGCCGCGCTGACCTGGGATGACCCCGAGGTCGAGATGCGGAAGCTCTCGCTGGAGGATGTCGTCGAGCAGCTCGCCTACGACTTCCTCTCCGACACCCATGGCGGTTGGGAAAACAACGACGGCGCGTGGGGTGAGTTTTGCTTCGACGCGTCCGCACGCTGCATCCATCTCGA
>NZ_JACIYP010000387.1 GCF_014359905.1 Hoeflea sp. | reverse complement strand
AAAGACGTACCCGCCTACCCAATTCACGATTGTCTTCTGGTCAAATTTTCAGATCGCGAGAAGGTGATCAGGGAACTTCACCTAAGCCAGATTGCCCAGTTAGGCAAAATGCTACCGATGGATTTGAGTTATCACAGAGGTGGTCGCAGAAATTCGGACCAGTTGTTAAGGTGGATCGCATGACGAGAGAGACGATCCGAGATGACAAAGAGAAAGTCGCATACGCCTGAGTTCAAGGCGAAGGTCGCGCTTGAAGCGATCCGAGAAGAGATGACGCTGGCCGAGCTGTCGAAGAAGTATGGCGTGCATCCGAACCAGATCAGCACCTGGAAGCGCGCGGCGATCGAGAATATGGCCACGGCCTTCACCCGGCGGGGCGCTGATCCCGGGAAGGGGAACGAGGCGGAGATCGAGAAGCTGCATTCGAAGATCGGGCAGCTGGTGGTGGAACGGGATTTTTTAGCCAATGCCTCGGTTCAACTGCTCGGGACGCGAGGCAAAAAATGGTGAGCAAGGATCATGAGCTGAGCCAGCGGCGTCAATGCACGCTGCTGCAGCTGTCGCGCTCGACGCTGTATTACCGACCGAAAAGGGAGAGTGCTGAGAACTTGGCCTTCATGGAGATCATCGACAAGCAGTTCCTGGAGACCCCGTGGTATGGGTCCCGCCAGATGGCGCGGCACATGAAGCGGCAGGGTCACAAATGTGGCCGTCATCGTGTGCGGCGACTGATGCGTCTGATGCGGTTGGTGCCAATCTACCAAGAGCCCAACACCAGCAAGAAACACCCGGCGCACAAGATCTATCCCTACCTGCTCAAGGGGCTGGCGATCAACCGGCCCAACCAGGTCTGGTGCGCCGATATCACCTATATCCGCATGGAGCGGGGGTTCCTGTATCTGGTCGCCGTCATGGATTGGTATAGCCGCAAGGTTCTGGCCTGGCGTCTGTCGAATACCTTGGAGGCAGACTTCTGTGTCGCGGCGCTGAATGAGGCGCTGGCCAAATATGGCCCGCCGGAGATCTTCAACACCGATCAGGGATCGCAGTTCACCAGCAGCGACTGGATTGATGAACTGAAAGAGGCCAAGGTGAAGATATCGATGGATGGCAAAGGCCGCTGGATCGATAATCGCATGATCGAGCGCCTCTGGCGATCTCTGAAATACGAATGCGTTTACCTGCGTGCCTTCGAGACCGGGTCACAAGCCCGGGAGGGTATCGGCCAATGGCTCGCCTATTACAATGCCGAACGGCCCCACTCGACCCATGGCATATTGACCCCCGACGAGGTCCATGCCAGCAAAACGGAACCCATGAAAATGGCAGCCTGATGTGAAACCCTGATCCACCTTAACTGGGCTGCATTCTGGTCGAAAAAGCAGGACCACCTCTTACATCTGCATGGGGCGCGCCGAGATGAGCGCCGCGCGGCCGGAGGCGCGATTAACCATCGGCAGCTTATCCGGATTGCGCGATATGGCCTCTTCGGCGCCAAGAACGTGGACCGGGTCCGTCACCTCAAGTCCGATGATCCGCGTCACCGCGCCGGATTTCGGGCAGGTCCAGAGATCCTCTGTGGAGACCTGTTCGATCTTTTCGCCACGCAGGGTTTCCACGCCGAGATCGAGTGTGCCCGCCGCGCGCGCCCGTTCGGTCTGATCAGCGATCCGGCGCATGAACTCGGCAAAGAGCGCGTTCTGCATATGGATGGGCAGGGCCAGCACCCGGTTGAGAAACCGCTGGATCGGGGGAAGCTCTTCGAGCAGCACCCCGTCCTTGTCGATCAGCCGCAGGGCTGTCCAATCGGTGAAACTCTCGTAGCTCATCGCCTCGGCGCGACCGGCGGCAAGATCGGCGAAATACCCACGCAGCGCAGACCGGGCGATCGGGCTTTCGAGATTGTCCTCCTCACGGAACATGCCCTGCGAGCCGGTCTCGCGCTGGCCCTTGGTCAGGGCCCCCAGCTGGTCGAGGCGCTTGGCTATCGTCGAGGTGAAACGTTTCTCGCCATGCACATCCGAGGTGCAGACCCGGAAGAAAGGCGCGCTGACCTGGGCCGAGCGATGCGTGCGCCCAAGCCCCTGGATGGCCGCATCGGCGCGCCAGCCGGGCTCCAGCAGGTAGTGCCGCCGCCGTTTCTGGTTCTTCGCCGTTTGCGCCGCATGATAGGACCGGCCCGTCCCGCCCGCATCGGAGAAGATCAGGATATCCTTTTCGCCGTCCATGAAGGCTTGGGTCTCGGAGGAATTGCTGCTGGCGGCGCGCTTTTCGATGAAGAGATGGCCGTCCTCGGCCTTGAGGGGCCGGATCGATCGGCCCGTGACTTCTGCGACGGCCTCGTCGCTAAAGGCCCAGAGGATCTGGTCGAGCGCTGCGGGGATCGGGGCCAGCGTCATTAGCTCCATCATGGCCGCGTCACGCAGGGCGAGCGCCTCGCGCGAGACAACCAGCGCCCCGGTCTCATCCCGCAAAGGTTCCGCCACCATATTGCCGTCGATTTCCACGAGCTTTTGCGCGTGG
>NZ_JACIYP010000386.1 GCF_014359905.1 Hoeflea sp. | reverse complement strand
TCTCTTCCGCGCGGGGATGGACCGTTGCCACGTCTCGCGGAACCCGTTCCTGCAAAAGAAGATCGACGCCCTGAATCATCGGCTCGGCATGAAAGCGGTCGCGCAGGCAGCCGTGCAGAAGCACGTTGGCGATCGCAGTGATCGTCATGCCCTGATGATGCGCCATGAAACTTCGGACGATGGCGAAACTTGCCTCGGCGGGCAGGCGGGCAGGGGTGTAATCCAGGGCCTCGAAGAATCCGAAACGGCCCTCGGCGCCCAGCGCGGCAAGGCGCGCAAAGTTGCGGACGGCGGCCACCGGGTCGACCATCGCGGCAAGTGCCGTGGCATAGGGCGCGATCACCCGGTTCTCGCCAAGCCCGCGCTTCAACCCCAGACCGGGAACGCCGAAGTTCGAATACTGGTA
Source organism: Hoeflea sp. (assembly GCF_014359905.1). Taxonomy (GTDB): domain Bacteria; phylum Pseudomonadota; class Alphaproteobacteria; order Rhizobiales; family Rhizobiaceae; genus Hoeflea. The sequence continues at coordinate 2,118 of NZ_JACIYP010000386.1, read as the reverse complement.
GGACATTTCCAGGTCGCGCGCGTTGTAGGCGGATTCCGATATGCCCCAAGGCGTCTCGATCGACTTAGCATGCGCCTGTTGCCGCGCCACGATCAGGCGATTGGTCTCTTCCAGAACCGAGCCGACGGGCGAGCGCATGACGAGCGAGGGCATGAGGTATTCGAACATGCTGCCCGACCATGAGATGAGGGCCGACCCGGCGCCGATCGGCGTCGCCGCCCGGCCCAGCCGGAACCAGTGACGCGTCTCGATGTCGCCCTTCGCGATGGCAAAGAAGCTGGCCAGCCGGGCCTCTGACGCCATGAGGTCGTAGCTACGGGGATCGAGCGTGTTTGTCGCGACCGAGAAGCCGATGGAAAGCAGCTTCTTTTCCGGCTCCAGCAGGAAGCCGAACTCCATCTTCGCAGCGAGGCGGTGGGCCAGTTGTGCAAGCTGGTCGAGCCGCCGGCCAAGTTCGTCATTGCCGGCGGCGGCCGCCTGATGCCCTGCAAGACAGGTCTCAACGGCAGTTGTCCAGAAAACGAGATCTGAATCCGGATCGGCAATCGCGTTCGCGAGATCAGTGGCACGTGCGGCAAGTGGCGCCAGTTCCGGATCGCCGAGCGCGCTCTGGTCCGCGAGCGCATCCGCCAGTTGCGTCAGCGTGGCCCGGAATCCGGTTTCGAAAAGCCCCGCGTCATCGGCCGCTTCCTGCGCGAGTTGTATCGTATCGAGAAGCCCCTGTGCACCATCAGGGGAAGCCGTGCGCCAGTCGAGCAGGGCTTGCGACAGGCAAATGAGGTGGCCCGCCAGATTGCCGCTGTCGACCGACGAGATGTAGGGCGGGTCGAGGACACGCAGATCCCGGGTGTCATACCAGTTGTAGAGGTGCCCCCGGAACCTCGGCATCCGCTGCATCGTGGTGAGGGTCCGTTCCAGCCGGTCGAGCGCATCACCCAATCCGATCCAGCCCATGTCATGGGCCGCGACCGTTGACAGCAGGTAGAGGCCGATATTCGTCGGCGATGTGCGGTGCGCTATCGCCGGCTTCGGCACTTCCTGGAAGTTGTCCGGCGGAAGGAAGTTGTCCGCCTCGGTCACGAAGGTTTCGAAGTATCGCCACGTTCGACGCCCGATGAGCCTCATTCTGCGGGCTTCGGCCTCGGACAGGGGGGCGACGTTCCTTGCGGCGCAGGGTCTGCTGACGATCTGCGCAATGGCGGGCGCGGCGAGCCAGAGCAGCGCCAGCGGGACCACGACGGGCCAGATCCCCGGATTGACCGAGATGGCAAGCGCGCAGGTGCCGAGACCAAGGAAAACTCCACCCGCCATCGAACGGTAGTATCCGGCGATGTCGGGCAATGCGCTGCTGGCCCCCTGCGCAGCCGTCATCCACTCCAGCAGGTTGCGGCGGGTCACGGCCAGCCGCACGAGGCTGCGCGCAATGGCGTCAAGCATCCGCCAGGCAGCATCGGCAAGAAATACCACGGTCAGCGCGATCTGGGCGGCCGCGGTGGCGGCGTCGGATGCAAAAGCGACGAAGTGGCTACGCGCGGTGATGCCTGCACGCCCCGGCAGGATGGCAAAGGGAAGCGCCCAGAGTTTCGGCAGTGCAAGGACCGCCAGAATGCAGCCCGTCCAGGCCGCCGCGACCGGCAAGGGCAAGAGCCAGCCCGTGAAGAGTGTGGCCAGCGTCATCGGGGCGACCAGGGATCGCCGCAGATTGTCGACCATCTTCCACCAGCCGATGGCGGGGATGCCGCCACGGTCGGTCCGGTTCGGGCCGAAGATCCAGGGGAAGAGTTGCCAGTCGCCTCGTGTCCAACGGTGCCGGCGTTGCGAAGCCACGTCGAAGCGGGCAGGAAAATCCTCGACCACCTCGATGTCGGATGCCAGAGCCGCGCGGGCAAAGATGCCCTCGAACAGGTCGTGGCTGAGCATCGCGTTTTCCGGAACACGCCCCGATAGTGCGGCCTCGAACACATCGATGTCGTAGATCCCCTTGCCCGTGAACGAGCCTTCTTCGAACAGATCCTGATACACGTCCGAGATCGCCGCCGCGTAGGGTTCAATGCCGCCGGGGCTGGAAAACACCCGCTGAAAGACAGAGCCTTCTTCAGCGACTGGAAGGGCTGGCGT
>NZ_JACIYP010000385.1 GCF_014359905.1 Hoeflea sp. | reverse complement strand
GCGGGATCGCCGTTGATCGCCTGGCTGACCAGCGTGCTGTCGGCAAAGCGCACCTCGATCCAGAATTGCCGTCTTGTGGTGTTCCGCGATTGCCGCGTCGCAGCCCTCGCAGTGATATTCCGCCGTTTCCGGACGGCCCTTCTGCCAGCGCAGCCGGTCGAACTTCAGCCACTGCATCGCACCGCAATGCGGGCACGGCACAAAGAACCGCCGCTGGTCGCTGGCCTCGTATTCCCGCTCGATCCGGCTGAGCCCCCGGATGGTAGGCGTCGAGACCAGGAACACCTTGCGCCGATGGGCGAAGGTCAGCGACCGCGCTTCCGCCAGCGTGACCGGGTCGCCTTCCTCGTCAGCGGACGCCGGATAGGCGTCGACCTCGTCGAGGAAGATATACCTCGCCGGAGTCGAGCGCAGCCCGACCGCCGAGTTCGCCCCGGTCATGATCAGGATGCCGCCCGCGAACTCCTTGGACAGCATCGTGTTGCCCGCGTCGCGGGACCGGGCGGGTTTCACCCGCTCGCGCAGTTCCGGGCTCTCGTCGATCAGCGGGTCGATCCGCTGGCGAGAGTTGCGTTTGGCCAGTTCCACAGTCGGCTGGACCGCCAGCATCGGCCCGGGGGCCTGGTGGATGGCAAAGCCGATCCAGTTGTTGCCCGCCTCGGTCGCCCCGACCTGTGCGGCCTTCATGAACACGATGCGTTGCATCACATCGCCCGGCGAAAGCCGGTCCATGATCTCCCGCATGTAGGGCGTGCGCGCCGTGCGATATCGCCCCGGTTCAGCCGACGCCCGGCCCGACAGCATCCGGTGCTTGTCCGCCCATTGCGATACCGTAAGGTCAGGATCGGGGGTCAGCCCCGAGCCCCAGGTGCGCAGGATTTCCGCCGCGCCGTCGAAATCGGTCAGGTCGTCGCCAGTTTCACCGGAAATCGGGCCGGACCTCGGCAAGTTCGTCGAGGTGGGCACGGACATGTTTTTCCAAGGCCTTCTGCATCGCGGCCGGTTCCACGCCCAGTTCCGCCGCCATCAATGCCGACGACCGCGCAGGCCAGTTTACCCATGCGTCCCGCACCTCGCGCGCCAAGCGAAACACCAGCGACAACGCCCGGGCCCGCTCGATCAACTCCCCCTTCAGCTTCTGCAACCGGATGCGTCGTTCCTGCGCCTTCAGCACCTCGTTCGCGGTTTTCGCCTGGAGATAGGTCGTGCCCCCGCCAACGGCTGGCACCGCCAGACCCTGTTCGCGCAGCGTGTCACCAACGGCCGCTACCGCAGCCTCGGGGACCGGCTTCATCTTTGGTTCGGTCGGCTTCCGGGTCTTCGACGGGTCGGTGGTTTCCGCCCGACGCACATCGCTGGCGGCCGCGTTGATGCTGCCGTCAGCGAACAGCACAAGCCGTTCGGCCGTCTTCGCCTTCTGGATCGCGCCCCGCGACAGCCCGACATGCGCGGCGTACTGGCGCTCGCTCATGCCCTGCATTGTCCGCTCCGATTATCATTCAGATTCATGTGCTTATCGAGTTGATAAGCATCGCGGACAGAGCGAACGTCCTTTCAGAAGGACGATGCAACTCACCACGGAGCCACCAAGATGACCCGCCGCGCGACCGACAACACGAAAGCCCTCGATGCCTTCATCGGCAAGAAGGCCGAGATCGACGCGATGCTCGCCCGACTTCAGGCGCTCAGCGACGACCATTTCAACTTCGATCCCGAAGCGGTCAATTGGGGCAGCGTCGGCTCGATCGGCAGCGTCGCCAGCGACCTCCAGAAGATCAGCGATTTCCTTTTCGGCGAGGGAGAACACGCCGAGTAACCAACCCAGCCATCGCGCCAGCCCCGCCCTGCGGGGCTTGGCCTCGTAGAAGGGCCCGCATTCCGCGCGCCCCGACACGGAGACGATGATGACGCAACTTTCCGACACCCAAGCCCTGATCCTGAGCGCCGCCGCCCAGCGGGCCGAGCGTATCGCCCTGCCGCTGCCTGAAAGCCTGCGTGGCGGTGCCGCCGCCAAGGTGGTCGGCGCGATGATCGCCAAGGGCCTCCTGCAGGAGGTCGACGCCGACCTTCGCAAGGGCGAACCCATCTGGCGCGAGACCGGCGATGGCCACGGCGCCACGCTGGTCGCCACCGATGCAGGCCTCGCGGCCATCGGCATCGAGCCCGAGGACGCGAACACCGCGCTCGTGTGCGCGACGGACGCGCCGACCGAGGAGGCTGCAACGGACGCTCCCACAGAACCCGCTGCCGCGCCCAAGGCGCGCAGGCCGCGCGAGGGCACCAAACAGGCCACGCTGATCGCCATGCTGCGGGCACCGGACGGCGCGACCATCGAGGAGATAATGGCCGCGACCGAATGGCTTGGTCACACGGTGCGCGGCGCGATGGCCGGGGCGCTGAAGAAAAAACTCGGCCTCGAGGTGACGTCCGAGAAGGTCGAGGGGCGCGGACGTGTCTACCGGCTTCCCGCTTCTTGACGCGTATAGTCCACTAAGGATGAGCAACGCCGCCCCGCCTTGGGGCGGCGAAC
>NZ_JACIYP010000384.1 GCF_014359905.1 Hoeflea sp. | reverse complement strand
GCGCCATCAGAAACGGTTGCGGACCTCGAACCCGATCGAGCGGTCCGTCCAACAGGAACTGAAACGGCGCACCGTCAAGGTCAGGGTCTTTCCGGGCGAGGACGCGCTGCTGCGCCTCGTCAGCGCCGTGCTGGTCGAGATCGACGAAAAATGGGCCTCGGACACAAAGGCCTACATCAAGTGGGAATGCCAGGATGCGTGACCCCCTCTCAGCAGAATTTCCAGATGGGATGGTTGCCGCCCTTCCCCAGACGGCATCGCAATGTGCCAAGATGGTGGTGTTGAAAGCCACTGAGCGAGGAGGACGGCAAGATGAAGGATACAATAATCGGCGTGGACTTGGCAAAACGTGTTTTCCAGGTTCACGGAGCATCGATGACCGGGCATGTGATGTTCCGAAAGAAGCTGACACGGGAGCAGTTCCGGCGGTTCATGTCCGAGCAGCCCGCCTGCATTGTCGTGTTCGAGGCCTGCGGCAGCGCCAGCTACTGGGCTCGGGAGATGGAAGCGCTTGGCCATGACGCTAAACTGATCGCGCCGCAATACGTTCGGCCCTTCGTCAAGCGCCAGAAAAATGACGCGGCTGATGCCGAGGCGATCGTGATCGCAGCGCGCCAGCCGGAGATGCGCTTCGTCGCGCCGAAGACGGCAGAGCAGCAGGCCAAGGCGGTGATGTTCCGGAGTCGAGAGCGCCTTGTCCATCAGCGCACTGAACTCGTGAACGCGCTGCGAGCCGTGCTCTACGAGTGTGGCCATGTGTTTCCGACTGGCCTTGCGCATCTGAAGCGGATCGAGGCGCTGGTGGATGATCCCGGCTGCGACCTGCCGTCGCTGATCATCGCAGAATGCCGAGACGTGCTGGCGCAGATTGCTGAGAAGACGGAAAGGATCGACGGGAAGACCAAGGAACTGAAGGCGCTCGCGGCCGAGACGGACACGGCGCGCCGCCTGCAGACCATGCCGGGCGTCGGGCCCCTGACGGCGCTGGCGGTCGAGGCCTTCGCGCCTGACATGTCGCAGTTCAGGTGTGGCCGGGATTTCGCGGCCTGGCTGGGGCTGGTGCCACGCCAGCATTCCTCCGGAGGCAAGAAGCGTCTCGGCCGGATATCAAAAGCGGGTCAGGGCGACATCCGGCGGCTTCTGATCATCGGGGCAATGTCTCGGCTGAACTGGCTCGGGCGCCGATCAATCTTGGAGGGTTCGTGGCTCGAAAGGATGCTGGCGCGGAAGCCGAAGATGTTGGTCGCAATTGCACTGGCGAACAAAATGGCGCGGCAACTCTGGGCGATGCTGACGAAGAACGAGGAGTACAGAGATCCGGCGCTGGCGACGGCAACATGAATATTATGTCGTAGTCATCCAGTGCCGGTGCAAGGGGAGTGTGAGAAGCCGACGACCTGAATGGGCATAACGATCGAAAGATCTGGGATGGGAAAACCAGTTGTTGTCTGCGAGCTGAAAGCTCGATTTCCAGATTTGGACCCGTTCCGCAGATCACCATATCGGCCAGCGGCTTCTGATAGCGCCGCATTGAAAGGCCTTACAGAAGACCGCATTCGATCACACGCCAATAGGGTCAAAAGCTGCTTGCACTACGGGCGGCAACCACAGAAGATAACAGGTTGCTCAATCCTTCAGGAATTGCGGACGCGACAGTTTCTTGCGAAACCGCACCTCGCCCGTCATCGCAGCCCCGTGGAGCTGGAAAACATTCTTTGCCAGATCCACCCCGATCATTGTATCTTTCAGCTCGCCGTCCTCTCCGCTTCATGGTTCTCAGACCATCATCCTGGCACATCGCGATGCCGTCTGGAGAGGGCGGCAACCGCCCCGTCTGACCGAGCTCGGCGACTGGGACGAGGCGATGCTGCGCGACAAGATCGCGGGGCTTCTGGCAGAAAATTTCGACCTCTCACTGCTGGACATCACCGATGATGATCTGGATGCCCTCCTGCGAGATCCCAAAGCGCTGGGCGCGGATGACCTCGCCGCCTGATCAGGGGCAAATCAAACCTCTCGGAGGACGCCGTCGGACAATTTCCACCACGTTCGAGACACTACCCTGCCCGCGATTGCGTGCTTCTGCGTGCTGGTGCGGTTTTTCTGTTTTGGTGTTGATGTGGCGGTGATGTATATGCGCAAATGGCCTGTGGTATCTATATACCTTATACTATACGTTGATTTATTTGTTAGTTTTGACTTCGGGATGGCTCTACCGCCGTAACCTACCTGAACTTAGCTGCTTCGTTATGATCCGGGCCGTTCATGTGTAGAATCCGATCCTGTTTCTTTCTGTTGATTTGGTTGTGGTCCGTCAATGCCTGTTGAGCGGAGCCGTTGCGGATCTCAAGCGAGGCAGGCCGGGTGGTGCGATTGAGGTTGGCGTAAACCGCTAAGCGAAGGAACAAAAATCTTGCGTCGGACGCTGCCTGGTTCATCGTGCGGCTTAAGGGAATCGATCTGCACCACGGGAGGAATGTTTTGGGAATACGGTTCCGCAGAAGCCTTCGGATAGCGCCAGGTATACGGCTGAACCTGTCGCG
>NZ_JACIYP010000383.1 GCF_014359905.1 Hoeflea sp. | reverse complement strand
AGGCATCGACGGTGATGCTGGCCGGCGATCCGACACGAATCCTGCCGAAGTCGGTCTCCTTGACATTGGCGTCGATCCAGACGTCGTTCGGCGCGTGATACATCGCGATGCGCGTCCCCGGCGTCACATATTCGCCGATATCGACAAAGGTTGCGTCGATGATGCCGTCGAACTGGGCCGCGATCGTGCGGCGCGCGAGGTCAATTTCCTTCAGGCTGCGGTCGGCCTCGGTTCCCGCCCGTTCGGCCATAAGGGACACAATCTGCGACTCAAGAACATTCCTCTGCTCTGCGTCGGCCTCGACGATGGCCAGACTGGCCCGCGCGTTTTCGATCGCCGCGAATGCCGCGCGCTCCTGCTGGGTGGCGGTGTCCAGTGCCGCCCGGGATTCGTCGAGGGTTTGCTGCGACGTGATATTCTGCTCGGCCAGCTTGATCGCCCTCTCGTGGCGGGTCCGGGCGTTCTTCAAAACGGCAAGCGACGCTTCATGGTTTGCCTCGGCCGCGGCTATGCCGGCCTCGGCCGCGCCGCGCCGCGCAGAGAGCTGCTTTTCCAGCAATACCTTGCGTACCTGAAGCTCCGCAAGCTGCGCGTCGGTTGCCGCAAGCTTCGACAGGACGGAATCAAGCTGAGGCTGCGAAGATTCGCGGTCGATTGCGGCGATCAGATCGTCCTTTTTGACAGCGTCCCCCACGAGCACCGGAATCGCCGTGATCCTTCCGGCGACCTCGCTCGATACGGTGACGACCTTGGCCGCGATCCTGGCATCATTGATGTGCACCTGCGTGAAGCGCGCAGCCAGCCACGGGGCGGCCAGCCAGACGGCGACGGCAATCAGCCCTGCGATCACGATCAGTCTGGTCCATCTTGTGCGGCTGCGCCTGGGCGGGGGGGGCGGCACCAGTTTGTCCTCGGCAGCCTCGTCCGCAACGGCTGCACCCGCCTTTATGTCATCCATCTTGACCATTGCCCAACATCTCCAATCTGGCCGCGACGCGGCTCAGGACTTGTGTTGCAATACGCAGATCCTGCTGCGAAATACCCTCGAGAATTGCCGCTCTGCTGGCCGCCGAGATCGCTTTCATCCTGTCGATGAGAGGCCACGCGGCTTCTGTCAGGTGCAGCGTCTTGGCCCGCCTGTCCTCGGCGGAGGGCCGGCGTTCGATCAGCCCCGCATTTTCAAGCCCGTCCAGCAGGCGGACCAGCGACGCGGCCTCGATCGCCAGAACCCGCGCCAGTTCGATCTGCGTCGCCTGTTCGTTCCGCGAGATCTCGAACAGCACGCTCCATCGCGCCTGGGACAGGCCGAGATCCCGAAACTGGAGGTCGAGATACCGCTTCCACATGCGCGATGACGCCGCCAGGGAGCGCGCGAAGGGCTCCTTGAGCTCGATCGTATTGGGATCGTCCTGCATTGTTCTTTTCTTTTTATCAGCTTGCCGATAGTTGCATGGCTAACTAGTATACCCTCAATCATCTTGCAAGTGCCATTCCTGCTCTGGAGACCCATCGATGTATGCCAAGATTCTGCTCTGTTACGACGGCTCGCGCGAGGGGCGGCTGGCGCTGCGCGAGGGGGCGCGGCTCGCGCAGATCACGGGGGCCGGGGTGATCCTGCTGGCAGTGGTCGAGACGGTCGCGGGCAACGCGCTGGCCCAGGGCGCGGATGCGGGCGCGCTTGCCCACCAGCAAGCCGATTTCAAGGCGATTCTCGACGAAGGCCATCAAAGGCTATCAGCCATGGGGCTGGCGCCCGAGGTCCGCTTTGAATTCGGAGATCCCGTCGCGGCAATAACGCATGCCGCGACCGAGACCGGGGCCGATCTGGTCGTCGTCGGGCATCACAAACAAGGCTTCTGGACCCGTTGGATGAGCCGTTCGGTCGCTGCCGCGCTGGGAGACTCACTGGGATGCAGCCTTCTTCTGGCCCAAAAGGTCGTCGAGGATTCAGAGCTTTTCCGCAACGCCTGAACAACCTTGGCTGGCAGGCGGATACGCCGCCACGGCGTTAGCGCAGAAAGCCGCGGAACTGTCGCAGGGCGAAGGCGAACATCGCCAGCGCCAGTGCAGGCCGCCGTCCCGTGGCGGATGGATATGGGCGAATTCCCTGCCGATCATGAACGCCTCGCGCCAGCCGCATCGGCGCCCGTGTTCGAGGCAGAGCGCCTCGGCCCCGGAACCGAGATCATCGACGGCTGGCGGGTGACAAAGGGGAAATCGAAGGCCCTGTCCCTGAATGTCTGGGCCGTCGCGGCATCCGGGTTCTGACCGATCTGCGTCTGCGGGGCGCAAGGCGTGGTGACGGGCCTTGGCCCCTCGCGCGGCGGCATCTTCAGCGTGACGGGGCCTCCGGTGGGTGTCGTCTACGCCTGGCCGGTCAGCGCGGATTTGTTGGCCAGCAGGAAATCCCGGACCGACTGCGCCTTCTGCCCGGTCAATTTTTCCACATCATCGGAGGCCACGTCCAGATTTCCCTTGGCAATCGCGACGTCGAAGGACGAGAACACCTCCGCCATGAACTCCGGCAGGCCATTCCTGACCATCGCCTCAACCAG
>NZ_JACIYP010000382.1 GCF_014359905.1 Hoeflea sp. | reverse complement strand
ATGCGCACCGTAGCGTTCGACGTGTTCCATCAGCGCGCGCACACAAATCGGCACGCCGAGCAGCACAGCACCGACCGTGTGGAACCGCACGTCGATGTCCTTGAGGACCCAAACCTGATCCTGCCATGGATCAACGGTTGCATTGTCATCCTGAATGAGACGCCCACTGGTCAGGATGATAGCCCGCACGAGCCTGGTTTCAGGCGTTCGAAACCCCGCCGGTAGCGCATTTCGGCTTGCGGTCACAGACTGATGCCCTGCAATCACATGTGGCCGGTGGCGATAAAGTTCTGATGCCAAGCCAGCGCCTCGCTTAGCAACGAAGGGGAATGCTTGCCGAAGGAATCGCGCAGTGCGCGCTCGTAATAGTCGGCCAGCCTGTCGCGATAGCGCGGGTGGACACAGGTCTCGATGATCAGGCAGGCGCGCTGTCTGGGCGCCAGTCCGCGCAGATCGGCAAGCCCCTGTTCGGTCACGATCACCTGCACGTCCTGGTTGATGTGATCGACGTGGCTGACCTGCGGCACGATCGTCGATATCGCCCCTCCCTTGGCCGTCGAAGGAGCCATGAAGATCGAGATATAGGCATTGCGGGCAAAGTCGCCCGAACCGCCGATGCCGTTCTGGATCGCCGAGCCCATGACGTGGGTGGAATTGACGTTGCCGTAGATGTCCGCCTCGATCATCCCGTTCATCGCGATGCAGCCCAGACGGCGGATCAGTTCGGGGTGATTGCTGATTTCCTGGGGGCGCAGGATAATCCGCTCGCGGTAGCGGTCCATGTCGGCATTCAGCGCATGCGCCGCCTCGGGGCTCAGCGAGAATGCCGTCGAGGATGCCATGCGCAGCTTACCCGAGGTGAGCAGGTCCAGCATTCCGTCCTGTAAGACCTCTGTATAGGCGGTCATGTTCTCGAACGGACTGTCGATCAGGCCGGTCAGCACGGCGTTGGCGATATTGCCGACGCCCGATTGTAGCGGTAGCAGATTTTCCGGCAGCCGCCCCTGCGCGACTTCATGCGCGAAGAATTCCATCAGGTGGCCAGCGATCCGCTGGGCGCAATCGTCGGCTGGCTTGAACGGCAGGTTGCGATCGGGCGTGTCGGTTTCGACAATAGCGACAACCCTGGCCGGATCGCAGCGGAAGGTGGGCTGGCCGATCCGGTCATCGGCGCGAACCAGAGGGATCGGCATGCGGTGCGGCGGCAGGGCCGTACCGTAATAGATGTCGTGCATCCCCTCCAGCGCCGGGTTCTGCCAGCGATTGACCTCGAGGATGACCTGCCCCGCCCGGTCCAGCCAGGTCTTGTTGTTCCCTACCGACGAGGCGGGGACCAGCGAGCCATCAGGCAGGATCGCCGTCACTTCGACAAGCGCCGTGTCCAGCGGACCGAAGAATCCCTGCCAGGCCATTGGCGCCACCTGGCTCAGATGCATGTCGAAATAGTTCATCTCGCCGCGATTGATCTGCTCGCGAGCAATCGGATCGGAATTGTAGGGCAAACGAAAATCGATGCCCTTGGCCTTGGCGAGTGCGCCGTCCAGTTCAGGCCCGGTCGAGGCGCCGGTCCACACGCTGATCGCGAACGGATCGCCGGCCGCGTGTGCCGCCTCGATCCGCCGCGCCAGCGCCTGCGGCACCGCCTTGGGATAGCCCGCGCCGGTAAAACCGCTCATTCCCACGGTCGTGCCCGGCGCGATCAGCGCCGCGGCCGCCTCGGCGTCCATCACCCGGGACTGGAGCAATGGATGGGCAATTCGTGAGGTCATCAATCTTGGGTCTCCATCGGGCCTGTCGGATTTAAGGGTGCCAATAGGGCCAACTTGGCATGGATCTGTGTAGACCTTGAATTGGAGCTCAGAGCGCGCTCTTCAATCGCTCATAGGAGGCGCGCAGTTCCTCGGCCAGCACCTCGATCGCCGACTTGATGTTCTGCCCGCTGTCATGAAGGCGCGCTTCGGCCACGAAATGGTTCCATTTGGTTTCGGCTTCCTGCCATTCCTGCTGGGCTTCCATGCTGCCCAGATGGGCCTGCACCTTGGCCTCATCGCGCAACGTGGCGAGTTCCGGCTTCAGATTTTCCAATGCGCTCATCATCTTCCTCCTGTGCTGATTTTCGCTGGTCTAAATTTCAGATTGCCGCAGCCGGTCGATCGCGCGCGCGAGCTTTTCCCGAACCGTGCTGGCGGCTTTGACCAGTTCAGGATTGCTGATCGCCTGCATCGACGCCACCGGGTCAATTGCGGCGACTTCAACTTCGTCCGAACCTGACTGCTGCACGATGACATTGCAGGGCAGCATCAGGCCGACCTTGTCTTCCAGCTGCAGCGCCTCGTGTGCCAATGTCGGATTGCAGGCGCCAAGGATCGTATAGGGGCGGAAGTCGACGTCGATCTTGGATTTGAGGGTCTGCTGGATATCGATCCAGCTGATCACGCCGAACCCCTCCGTCTTCAGCGCAGCCTCTGCGCGCGCTGGCGTCATCGAAGGGGACCTTCAACCTGGCGGAAATATAGTAGCTCATCGCCTGCCTTCTCCTGTCGGGGTGCGGGTTTCGTCA
>NZ_JACIYP010000381.1 GCF_014359905.1 Hoeflea sp. | reverse complement strand
TATCCTCAGAACATGGTGTTTGGCAAAAGCAGAGACAGGGCCGGGACCAGCGCGATCAGGGCCAGGATGCCAATGCAGATCGCAACCAGAGGCAAGGCTTCCCGGATGACGCGGGTAACCGGTTCGCCCGAGATCGCCGACGTGATGAATAGCAGGATCCCGACTGGCGGCGTCGCCATGCCGATCACCACGTTCAGCACAACCACAGTGCCGAACTGCACCGGGTCCATCCCGATCAGCGCCTGGAATTTCATGAGGATCGGCATGGTGAGGATCAGGATCGAGATCGGTTCGAGAAACATCCCGAGGATCAGCAAGAAGATGTTCAACAATAGCAGGATCAACCAAGGGTTCTCGGTGATCGTCAGCACCAGATCCGCGATGTGCTGAGGCACCTGTTCCAGCGTAAACACGAAGGACACGATAGACGCCATCGATGTTATGAACAGGATTGACGCCGACACCAGCGTGGTTGCGATCAGCGCGTCCCACAGTCGCTGAAGCGTCAGATCACGATAGGCGAAGCCGATGACAAGCGCATAGGCAACAGCGACGGCGGCGGCCTCTGTCGGGGTAAAGATCCCCGCCTTGATACCGACGAGGATGATCGCGGGCAACAGCAGCGCGGGCAGGGTGCGGACTGTCGCATTCCAGCGATCGCGGCCGACCATGCGTTTGGTCATGGGGAATCCATCGCGCTTGGCCCTCCATGAGGCATAGATCAAGAGGCCACCGGCAATGCCAACCCCCGGCACGATCCCGGCTAGGAACAGTTGGCCGATCGAGGTGCCCGAAAGGACGCCATAGATGATCATGGTGATCGACGGCGGAATGATCGGACCCATCACCGACGACACCGCGATCAGCGCAGCGGCATAGGCTGGCGGCATGCCCTGTTTTTTCATCGTCGGTATGAGGATCGAACCGAGCGCCGACGCCTCGGCCGTGGCGCTTCCGGAAATGCCGGCAAAGAAGCCTGACGAAAGGATCGAGACCGAGGACATGCCCCCGCGCCGGTGTCCGACCATGGCGCGGGCGAAATGCACGATACGGTCGGTCACGCCGCCCACGTTCATCAGCGCCCCGGCCAGCAGGAACAGCGGAATGGTCAGCAGGACGAACTGGTCAATCCCCGCCATCATGCGCTGCGGCAGCATCAGCACCATGGAGCTGTTGCCGGACAGGTAGAGATAAGCCGTTCCGGCGATGCCGAGCGTCAGTGCGATCGGAATGCCGCTGGCCAGAAGCCCGGCGAATATGACAAAGAACGCCCCCATCAGCCCTGCCGCCCCCCGGTGCCGATGACGTCGCCTTCGTCATCTTGGCCGTCCTGATGCGCAACCTGCATGTGCTGGCCGAAACTTGTTACAAGATCGGCCAGCACATGCAGGATCATCAGCCCGCAACCAACCGAAACCGAGATGTAGACATAGGTGATCGACAGCCCGAGCGGACGCCCGAAGAGAGAGCCCCAGATGAAATCCAGCGCCGGGATGGTCTGGTTCCCGAAGCGCGAGGCATAGTCGGCGGCATAGACCGTGATGACTGCAAGAAAAACTATGATGGGGATCGCGGTCACCGCCTTCAGCACCCATCTTCCGCGCCCTGACAGGGCCGAGGGAAGGAAGTCCAGCGCCACGAATTCCCCTTTTGAATAAGCCAGACCCAGCACGAGGAACGTCTGCCAGATCAGCAGGTATCGGCACAGTTCCTCTGCCCAGATAAGCGACCCGCCCATGACATAGCGAGACCAGACCTGAGCGATCATGACCGCAACGATGATGGCCATCGAGACGCCCGCGACAAAGCGCAGAAGTGCGAGGTATGTCGATACGACCCTCGATATGATAGGGGGCAAAGTCATGGCAGCCTTCTTGGGCGGAGGAAAGACTCCGCGCCCGGACAGGCGCAGAGCCGCGGGATCACGCCGTGGCGCGGGCGAATTCAACGAATTCGGCGATCAGCGGATCCTTCTGCGCCCATTCCGCGGTCAGCGGGGCCACAGTTTCCTGCATTTGCGCCAGGTTCTCCATCTCGATGATCTCTACGCCCTTCTTCTTCAGCTCATCGCGACCGGTTAGGTCCTGTTCCTTTGCATAGGCCAGCGTGGCCGAGACGGATCGGCGACCGGCCTCACGCATCGCTTCCTTTTCCTCGTCAGAAAGCGTATTCCAGAACTTGGTCGAGACGACGGTGGAGGCATCCCACGGGTAGTGCCCTGTAAGGGTAAAGTTCTTGCCAACCTCCCAGAGATTTTCGCCCAGCATCGAGGACACATTGATCTCGACTGCGTCGATCACCCCGGTTTCCAGCGCGCCGTAGACCTCGCCGTAGGGCAGGCCGACCGGGGCCGTGCCGAGGGCCTCCCATATCGCCTTGTGCAGCGGCACCGGGACGATGCGGGTCTTCAGGCCCTTCATGTCACCGATATTGCGGACCTGTGACTTGACCGACAGGAAGTTCCGCTGACCGATATCGGCCGTCGCCAGGCCGATTATGCCCGCAGGTTCCAGATCGTCCTGAAGCTTGCGGCCGATCGGGCTGAGCGCGAGCTCCTCGAAGTGGTCGTAATCCCGCAC
>NZ_JACIYP010000380.1 GCF_014359905.1 Hoeflea sp. | reverse complement strand
TCGGTGCGCACCTCGGCGCGCCGCGACGGGGACCATTTCGTCCTCAATGGCACGAAGCGTTTCATCACCAATGCCCCGCACGCGCATGTCTTCACGGTTTTCGCACGCACGGACCCGGCAACCACCAATGCCTCGGGTGTGTCCGCCTTTCTGGTCGAGGCCGGGACGCCGGGGCTGTCGGTCGGGCCGCATGACAGGAAGATGGGGCAGAAAGGCTCGCACACCAGCGATGTCATCCTGCAGGATGTTCGCGTCCCTGCCGACAACATCATCGGCGGCCCCGGCCGCGAGAACCAGGGCTTCAAGACCGCGATGAAGGTGTTGGACCGTGGCCGGCTGCACATCTCGGCGGTCTGCGTCGGTGCGGCGGAGCGGCTGATCCGCGACAGCCTTGCCTATGCAATGGAGCGCAGGCAATTCGGTGAACCCATCGCCGAAAAGCAACTTGTGCAGGCGATGCTGGCCGACAGTCGGGCCGAGGCTTTTGCGGCACGCTGCATGATCGAGGAAACCGCGCGCCGCAAGGATGCCGGTGTCAATGTCTCTACCGATGCCGCGTGCTGCAAGATGTATGCCAGCGAGATGGTCGGACGGGTCGCGGATCGCGCCGTGCAGATTCACGGCGGGGCGGGCTACATGGCCGAATATGCCGTCGAACGCTTTTACCGCGATGTCCGGTTGTTCCGGATCTACGAGGGAACCACCCAGATCCAGCAGATGGTCATTGCACGGAACATGATCCGCGATGCCGCTGCCTGAATGTCACGGAGCCTTGCAGTAAACTTCAACTTCCTTTGCCCATCCAGGATCGTATGGCAGGCCGGAGCGCCTGCACAACCTGGCATGTTGATGGACGATCCGGGCCTGGACACAGGTGGCCTCGACACCGGCGGCTTCGACAAGGACGCAGCCGATCCGCTCCCCTTGATTGTAAAGGCCGCAGTCGCGTCGTCGCGCAACTCAGGGGCCGGTCGGGGGATCAGGCTTCTGGCCGACACTTCGCGTGACATGACCGCCACGGGCGTGGCGACGCCTGACCGCAAGGTGCTGTGATGGCGGGCGCGTTGCAGGGAATCCGCGTCGTCGATCTCAGCCGGGTTCTGGGCGGACCCTATTGCACCCAGGTTCTGGCCGATCACGGCGCCGAGGTGATCAAGGTCGAACCGCCGCAGGGCGACGAGACGCGCGGCTGGGGTCCACCCTTCAATGACGGGCTGAGCGCCTATTTCTCGGGCGCGAACCGCAACAAGCGGTCGATCTCGATCGACATCGGCAAGCCGGACGGCAGGGACATCGTTCTGCGCCTGCTGGAGACGGCCGATGTGCTGGTTCACAATTTCAAGTCCGGGGCGCTTGAGAAATGGGGGCTCGGTTACGATGCCGTGCTGAAGACGCGGTTTCCGAAGCTCATCCTGTGCCATGTGACCGGATTTGGCGCGGATGGCCCGCTTGGCGGCTTTCCGGGCTATGACGCGGTGGTGCAGGCCATGACCGGCCTGATGAGCATCAACGGCGACCCCGAAGGCGGACCCATGCGGATGGGAACCCCGATCGTCGATATCGGGACCGGGCTGATCGCCTGCAACGCGATCCTCGCCGCGCTGGTCGAACGGGGCCGTTCCGGCCTCGGGCAGGCCATCGAGGTGCCGCTCTACGACAGCGCTCTCAGCATGCTGCACCCGCAGGCCGCGAATACGCTGATGTCGGGCAAGGTTCCGGCCGCCACCGGGAACGGGCACCCGAACATCGTGCCCTATGACATGTTCCAGACCCGGACCGGGCGGCTTTACCTCGCTGTGGGCAACAATGGCCAGTTCCGAAAGCTTTGCGAGGTGCTGGGCCTCGGCGATCTGCCAGCCGACCCCCGCTTTGTCGACAACGCCGCGCGGCATGCCAATCGTGCCACACTGACCCGGCTTCTGTCGGAATGCCTGGCCACGCACGACGCCGAGGCGCTGGAGCCGCGGCTGCTCGGGGCCGGGGTGCCCGCCGGGGTGGTGCGCACCGTCAGCGATGCCCTTGTCCATCCGCACACGTCCCACCGGGGAATGGTTGTCTCGAAAGGCGCCTATCGCGGGACGGGCATCCCGGCCCGTCTGTCGCGCACACCCGGGGAAGTCCGTGCCGCGCCGCCGAAATTCGCCGAACACAGCCGAAAGGTGCTTGAGGAGGCCGGCTATTCAGCGGCCGAGATCGCGCGTCTGCTACAGGCCGGCATCGTCATCGACGAACGGGAATTGGCGGCGTCCGACTGAGCGAACATGGGGTGCCGGGGAGGGCACCTCGTCCTAGGAGGAGGAAAACATGAGCAATCTAATTCCACCTGACCTGATCCCGCGGTGGATACCCGGAAACAGGACGCTCGACAGCACACGCCTCGGCTGGAAAGGCATCACGCTGATGGGCTACCAGTACGATGAGCAGGAAGCGGACATCCCCGAGATGCGCGACTACATGATCGTCGTCTACCAGGGCGGGAAATCGACCATGCGGCGACGCAGCGGCGGCCCCTGGCAAACGGCGACCGTGGAGCGCGGCGTCGTGTCCCTGCTGACGCGGGCCGAGCAATCGATCTGGCATTGGGACAAGCCGATCGA
>NZ_JACIYP010000038.1 GCF_014359905.1 Hoeflea sp. | reverse complement strand
GCTGGATTCGCGTGTTAAGAGCCCGACCGAAGAAGGCACCAAGACAATTTGAATAGGTTGCGGTTGCTCCGTTGGGAGCAGCGACAAAGTCGCTGCCAATTCCCGCGTCAAACGCCTGAGCAGTGCCGATCATGTGCAGGACCCCGGTGAAGGCCAGCGCCACGCACGAAAAAAACGATCTTGCCATCCCCAAAAGCCCAATCCGCGGAAAAATAGAAGTGATTCAACCACTTCATGCATTTCGTCGCTTCGTCTGCTTAGGAAGAACCGATCAAGCTGAACAGTTCCCATTTGGGAAGGGGTGGGCGGTTTGGAGCATTTTCAGTCTCGTTTTGCAGAAACCAGCACGCTCAACACCTTGCGCAACATGTCACTTTGCCGGCTGACATTGAGTTTCTGGAAAACGGTCTTGAGATATTGGCGGGCGCTGGCTTCGGTAATGCCCATTTCAGCAGCGGCCGACCGCAGGGTCTCGCCTCTGCTCAACAGGCAGGCGAGACGCGCCTGGCTTGGCGTAAGTTTCCAGAGCAACTCAAGCACATGCGCCTGGGCAGCAGGGCTCTCCTGCAAGTCGGGGCTCCGCAAGACAACCAATGCCCCGTCCTGGCTGAGAGGTTTGGGGTCGAACCGGCCATGTGCTGTCTCAATCGGCGCCACAAAGACAAGCATCGGATCGCCTTGATCACGCAAAACCTCGAACGGGCGCATGCTGCCTGATGCCCGAACCTGCCCCAGAATGGCTTGCAGGGACTCGCCATCGCGAGTCTCGCAAAACAACTGCCCGCCGGATTGATGGATTTCCGATTCCAGCGACAACAGCGCGTTTGCGCTCTCGTTGGCAAAGTCGATCTGACCATTGGCGTCAAGCACCATGACCGCGGCCCCCAGAGCATCCAGAGTATCGCGCGAAATCCGGTCAGACTGTTCCAGGCGACCGACAAAGCCGTGCAGGTTCAGCACCCGCCTGATGTGCGGCACCAACAGTTGCAATTGCGCGCAGTCGTCGGCTGTAAAAGGCGCCTGGGTCGTATCCCTGATGAGAAACATTCCCGACAGGTGCTCGCGGTTCTCACCGAAGTTCACGCCGCAAAGATATTCGACGCCGGCGGCGCACAGCACCTCCCGATAGACCCGCGATTGGTGATATTGAGCATCCGTCACCCCCATTCGGCAATGGAGCGCGCGGCCCGGCGCTTCCATAAACAGATCGAGACGTGGATCCTCGGGGATCAATGCGGCGTAGGTCTCATAGGTTTCCGGGGACCACTCATAGCCGTGTACTTTCGTAAACGAGAGCCGGAAATCCTGCATATCCTGATGGATGATTTGTGCGCCACGCGATCGAAATGCCGCCGCAACCTGCAGCAGAAAACCCGGCCAGGAGTCAGGGGCCTCCAGGGTCGCGTAAAGTGAGGAGAGGAGGCAGGTTATTTGCGGACGATCTGCCATTGACCAGCCCCCTTTTTGAACCATTTTCATGCTAAAAAATATTTAATTTCAAAACTTTACATACCCAACTATACAGCCGATGCGATAGACGTCAATTCGCCAGTCGATATAAGCGGAGGCCACACAGCGCGCTCTCTGCGCCTCCTCAAAACCACCCCTTCCTCTTAAACCACAGATAGGGACCCAGCGCCGAGGCGGCCATGACGGCGAGCGCGATCGGATAGGCCCAGGGCTGGCTGAGTTCCGGCATGTCGTGAAAATTCATGCCGTAAACGGTGCCGATGAAGGTGGGCGGCAGGAACACCATTGCCGCCACCGACAGCACCTTCATCACCTGGTTCTGCTGCACCGAGATCAGCCCGAGCGAAGCGTCGAGCAGGAAGATGATGTTTTCGGAGATGAAGTCGGCGTGCTCGGACAGCGACTGGACGTCGCCGGCCATCGAGCGGCAGCGCTGCTTGAGCGTCTTGTCGCCCATGATCTCCGGCAGGGTTTGCAGGAAGCTGGCGACGCGCGACAGCGACATCAGGCTCTCGCGCACCTTGGCGATGGTGCGCTGGTGGCTGGCGATGACGCCGAGCGTGGCTTCGAGGTCGCGGGTGACGGCTTCGGGATTGCTCACGGCGCCCCGCGAAAACACCTCGGTGGACAACACATCGATGCGGCGCGAGCGATGTTCGAGCACTTCCGCGCTGCGGTCTATCATCGCCTCGATCAGACGGGTCATGATATCATGGCCGCTGGAGGCCGCCAGTTCGCGGTGGGCGAGCTCACGATGGGCGTTGGCCGCGAACATGGAGAAGGCCTTGGGTTCGGCATAGCGGATGGTGACGAGCCGACCGCCCGACAGCACAAAACCGATGTCGGCGATCTCGGGGAAATCGCTGTCGGCCTTCCAGACAACGCTGGCGGTCAGATAGGCGGCGCCGTTCTCGATATAGAGCCGGCTCGAGGGCTCGATGTCGTGCAACTCGTCGCGGCTCGGCACCTCGACGCCGATAAGTTTTTCAACCTGCGCCTCTTCCTCGGCACTCGGGTGCAGCATGTCGATCCAGCAGGCTGTGTCAGGCAGCGGGTCGGCGGCGGTCTGGGGCGTTTCGAGCGGAACGCCCTGGTTGTCATAAAGGCGGATCATGCCGGTCAGCCGCCCGGCTGGCTGGCGTCGAAGGCCGCATCCACCGGCACCTGCAGCGCGGTCGCGAGCTGGTTGGTCTTGCCTGCAAGCCCGATGATCGCCAGCAGCTCGCCATATTGCTCCCCGGTCATACCCTTGGCGCGCGCGGCGGCGGTGTGGGAATGGATGCAATAGGTGCAGTTGTTGGCCACCGACACGGCGATGTAGATCATCTCCTTGGTCAGCGGATCGATCGAGGACGGCTTGCCGATCACGTCCTTCACTTCCAGCCAGGTGCGCTCGAGCACCGCCGGATCGAACGCCAGCCAGCGCCACATGTTGTTGATGAAATCGGTTCCGCGGGTTGCGCGGATGTCATCGAACACCGCCTTGACGCGGGCATCGGATTCCAGATCGGGCGAAGGCAGTATGGTGGTCACGTCATGAACTCCCAAAGTTCGTGCAGCATGCGGATAGAAGACGTTGCGCGAGGCGCCCGTTATTAGCATGGCGGTCCGGGCTTGGCGACGCGGGATCGCAAGGCTTGTCGCAGACTTGCGCGGCGCGGCTCTTTTCTCACGACGACCGTGGCCTAGTTAGGGTTTGAGACAGGAAAAGCGGATTTCATCGGGAGAATGCGCATGACAGACAAGCCGACGATCACCCAGGCCATGATCAAGGCCTATGACGACTACACGCATCTGACGCTCGAACGGCGCGGCTTCATGGACAAGCTCACCCGGCTCGCGGGCTCGGGCGCCGCCGCGGCGGCCATCGCGCCGCTGCTTGCCGCCAACAGCGCCCGCGCGGCCATCGTGCCGGCCGATGACGCGGGGATTGCGGCGTCGGACATCACCTTCCCCGGCGCCACCGGTGACATGACGGGCTATCTGGTGACGCCTGCGGACGCCTCCGGAGCGCTGCCCGCGGTGGTGGTGATTCACGAGAACCGCGGCCTCAACGACCATATCCGCGACGTGGCGCGCCGGCTGGCGCTGGAAGGCTTCGCAGCGCTCGCGGTCGATTTCCTGTCGCCGCTCGGCGGCACGCCCGGCAACGAGGACACCGCGCGCGAGATGATCGGCCAGTTGGACGCGACCCAGACCACGACCAATGCGATCGCTGCCCGAACCTTCCTCGCCAGCCATGCGATGACCAACGGCAATGTCGGCGCGGTCGGCTTCTGCTGGGGCGGCGGACTGGTCAACCAGATGGCGGTCAAGGATCCGATGCTTGGCGCGGGCGTTGCCTATTACGGGCGCCAGGCGGACGCGGCCGACGTGCCCGCCATCGAGGCGCCGCTGATGCTGCATTACGCCGGTCTCGACGAGCGCATCAATGCGGGCACCGACGCCTATCGCGCAGCCCTGGACGCGGCCGGGAAAAGCCACGAGCTGCACATGTATGAGGGTGTCAACCACGCCTTTAACAACGACACCTCCGCCGCACGCTACGACAAGGCGGCGGCGGATCTCGCGTGGTCGCGCACGGTGGCGTTCCTCAGGCAGCATCTGGGCTGACGACGCCGCACATCTGTCATCGGAGCATGGCAGACTGGGGCTGCGCCGGGACCCTGCGACAAGCCCGTGGAAAGCGGTTCAAAAACGGCCGGGCGGCGCTTGCAATGACCAAAACGCCCGTTTACGCTTACGTTAACGTCATACCTTCGGAGATTCCCATGGACGAACTCATCAACCGCATCACCACCAATGTCGGCATCGACGCGGACACCGCCAGGAAGGCTGTCGGCGCCATCCTCGCCTTCCTGCAGCAGGAAGGCCCTGCCGACAAGGTCAAGGAAATGCTGGCATCCGTGCCCGGCTCCGAGGAGCTGATCGCGCAGGCGCCGGCCGGCGGCATGCTGTCGATGGGCGGCGTCATGGGTCTTGGCCAGAAGCTGATGGGCCTCGGCCTCGGCATGGGCGAGATTTCCGGCGTCTCCAAGCAGACCATGGGCTACGCCCGCGAGAACGGCGCCGGCGACGCCATCGACGAGATCGTGGCCTCGATCCCGGGCCTGTCGCAGTTCGTCTGAGCCCCGCGCCTCTCGCATTCCTGATCACCCCGGCGGTCCGCACCGCCGGGGTTTTTTGTGTCTTGACGAGAACCCGCTGACATTGTCGGCTTGATATCGGTCAAGGCAGGGCCCGCGGTTCGGCCCCATGATCCAGCCCAGACCAACAACCGGGGATGCGGGGCATGAAGCGGCGAAACCTCTTGCTGGGCGGCGGCGCGATGGCCGCATTGGGGCTTGGCGCCTACGCGCTCGCGCGCGGGCGTTCCCATGACAATGCCTATGAGTCGGCGGCGGCCGCGCTCCGGGCGCCGCGGTCGCCCGGCGACATGGGCGAACTGGATTTTCTCGTCCATCACGCCACGCTGGCGGCCAACAGCCACAACACCCAGCCCTGGCTGTTTTCTGGCGGAGCGGAGCAGGTGACGATCCGCCCGGATTTTTCCCGCGCCACGCCCGCGGTCGATCCGGACAATCATCATCTTTATGCAAGCCTCGGCTGTGCGGCGGAAAACCTGAGCCTCGCGGCGTCCGCCGCAGGACGGTCGAGCGCGGTTGCGTTCCTGGGCGAACAGGACGCGGTGCGGGTGAGCCTCGGCGCGGGCGCCCAGCCCGACCCGCTGTTCGAGGCCATCGTCGAGCGGCAATGCACCCGCTCGGTCTACGACGGACGCCAGGTGCCGGCGGAGGATCTTGACGCGATCGCGGCAGCGGCAAAAGTCGCGGGCTGCTCGGTGCTGCTGGTCACCGACAAGCTGCGCATGGAGCAGGTTCTGGAGCTGATCGTCGCCGCCAACACGGCCCAGGTCGAGGATCCGGCCTTTGTCGGCGAACTCAAGCACTGGCTGCGGTTCAATGCGGCCGAGGCGGTCGGCCATCGCGACGGGCTCTATTCGGCCTGTTCGGGCAATCCCGCGCTGCCGTCCTGGATTGCCGGCCCGGCCTTCGGGCTGGTGTTCACAGCCGACGCCGAGAACGCCAAATGCGTGAGCCAGGTGCGCTCCTCGGCGGGTTTTGCGGTGTTTGTGTCCGACAGCAACGATCCCGGGCACTGGGTGCAGGCGGGTCGCAGCTACCAGCGTTTTGCGCTCGCCGCCACGGCGCGGGGCGTCAGGCACGCCTTCCTCAACCAGCCGGTCGAAGTGGCGCGCTTCCGGCCCGAACTTGCCGCACTCCTGGGCACCGGCGACCGCCGGCCGGATCTCGTGGTGCGGTTCGGCTACGCCGAGCCGATGCCGCGCTCGCTCAGGCGGCCGGTTGCAGAGGTGATCACGGCTTGACGGGGATGCGGCGGGGAGAGACGGCACGGGCCGCCGCGTCTGCAAAGGCCGCGTTTGCGGAAGATCGAGGAGCAGCGGGGCCGGGCCCGCCCCCAGGCCAACCCCGCGCTCCTCACCATCCCTGCCCTGGCTAGGAAGCCCGGGCCGGACGGATGGCCTTGTTCAGTTTGGCGGCGACAAACCAGGACACCGGGATCGCCGCCAGCGCGCCGACAACGGCGGCGATGGCGATCGTTACAGCGTCCATGCGGCCCACGGTCAGTGCCGCGACGATGAAACTGCCGGCCAGCATACTCCCGACCATGATATAGACAACCGCTACAAGCTTCAGCATGTCTGTCCCCCGAAATCCGGCCCCCGCCGGCGGCACAATGCCTTCGGAAGACACGTTAGACCCCCGACTGCGCGAAACAATTGATCTGGCTCAACCGGCTCGCAGATTCTTTGCCGAGATTTCCAGGATTTCAGGGCCCGGCGCGTTTTCCGCCCGGCCGCCTGTCCCGAAATGGCACAGGCCGGGCTGGCACGGTTCCTGCACCGTCACGCGCATGAGCACGATCCATCCCGTTTTGACCCGCCGCCGGCTTCTCGCAGGCCTTGCCGCCGGTGCGGCCGGTTTTCTCGCCCCGCGCGCCGTCGCGGGCGAGCTGTTCGCGCAAGCCGACCTGCGCGGCGGCCATGACGCGGATCTCGCAGGCCTGCTGCCCGATGCGATCGACGACCAGAGCCGGCTGTTCCAGCGCGCCATCGACCTTGCCGCCGCCGAGGGCCGGGTGCTCAGGCTGCCGCCGGGCACCTATGTCATGTCCAATATCGACCTGCCCGACGGCGCCCGCATTGCCGGCGTGCCCGGCGCCACGCGGCTGATCTATGGCGGGCGCGGCCACGGGCTGATGGCGGAAGGCGCGCGGCGCATCGAGCTGTCGGGCCTTGTGCTCGACGGCGCCAACCAGCGGCTCGGCTCCCATGTCTCGGGCCTGTTGCATCTCAGGGGCGTCGCGGAAGCCATTCTCGAGGACGTCACCGTCGCCGGCGCCGACGGACACGGGGTGACGCTGGAGGCCTGCGGCGGACGCGTCAACGCTTGCGAGATTTTTGGCGCACGGCTGGCGGGGATCTACGCGGTCGAAAGCAGCAAGCTGTCGATCACCCGCAACGTGGTGCGCGACTGCGCCAATGGCGGCATCCTGGTGCATCGCTGGAGCGCCGGCGAGGACGCCACGCTGATTGACGGCAACCGGGTGATGCGGATTGCCGCGCGCGCCGGCGGCACCGGCCAGAACGGCAACGGCATCAACATCTTTCGCGCGGGCAATGTGATGGTGACGAACAACCATGTGTCCGACTGCGCCTTCTCTGCGATCCGCGCCAATTCCGCGAGCAACATCCAGATCGTCTCCAACCAGGCCATCCGCTCGGGCGAGACGGCGATCTACGCCGAGTTCTCGTTCGAGGGCGCGGTGATCGCCTCCAATCTCGTCGACGGCGGCACGGTGGGCATCTCGGTCGCCAATTTCAACGAGGGCGGACGGCTGGCCGTGGTCCAGGGCAACCTCATCCGCAACCTGACCACGAATGGCCCCTACCCGGCCGAATATGCCGGCTTCGGCATCGGCATGGCGATCGAGGCCGACGCCGCCGTCAGCGGCAATGTCATCGAGGGCGCGCCGAGATGGGGCGTGCTGATGGGCTGGGGGCCGTTTTTGCGCGCAGTCAATTTTTCCGGCAACACGATCCGCCAATGCGGCGCGGGCATCGCCGTCTCGGTGGTCGAGGGCGCGGGCGCGGCGCTGATCTCGGGCAACCTGTTCGACACTGTCCCCGGCGGCGCCATCCGCGGCTGCCGCTGGAACGAGGTGGTGACCGGCGACATGGCAAAGACCGGTGCGGGGAAGTTCACGCACCTGACGCTCGAGCGCAACGTGGCGGCGTGAGGGTCGATTTTGGCCTCCTTTCTCCCCTCGGGGAGACGGTGGATCGACGCGCGAGCGGCGAGACGGAGGGGGATGCGGCGCAAGACACCCCTCATCCGTCAGCTTCGCTGACACCTTCTCCCACAGGGAGAAGGGAGAGACGACCGCGCCCAATTTGCCCCAGATCAATCGGAGAAGCGCGGATGTGGTCTATGCTGGCTTTTTCCGTCTCTACACAGAAAGCCCGTCATGACCCGGTTCAGCGCCCTCGATGATCCCACCCCCTATCTGTTCTTCACCGGCAAGGGCGGGGTCGGCAAGACGTCGCTGAGTTGCGCCAGCGCCATCGCGCTCGCCGACCGCGGCCTCAAGGTGCTGCTGGTCAGCACCGATCCGGCCTCCAATCTCGACGAGATGCTGGGCGTGGCGCTCACCGATGACCCGACACCGGTTCCCGGGATCCCCGGCCTGTCGGCGATGAACATCGATCCCGAGGCGGCGGCCGAGGATTACCGGACCCGCGTGCTCGCGCAGCTGGGGCCCGAGGCCGACGCGGCGGAGCGCTCGACGGTCAGGGAGCAGCTCTCGGGCGCCTGCACCACCGAGATCGCGGCGTTCGACGAATTTGTCGGCCTGCTTGCGGGCGACGCGCCGGCGTTCGACCACATCATCTTCGACACGGCGCCGACCGGCCACACATTGCGGCTGCTGAGCCTGCCCAAGGCCTGGACCGGGTTTCTCGAAACCAACGAGCGCGGCGCCTCCTGCCTGGGGCCGCATTCGGGCCTGAAGATGCAGGAGGACCGCTTCCGCCAGGCGCTTGAGTGCCTGGGCGATCCCGCCCGGACCACGATTGTCCTGGTCACGCGCGCCGACCGCGGCGCCATCCGCGAGGCGGCGCGGACCTCGGCCGAGTTGAGCGCGCTGGGCCTGTCCAACCAGATGCTCGCAGTCAACGGGCGGTTCCGCGCCGCGAGCGAGGCGGACGCGGTGGCCTCGGCCATGGCGCGCGAGCAGGAGGAGACGCTGGCGTCAATGCCCGAAACGCTCGCCGGGCTGCCCCGCGCCGAGTTCCCGCTGCTCGGCTTCGACATGGTGGGGCTGCCGGCGCTCAGGGCGCTGATGACGCCCGGCGCGCCGCATCCGGCCGCCGCCGGCCCGGCGGAGGAGCCGCTTGACCTGCCCGGCCTGGCGGACCTGGTCGACGAGATCGCCGCGGGCGGGCGCGGCCTCGTCATGGTCATGGGCAAGGGCGGCGTCGGCAAGACCACCGTCGCCGCGGCAATCGCCGTTGGCCTCGCCGCCCGCGGCCAGGCGGTGCACCTGACCACGACCGACCCTGCCGCGCATGTGAGCTTCGTGGTCGACGGCGTCATGCCCGGCCTGACGGTCGACCGGATCGACCCCGCCGCCGAAACGAAACGCTACATCGACAAGATCATGGCGTCGCGCGGCCGCGATCTCGATGCCGAGGGCAAGGCCCTGCTGCTCGAGGACCTGGCCTCGCCCTGCACGGAGGAGGTGGCGGTGTTCCATGCCTTCTCGCGGGTGGTGGCCGAGGCGCGCAGCGCCTTCGTGGTGCTCGACACCGCGCCGACCGGGCACACGCTGCTGCTGCTCGACGCCACCGGCGCCTATCACCGGCAGATGACGCGGCATCTCGAGCCCGGCGCACCGGGCCGCGTCGTCACACCGCTGATGCGGCTGCAGGACGCCGACTACACCCGCGTCCTCCTCGTCGTCCTGCCCGAAACCACCCCGGTGTCCGAAGCCGGCGCCCTGCAGGACGACCTGCGCCGCGCCGGCATCGAACCCTATGGCTGGGTCGTCAACAAGAGCATGGCGGCGACCGGCACAAGCGACCCGCTGCTCGGCTCGCGTCTTGCGGGCGAGCGCGCCCAGATCGACCGGGTCCGGACCGAATTCGCCCGGCGCACCTACCTGCTCGGCTACCGCACCACCCCGCCGGTGGGGCTGAGCGAGCTTGAAAAACTCACCCAGCGCTGAGGCTGGGCACTCTTCCCACCTCCCCCTTGAGGGGAGGTCGGAGCGGCGCGAGAGCGACGGGACGGACGAGGGGACCCTTATCCCAGACGCTGCAATTCCCGGTCGAAACTCAGCAGAAATTGCTGGGCTTCCTCGGGCGGCAGAACCCTTGTCATCTGGGGAAAAACAAGCTGTTGCCGGGCGCGGGTCTTGTTGTCCCACGGCATCGTCTGCGCCTTGCGCAACTGGTCAAGAACGGCATTCAGCTTCCCGCGAACACGAACCGGATCCGGCGCGTAGGACGCCGGTTCGCTGGGCAGCAGGTCCGCCTGGGTGGCGAACAGGTCATATTGGGCTCTGGTCATTCGGACGCCGCATCCTCGGTCGATTCGGGTTCATTGTCGCCGCCCATTCCGACGGCTTCAAGGCCGAGAAGCGACTTTTCCAAAATCCTTTCGAGCAGATCTGCCTGGACGGGTTCCAGCTTCACCAGCCGGCCGAGCACATGCAAGAGGTTGATGAGGTCGGTGGTGTAGTCCGACAGCCAATGATCGGGCTGGATGCGATCGAGCGGCGACGGCGGGCGGCGGTCGCCGATGATGGGGCGGGTGCGGTCGCGCCGGCGGTAGCTGAACCACTGCTTGAGCACCTGCTTGCCCGAGACCTCGTAGGCCCAGACTTCGGGCGGCACGTTGTCGATGTGGCCCTTGCCGACGATGAGGCGGCGGTTTTCCGGCTGATAGTCGATGACGTCCGGCAAGGGTTCGGGCGCGCCGGGAATGGCGCCGTCGACAGGAATGCGCGGCCCTTCTTCCGCGGGCAGGCGCGGTGGCCCCTTGGGACGGCCGGCGTCGGCTTCGGCGAAGCGCTCGCCATAGCAATGCAGCCAGAACACCTCGCGGCCCAGCACCACCGCCTCGAAGAACAATGCGGCATCGGCGGTCAGCGGTACATGCAAGCCGGGCTGGATCAGATCCTCGCGGAAACGCTCGGTGAAAGCGGGATGCGCCATGAGGGCGGCGAGATAGGCCATCACATCGGCGGGCGCCACCTCCTGTCCGTAGGCGTCGGCGAGAAAGGCCAGGAGCTCGGGCCGGATGTTGGACTGGCTTGCGGCGGCATCGCGGAAGAGCGGCATGACGCGACCGCCGAAGGAGCCTTTGTAGTGATCAAGGTCGGGGATACAGGCGGTGAGTGAGATCGCAGGACCCGATGAGGGTGCAGCCCGCTCCAATGCAGTTATGAAGATTTGATCGCTCGAATAGCTGTCCCATAAAGCAGGATTGGGCCGGTTGAGGAGGCGCGTATCCGCAATAATCCATTGCCGATCAAACGTTCGGAAGCCATAGCGTGCGGGTGGCTGTACGGCCTCCTGATCGTCTTTCACCGCCTGCTGGCGCTGCGGATGTCCGGCGAGTTCGGTCTGGGTCTTCTTCGAGACGGTTTTGTCACCTCCCTGATGCGGATGAAAAAGCACTTCCTTCTTCGCCTCATCCTTTTCCGCCACCAGCGCATCCCAACGCTTTGCCAAACTCTCCCGGTCGGGCGCGATCACCCAAGTGCGGCCCGGCATGACGCCGGAGCCGTCATAGACGAACAGCGACTTGAGCGGCAGCATCTCCGCCCAGATGCCCTTGGCCTCGGGCAGGAAACCATCGCGCCAGTCCTCGGGGCACGGAGTCCAGTCGACGCCCTGAAGTGACAGCGTCCGCAGCGCCTCGAACTTTTCCGCCCGCTTCCCCGCCGGCAGCGCGACATAGCGCACCCGCGCCGGCACGTTGCGGTCCTTGCCGAGTTTCTTGGCCGTAATCACGATGCAGACCGGTTGCTGCACGCCCTGAAAGATACGGGTCGCCACCTCCGGCTGATGGCCTTCCGGCGAGCAATCGATCACCCAGATGTCAGTGCAGGTTCGGCGCAGGTCGTCGCGCATCTTCTGAAAGCCGGGGCCGTTGAGAAAACCGGCGACGGTGATGAAGCAGACGATGCCTTCCTCGTCCCTGTCCGGATTGCCCGTCGCGGCGTTATGTCCGGTGCCGAACACCTTCCATGTGGCCCAGCGCCAGAAATAGACATAGAGGTTCTTGAGATGCTTGGTATGGGCAGAGACGCCCCATTCCACTGGCGGCCGCCACCATTCCATCGGCGCCGCATTTCCGTCAGAACCCGCCTCGATCCAGCCGCCGCGGCCATCGGCCTTTTCCTTGTAGGGCGGATTGCCGATGACGACGGTGATCGGCTGGCCCTTCTTGATGGCGTTGGCCTCCCGCCGCGAGGTGGCGATGGGCTGCATGACCTGCGGCAGATGCTCATCCTCGACATACGGATTGCCGAGCGTATCGGTGATGAAGAGCCGGAGCGCGGGCAGCGTTGCAGCCTTGCCCTCGCCAACCACCATCAGCTCCTGAAATTCGGCGATGAGCCGCAACTGCGCCACGGCGAAGGGACCGAACTGAATTTCAAAGCCGATCAGGCGGTTGGCGGCGGCGCTAATCGCTGCGGGCACAGCCCCCTCGCCCATGTCCTGCGCCACCGTGTCGGCGATCCGGCGCAAGACGCCGAGCAGGAAGGTACCGGTGCCCACGGCGGGATCGGCGACCGTGACATCGGCAGAGGCAAAACCCGACGGGCGCTCGAATAAAGGGCCGCGCAGCACCTCGTCAACCATGCGCACCATGGCGTTGACCACCTCGGGCGGGGTATAATAGGAGCCGGTGCGCTTGCGCAGCGTGTTGTCGTAGACCTCGAGGAAGTGCTCGTAGAAATAGAGCCAGGCCTCGGGATCGTTCTTGCCGACCTCCTGCCAGTTCACCTCGTTGAGCACGCGCGCCATGGTCTCGAGCGAAGTCTGGAGCGCCATCCTGTTGTCGGCATTGTCGGTCAGGAGGCCGAGCGCGGTGCCAATCAGCGAGTTCGATTTTTTCAGGTCGAGTGCAGCATGCTCAATGCCGTTGATCAGCGGGATGTCGCGGGTACGGGCGATCAGCAGGCCGAAGGTCACGGCCTGGGCATAGCCATCGGCGAACTGGTCGTCATCGGCCTGAGGAAACAGCAGTTTGCGCCAATCCTCGGCAAGTCCTGTCAGAGCCGGGTTGCCGAGATCCATCTGCTCGGTCACCTCATCGCGCAGCAGGCGGCAGAGACGGGCGCTGACCTCGGCCAGGCGGCGCGGGGTCTTCGGCGCCTGCGGCGCCCAGGTGAAGAAATCGGAGAAAAGGCCAAGCAGTTCGGGCGGCGCCTTGATCGCCTTGCCGCCACTTTCAAGGTCTCCCTCAAGGTTCAGTACCTTTCCCTGAAGCTCGCCGTCGCGCCACAGGCTGAAGCCCATGCCGTCGGTGTAGATCAGGTTCGGCAAGGACTTGAGCCGGTTCCACTGGTTCTTGTCGTGCCCCTGATAGCGGCGCGGATCGGCGCCCTTTCCGGGCGCCTTGACCTCAATGAAACCGGTGAGCGCGTTGCCGAAAGTTACCGCGTAATCCGGACGCGTCATGATCTCGGCAAGGCTCGTCTCGCCGATCATTGCGACCGTTTCCTTGGAATAGCCGAGAAGTTCAACAATGCCGTTCAGGATCAGCGTTTCCAGCGGGCCGCGCAACTGGTCCTCCGGCGCGCCGGTGACGACCGGGCTCGATAGCTTTTTCGATACGGCATGACCGAATGTCGAAATGACGGCATCGAGCGTTGTGGAAGACATGTGATTCCCCTATGCGCAGAACCATAAGTAGCAAACGGGCTCTTGAGAAGAGAGTGTCCTGCAGATCTGACCACTATCTCCCTGCCCGATCCTCTTACGCGATCAGGCACATGGCTCCGATTGACAGCCCCCACCCCGCTCGGCCAATCTCGCCCCATCCCCACCGGAGGCCCGAGCCATGACAGCCGAATTCCTGATCACCACGCTGATCGTGGTGGCGCTGCCCGGGACAGGGGTGATCTACACGCTGGCTGCGGGTCTCACCCGCGGCGCGCGGGCCGCGGTGGCGGCGGCGTTCGGGTGCACGCTCGGCATCGTGCCACATGGGGCGGCCTCCGTGGCGGGGCTGGCGGCGCTCATGCACACGAGCGCGCTGGCGTTCCAGACGCTGAAATATCTCGGCGTGCTCTACCTGTTCTACATGGCCTGGCAGATGTGGCGCGACACGGGCGGGCTCGCCCTCGCCGCGCAGGAGAGCGCCGGACCGCTCGGGCCGGTGCGGATCGCCGGCGCGGGCATCCTGATCAACCTGCTCAACCCCAAGCTCACGCTGTTCTTCCTGGCCTTCATGCCGCAATTCGTCGATCCCGGCGCGGCCGGCGCAACAAGCGAGATGCTGGGGCTCGCGGGCGTGTTCATGGCGCTCACCTTCGTCGTCTTCGTGCTCTACGGGCTGCTTGCGGCGCAGGCGCGCGACCATGTGATCGCGCGGCCGAAGGTGCTGCGGCTGGTCAGGCGCTCGTTTGCCTCGGCGTTTGCGCTGATGGGCGTGCGGCTGGCGCTGGCCGGACGCTGAGGCAAGGCCCCCTCATCCGTCAGCTTCGCTGACACCCTCTCCCTGAGGGAGAAGGGAGGCCGGCGCGAGGGGCAAGGCGATTTCTCCTCCCTCCCCCTTGAGGGAGGGATTGAGGGTGGGGGTCGTGAGCACAGCGAACCAGAAAT
Organism: Hoeflea sp.; assembly: GCF_014359905.1. Taxonomy (GTDB): domain Bacteria; phylum Pseudomonadota; class Alphaproteobacteria; order Rhizobiales; family Rhizobiaceae; genus Hoeflea. Next base: position 32,241 of record NZ_JACIYP010000038.1, on the reverse strand, counting down.
AACCCCACCGGCTCTGTCCCGGCTGCGCCGGGCCAATCGCCGTCCTTCGGACCCCCTCAAGGGGGAGGCAAATAGTCCGCGTCGCCCCATCCTTCGGTCCCAGCTCGCTGCCGCCAGGGGGATGGACAAGCGCGGGCCGAAGGAACCTTTTTGGCCTTGCCCCGTTGCCTGCACAGGAACGCAAGCCTATGTTGCGTTGCATGCCGGGGCAGATTAGCCTCGCCAACAATCACACATGAGGAGAGACCCATGGCCCTCGAACTGCCAGCCCTGCCCTATGATTATGATGCACTTGCGCCCTACATGTCGCGCGAAACGCTCGAATTTCACCACGACAAGCACCACCAGGCCTATGTCACCAAGGGCAATGAACTGCTCGAAGGCAGCCCGCTCGCCGGCAAGTCGCTGGAAGAGATCTGCAAGGCAGCCTTCGACGAGAAGAACGCCGGCCTGATCAACAATGTCGGCCAGCACTACAACCACCTGCATTTCTGGCAGTGGATGAAGAAGGGCGGCGGCGGCTCCAAGGTGCCGGGCGCGCTCGAGAAGGCGATCGAGTCCGATCTCGGCGGCTTCGACAAGTTCAAGGCCGATTTCATTGCCGCAGGCGTCGGCCAGTTCGGCTCCGGCTGGGCCTGGCTCGCCGTCAAGAACGGCAAGCTCGAAATCATGAAGACGCCCAACGGCGAGAACCCGCTGATGCATGGCGCGTCGCCGGTGCTCGGCTGCGACGTGTGGGAGCACAGCTACTACATCGACTACCGCAACGCCCGGCCGAAATATCTCGAGGCCTTCGTCGACAATCTCATCAACTGGGATCACGTGGCGGAAATGTACGAAGCCGCGCGCTGAGCCGGGTTTCAACAGCACGACCATCCGAGCCCGGCGCCCCCACGCGCCGGGCTTTTTCGTGGCGCGCGGCACGGCGTTCGGTAACGCAATGTTCAACAAAACTTGACTTGATTGTCATCAGCTGCATGTAACGATGCCGTAAGGGACAGTTCAGCCAACCGCATCATGCACAGGAGAAACTTCATGAAACTTCGGATCTTGTTTGCCGCAGCCCTCATCGGCGCCACCGGTTTCGCACCCGCGATCGCCGCCGCCGCCGAACCCCAGGAGGTTCGCCAGGAGATGATGAAGAAGGTGGGCGGCGCCACCGGCGCGATGGCCAAGATGGTCAAGGGCGAAAGCGACTTCGACGCAGCCGCAGCACTCGCAGCGCTGACCACGATCGCCGAAATGGCGGCCACCTATGGCGAACAGTTCCCCGAAGGCTCCGACACCGGCTTCGAGACCGAAGCCGCCCCGGCAATCTGGACCGACCGCGCCGGCTTCGACGCCAAGCTGGCCAAATTCAAGCAGGACGCGGATGCGGCCGTGGCCGCAGCTCCCGCCGATCTCGATGCGCTGAAGGCCGTGTTCGGGCCGCTCACGCAGAATTGCGGCGCCTGCCATGAGACCTATCGCCTGAAGAACAGCTGATGCGCGTCATCGCGCCCGCCGCATCCGACGGGCGCCGGCCGTGAAGCGGCTGGCGCTCGGTGTTGGACTGGTCGTGGCCGCGGGTGCGGCCGCGGCTTTCGTGCTGACCGCGCCGCGGCCCGTGGCGGCCGAGCGGCTCGAGTCGATCACGGCGCTCAAGGGCGATGCTGCAGCCGGGGAAACGCTGTTCTGGGCCGGCGGCTGCGCCTCCTGCCACGCAGCGCCGGGCGCCGAGGGCGACGCGCAGCTGGTGCTGTCGGGCGGCGTGCGGCTGACGAGCGATTTCGGCACCTTCATCGGCCCCAATATTTCCCCCGATCCGGACGCCGGCATCGGCGGCTGGTCGGTCACCGATTTTGCCAATGCGATGCTGGCGGGCGTTTCGCCCGATGGCGGGCATTATTACCCGGCCTTCCCCTATGGCTCCTATACGCGGATGAGCGATCGCGACATCGCCGACCTGTTCGCCTACATGCAGACCCTGCCTGCAAGCGATGTGGCTTCGCTCCCCCACGAGATCGGCTTTCCGTTCAACATCCGCCGCTCGCTCGGCGGCTGGAAGCTCTTGTTCTTCTCCGATGCGCCCCGTGTTGCCGTCAGCGACGATCCGCAGATCGCGCGCGGGCAATATCTGGTCGAGGGCCCCGGCCATTGCGGCGAATGCCACACGCCGCGCAATCCGGTCGGCGGGTTTGTCGGCGATGCCTGGCTGGCGGGCGCGCAGAACCCGGAGGGCGAAGGGGTGATCCCCAATCTCACGCCGGGCGGCAAGTCGATCAGCGGCTGGAGCGCAGCCGACATCGCCTATTATCTGGAAAGCGGGTTCACGCCGGATTTCGACAGCGTCGGCGGATCGATGGTCGATGTGCAGAAGAACATGGCGCATCTGACCAGCGGCGACCGGGATGCGATCGCCGCCTATCTCAAGGCCCTGCCCGAACGGGGCAATGGCTGGGAATAGGCCTTATTGCGTCAGTCGGGTGACCTGCTTGACAGCTTCCTCGCCGATGTTCTTGAACGCTTTCGTCAGTTCATCGGCGCTCTCGGCGTCATAATAGTAAGCGTCGCCCGAGGAGCAGGATTTGAGCAGGGCCTTGCCGCGATCAGGCGCCTGGAAGGCGACAGAGAAGATGGTGACTTTCTCTTCCTTGGCCTTGGAGCAATAATCCAATGTCTGACTGTCAACGTAATCATTCATCCATTCCGAGCCCGTCGAATTTTCGCCGTCAGTCATGAAGACAATGAATCTGGACGGGTCTTTCGATCCGTTCTTTACGGAATGGAGGTTGCCTTCGCTGGGACTGGTCACTTGATGATAGCCCCATTTCATCGCCCATTCGGAATTCGTACCGCCATCCGCAATCAGCGAATTGGCAAAATCCGTGACCTTTGACTTGTTCCAGGTGATGTCCTGCTTGTCGCTGTTGTTGGTTTGGGAATTGTAGGCGACGGCGCCCATGCGGGCATATTCGCTGGTAGGGTCGGCCTCCTCGATATGCGCCGTCAGAAGCGCCACGGCTTCTTTCAGGACTTCTATCTTGGGGACATCGCTGACCACGGTCTCGGTCCCGCACTCATATCTCTTCTTTTTCTTTCCGCAGTATACCGGAACGGTGGTGGTTGTGGTTCTGCCCGAGGCCCATTGCATCGAACCGGACCGGTCGAGCACAAGCATCATCGAAAGCGGATTGGAACCGTCGCGGGCGGATTCGGATGTGGCGCTGATGGCGACATCGATCATATCCTTGCCCATGAAGCGCGCCATGCCGCTCAAATTCTGAGATCCGGCGACCGCGACTTCAACCTTCCAGGCAGTCTTCGCTCCGCTTCCCGATTTGGTCAGCTTGACGGTCGGCGTGGCCGAAAAACCGTCAAATGCCGTTGCGTCATCCGAGACCTGGCCTTCGAAGAACTTCGTCGCATAGGCAATTGCCTCGCCCTCGGTAATCTTGCCCTCGGCCAGCTGGCTTGTCGTTGCCAAGGCGGCGCTGTCCGCCGCATTCTGAAGGCTGGTCTTCATCGACAGCGCGTTGGTGGTGTCGAGCACGAGACTTCCGGCAATGAAGGCCACCGGCAACAGGAGGCTCGCCATCATGGCGAAGTTCCCGTCCTTGTTCCGGAGCAGCGCCGGCATTTTATTCAGCATCGTTGAGATGTTCATCTCCGGACCTCATATCCTTTGGATTCCCATCCAAAAGATATACCAAGCTCCATGAGTATCGGCTTAACGCGATTGATAAAGTTTTAGAAAATCTGCGTTAATGCCGTATTTTTTCCCAACAGTTTCATATATTTATCATGGTTCCGCGCAGATTGCGCCCTGTTTGATAATCATACGGTCTTGGTAAACCGGCTCTATATTTTACCGGTCACCTTCAGCGCGAAGGCATATTCGAAGGCGATTTCCTCAAGCCGCTGAAATCGGCCCGAGGCGCCGGCATGGCCTGCCGCCATATTGATCTTGAACAGCACCGGCTCACCACTGGTGGACAAATCGCGCACCCGCGCCACCCATTTGGCCGGCTCCCAATAGGTCACGCGCGGGTCGGTCAGGCCCGCCACCGCCAGGATCGGAGGATAGGCCTGGGCAGTGACGTTGTCATAGGGCGAATAGGCGGCGATGGTCCGGTAATCCTCGAGCGAGGCCACCGGATTGCCCCATTCCGGCCATTCCGGCGGGGTCAGCGGCAGGGTGTCGTCGAGCATGGTGTTGAGCACGTCGACAAAGGGAACCGCGGCGATGATCGCGCCGAAGGCATCGGGCGCCATGTTGGCGACCGCACCCATCAGCATCCCGCCGGCGGAGCCGCCTTGCGCGACGATGCGGTCATGGGCGGTGAAGTTCTCACGGTCCAGATACCGGGCGGCGGCGATGAAATCCGTAAATGTGTTGGTCTTCTGGCCGCGCTTGCCGGCCTCGTACCAGGCGAAGCCCTTTTCCTTGCCGCCGCGAATATGGGCGATGGCGTAGATGAAGCCGCGATCGACCAGCGACAGGCAATTGGTGTTGAAGCCCGCCGGGATCGCGATCCCGTAGGAGCCGTAGCCGTAGAGCAGGCAGGGCGCGGTGCCGTCAAGCGGCGTGTCGTGCCGGTAGAGCAGCGTCACCGGCACCAGTTCGCCGTCGTCGGCGGGCGCCATGACGCGGCGGGTGACGTAGTCGGCGGGATTATGGCCCGAGGGCACCTCCTCGCGCTTGAGCAGGGTCCGCTCGCGGGTCGCCATGTTGTAGTCATAGAGCTCGGACGGGGTGGTCATCGAGGAATAGGCGAAGCGGACCGTGTCGGTGAAATATTCCATCGAGCCGTGGAAGCCAAGCGCATAGGCCTCCTCGTCAAAGGCAATGGCGTGCGTCTCTCCGGTCGTCCGGTCCTGAATGACGATGCGCGGCAGGCCGTTCTCGCGCTCCATCCAGACCAGGTGATTTTCATAGGCGCTGACCGAGAGGATCAGGCGGCCGGGCTTGTGGGCCACCACTTCGGTCCAGTTGTCACGGCCCGGAGCATTGACCGGCGCCTGGCAGATCTTGAAATCCTTGGCGCCGTCGGCATTGGTGAGGATGAAGAAGACGTCGCCGCCTTCGCTCAGCGAATATTCGATGCCGGTCTCGCGCTTGGCCACCAGCTGCGGTCTGGCCGCGGGATCGCCCGCCGGCATGACCCAGCATTCCGCGGTCTCGTGATCGTTGATCCCGATCATGATGAAATCATTGAGGCTCGAGCCATGGACGCCCATGAAGAAGCCTGAATCGGTCTCCTCATGGATCAGCACATCCTCGCTCTGGGCGGTGCCGAGCCGATGGTAGAAGATCTTGCTGGGGCGGTGATTGTCATCGACTGCCGTGTAGAAGAAGCCCGTGCAATCGGCCGCCCAGGCGCCGCCGCCGCCGGTGTTCTCGATCAGGTCGGCGCTGTCCTGGCCCGTGGCGAGATCGCGCACCTTCAGCGTGAAGAATTCCGAGCCCTTGTCGTCATAGCCCCAGATCATTCTGGCGTGATCGGGCGAGTGCCCGGCGCCGGCCAGCCGGAAATAGGCCTTGCCCTCCGCCTCGAGATCGCCGTCGAGCATCATCTGCTCGTCGCCGCCCTCGCGCGGAATGCGGAAGTGCTTTGGCTGCTCGCCGCCGGTGACAAAGCGCACGCCATAGAGCCAGGGGCCGTCGGGCGCAGGCACCGAGCTGTCGTCTTCCTTGATGCGGCCGCGCATTTCGGCAAACAGGGTCTTCTGCAGCGCTTCCGTGTCGGCCATCGCGGCCTTCTGGTAGGCGTTTTCGGCTTCCAGATGCGCGCGGATCGCCGGGTCGAGGATGGAGGGATCCTTGAACATCGCCTGCCACTTGTCGTCGCGCATCCAGGCATAATCATCCGAGCGGGTAATGCCGTGGCGGGTGTCGCTGAGCGGGCGCTTCTCGGCGACCGGGGCTGCGGGCAGGTTTTCAAATGCGGGCAAGGAGAACTCCATGAGCATGCTGGGCCGGGATCGGCAGCGGGCTCTCCCGACATAGAGGCCGCGGCATGGCCGATCAAGGTGAAGCCGGTTTAAAACAGGCTTCCATCAGAGGATTGGCGCAGAAGCCGCAGCCTCAGGGCCGTTTCGGCGCCGCTCAGGCCAGCTCGCCCGCAGGCCGGATCTGCCCAACTTCGATGCCGTTCCAGTTCTTCAGCGTCTTGTGCGACCAGTCGGCGAGCTTTGCCGAGAGCTCATCGTCGTGCGAAAACAGTTTGGCCAGCACCGCGCCGATCATGGCTTCGGCGCCGCGGGTGGAGCCGTCCTCGCATTTGAGCGCGATGCCGTAGCCTTTCTCCGGGATGGCGGCGCAGAAGACGCCCTCGGCGCCGGTCTTGGCGAAGATCCGGCCCGGCGCGATGCTCATCAATGCGGTGCAGGCGCGGCCGGTGCCCGCCACATACCAGGGCTCGGCCATGCAGGCCGACATCAACCGCTCAGCCGCTTTGGCGCGTTCCCGTCCGAGGCCCGTGCCGGAGGCCATGCGGGCAAAGCCGTGGGCGATCTTGTCCAACGGGGCGGCATAGGTCGGGATCGAGCAGCCGTCGGTGCCGCAATTGTCGTGGCCGAGGCTCGCGCCGGTGAGATCGGCCATGACGTCGCGCACCGAGGCCTGGACGAAATGATCGTAGCCGACATAACCGTGGTGATCGACGCCCGCATGGCACGACAGGCAGAGGAAGCCCGCATGCTTGCCGGAGCAGTTGTTGCCGAGCTGGTCGGGTTTGTCGCCGGCGCGGGCCTGGGCGATCAACACGGTCTGTTCGGAACTCCAGTGCCGGCCGCATTCGAAATCGGCTTCGCTCAATCCGGCGCGGGCGACGATGTCGCCGGCCAGCCGCATGTGCTCGGGCTCGCCCGAGTGGGAGGCGCAGGCGAGCGCCAGTTCCTTGTCGCCATAACCGTAACGGTCGGCAGCACCGGATTCCACCAGCGGCAGCGCCTGCATGGATTTGACCGCCGAGCGCGGGAACACCGGCGTCTCGACCTCGCCCAGCCGCATCACCACCTTGCCATCGCCATCCATGACCACGGCCATGCCGCGGTGCCGGCTTTCGACCATCCGGCCACGGGTGACTTCGACGAGAACGGGGTTTTGCATGGGAGTTGTCCTGGCAGTGGCTTGGAATCGGTGACCGGCTGGTGCGACCGGATAGATCGCAGAAGCCGGGGTTTTGGGCAAGTGGCGGGGAAGAACGCGATGGCGAAGGCATGAACGCTGGTCACTCGAGCGGATTTTTTCCGCTTCTGCGCGGATTTGCCCGATTGCGGCCGCCTTCCGTTAAAGACCTGAAATCACTGCCGCCCTGGCCGCGGCAGCCCAGGCAACCCGCCGCCAACGGGCATCCACTGCGTCTGCCCGCATGCTCAAACACGAGAAATCGACGCAGCAAAACGTCCCCGCCATTTTGCATGGACCTAGACTCGTCTCCAGCACCAGACCGGATGCACCAACACCAATGGAGATACTCATGGCCCAGTTTCCCCTCTTCTCGTTCCTGTTTTCGTGGCTGCCCCGGCGGGCGGCCCGTTCGGACGCGCCGGCTCCTTCGCCCCGGCCGTCGATCCCGGGCCCCTCGCCCAGCCCGTTTCAGCCCGACCCGGTGATTGCCTGGGGCGCGAAGGTGACGGGGGATTTCAAGCGCAGGACCATCGCCATCGCCCGCCGCCTCAACATGGATCCCAATCATCTGATGGCGATCATGGCGTTCGAGACCGGCCGCACATTCGATCCCGCCATCACCAACCACGCGGGATCGGGCGCCACCGGCCTGATCCAGTTCATGCCTGCGACCGCGAAGGGACTGGGCACGACGACGGCCCGACTGGCGACGATGAGCGCGGTCGACCAGCTCGACTATGTCGAGTCCTACCTCGCTCCCTACAAGGGCAGGATGGGGGATCTGGCGAGCGCCTACATGGCGGTGCTGTATCCGCGCGCGGTCGACAAGGAGCCGGGCTACGTGCTGTTCCGCAAGGGCTCGGTCGCCTACAAGCTCAACCGCGGGCTGGATGTGAACGGCGACGGATACGTGACCAAGACGGAAGCGGCAGCAAAGGTGCAGGCAATGCTTGCGGAGGGGATGCGGCCCGGACTGAGGGGGTGAGTTGAAACAGGACGCACGTCACGTCTGTCCGCCGATGCGGCCAAGCAGCGCCACCAATTGGTCGCGGTCTGACTGGCTGAGGGTCTGCAACAAGCCTTGCTCGACCTGCAGATGGGTTTCGACGGCCCGGTCTGCCAGCACCCTGCCCTGTTCGGTCAGACCGACGCGCAGCGCACGGCGGTCGTCCGGGTCGGCGTGCCGCTCCACCAGCTGCCGCGCCACCAGCCGGTCAATCCGGTTGGTCATGGCCGGCGGCGACATCATCATGTCGCGCGCCAGATCGCCGGGTGTCAGCGCTTCGCCATTCTCCTGACGGCGCAGCGTCAGGAGCACGTCAAAGCCCGCCATATCGAGATCATACTGTTTGAGGTTTGCTTCAACAGCCCGCATGGCAAACTGGCTTGACCGCCAGAGCTGGCCGAACACCGCCATCGGCCGGCAATCAAGGTCCGGACGGGCGGCGCGCCATTGCGCCTGAATGCTGGCCATCGTCGATCCGGTCCGCGCCGGTTTTGCGCTGTCTGGTGGCGTCATGGTTTCCCGTGTCATTTTGGTTCTTGCATTCGGAACGAAAGCGAATATATTTCGACGTGGAAATATTCCTCGTCAAATTATAGCGAAGTCCCATGCTGCGCACAATCCTGTTCACCCTTCTGGGGCCGATGCTCTGGGGCACCACCTATGCGGTGTTCACCGAGACTTTGCCCGTGAGCCATCCGCTCTTGACCGGCGCGATGCGGGCGCTGCCTGCCGGGCTGATCCTGCTTGCGCTCAATCCGCGCATTCCGCCGCTGGAAGCGCTCAAGCGGCATGCGGCGATCGGATTGACCAATATCGCGATCTTCTTCGCGCTGCTGTTCGTTGCCGCCTCGCGGATGCCGGGCGGGCTTGCCGCCACGCTGGGCGCGATCCAGCCGCTGGTGGTGATCCTCGTCTCGGGCTGGCTGATCGGCCGCGCGCCGCATCCGGTGCAGATCGCGGCGGGCATCGCCGGCGTCCTCGGCGTCGGCCTGCTGGTGCTGTCGCCCGACGCCCATCCCGATCCGATCGGGGTGGCGGCGGCGATCGGCGGGACGCTGTCGATGGCGGCGGGCACGCTTCTGATCGACCGCTGGGGCCGCATGGGCACGCCGCTCGAAACCACCACCTGGCAGTTGATCCTGGGCGGCGCGATGCTGTTGCCGGTGGCGCTGATCGTCGAGGGCCTGCCGCCGGCGCCGGGCCTGACCGAGGCGCTGGGCTATGGTTGGCTGATGCTGCTCGGCACCGCATTCGCCTATTACGTCTGGATCCGCGGCATCGGCCGGCTCGGGCCCTCGACCGTCTACCTGGCGCTGGCAAGCCCGGTGGTGGCGACCGCCATCGGCGCTGTGGCGCTCAGTGAATGGTTCAGTTTCTGGCAGTGGATCGGCATGGCGCTGGTGATCGGGGCGACGGCCGTGGGCGTGTCGATCCGGAGAGCTTAGGTCCCCTCACCGCCCGGCAATGATCCCCGAGGACGAGAACCCGCCATCGACGGTCAGCACCTGGCCGTTGATGTAGCTGGCGGCGGGCGAGAGCAGGAACAGGATGGCGTCGGCGATTTCCTCGGGGCGGCCGTAGCGGCGCAGCGGGATCTGCGCGGTCCAGCGCTTGCGGTCCTCGACGGTGTGAAGATCCGAGATCAGCGGCGTGTCGACCGGGCCGGGCGCCACCACATTGACGCGGACGCCCGACGCGCCCCATTCATTGGCGAGCACCTGGCTCATCAGGATGACCCCGGCCTTGGACGCGCCGTAGGCGACCCGTCCGGCATTGGCCCTTATTCCCGAGGCGGAGGCGAGATTGACGATCGCGAGCGTGTCGCCCATCTGGTCGAGGCAGGCCCGGCAGGCGATGAAACTGCCGGTCAAATTGACATCGAGGATCTGGCGGAACATCTCGGCGCTGGTCTTTTCGGCCGGAATGTCGCGGGCGATGCCGGCGCAATTGACGAGACCCGTCACCGGGCCGAAGGCGTCAACGGCCTGGGACAGGCAGTCGGCCACCTCCTCCTCGTCGGTGACGTCGCAGACCAGCGCCAGCACATCCTCGCCTTCCAGCCGCTCCTCGCAGCGGGCGATGGCGTCCGCGCCCGCGTCAAGGATGGTGACGGCGGCGCCATCATCGATCAGCGCCAGAACGGTCACCTCGCCGATGCCCGACGCACCGCCGGTGACCACAATGTGGCCGGCGATGCGATGGGCGGCGAGGTTTTGGCTCACCGGATCCGCTCGAGGATGGAGACGTAGTTGGCGACGGCGGCGCCGCCCATGTTGAAGATGCCTCCGAGCTTCGCGTCCTTGACCTGGATGCCGCCGGCCTCGCCCGCAAGCTGCATCGAGGACAGCACATGCATCGACACGCCGGTGGCGCCGATCGGGTGGCCCTTGGCCTTGAGCCCGCCCGAGGGATTGACCGGAAGGCGGCCATCCTTCTGGGTCTCGCCGCTCATGGCGAGCGCCCCGCCCTGGCCAGGCTTGGCAAGCCCCATCGCCTCGTATTCGATCAGTTCGGCGATGGTGAAGCAGTCGTGGGTCTCGACAAAGGAGAGATCGTCGAGCGACGTGCCGGAATTGGCGAAGGCCCGCTTCCAGCCCAGCTCGCAGCCTTCGAACGCGAGGATGTCGCGCTTGGACATCGGCAGGAAATCCTGCACGTGTTCGGCTGCGCGGAACAGGATGGCGCGCGGCGCCTGCATGGCGGTCGCCACGTCAGCAAGCACGATGGCCGCCGCGCCATCGGAGACCAGCGAACAATCGGTGCGCTTGAGCGGTCCGGCGACAAAGGGGTTCTTGTCGCTTTCGGTGCGGCAGAACTCGAAGCCCAGATCCTTGCGCATCTGCGCCCAGGGGTTTTCGACGCCGTTCTTGTGGTTCTTGGCGGCAATCGCCGCGAGGCCGTCGGACTGGTCGCCATATTTCTGGAAATAGCCGTCGGCGATCTTGCCGAAGACGCCGGCGAAGCCCGCGGGCGTGTCGCCATCCTCGGGCAGATAGGAGGCCTTGAGCAGGTTGGCGCCGATCTGCGGCCCCGGCGTCGTGGTCATCTGCTCGACGCCAACCACCAGCACCCGACGGGCAGCACCTGCCCGGATGGCCTTGATGCCCTGGTGCACGGCGGCCGAGCCTGTGGCGCAGGCATTCTCCACCCTTGTCGCGGGCTTGAAGCGGAACGCGTCATCGGCCTGCAGCACCAGGCTCGCGGTGAAATCCTGGGCCGAAAATCCCGCGTTGAAATGCCCCAGATAAATTTCGTCGATATCGCCGGCCTCAAGGCCTGCATGCTCGATCGCCTCGCGCGCCACTTTCGTCACCAGGCTTTCGACGGTCTCGTCGGCCAGTTTTCCAAAGGGCGTGTGGGCCCAACCGATAATGCAGGCGGTCATGAAAGGCGTCTCCGTGAATCTTGACTGTGTCGGAGCGCATTTTGAGCGCGCGGGCGGCTTTGTAAAGAGCGTCAGTGAAAACACGTGTTCTGAAGGGAAGACCATGCGCGGACGCCGACCAGTGCCGTGTGCGAAATGCCGGCGCAACGGAAGGCGCCGACGACCGGTTCACTCAGCGAGCCCCTCGAGGCCGTACAAGGCGGGACGGATTTTCTCGAGAAGCGCAAATGGGTCGCGCAGTGACGCCACCACGTCGACAAAAACCGTGGGCAGTTCGTTGAGGAAGCGGACGTGAATCATATCCCCTCTCCTCTCGACGATGGCGCACGCAATCAGCAATTGCCTGTCGCCGACGCAGATATAGAAGTGGTCCGCGATATCCTTCCGGCGTGAGGTGCCCCACAATCCGCCCTCGGATATGTTCAACACACGCAACTGTCCCTTGCTGACATGACGGATGCCCTTCAGCGGAAAGAATATATTGAACATGACGGCGCATTTTCGGCGCGGCCATTTCCGATCATCCTGGCCACGGGCCGCTCTTGAGAGGTAATTTTGTGAAACAGTTTCTGTATTTCTTGAATATGTCATATATTAAATCCCCTTATGCACGAAATTACATTCTGTAACTATGTGGAATTATTCACGGTAATTATAAATCAGGCAAAAAATACATCTTCAGTGCGAGAACAACATTGCAGGGAGATAAAGGTTCCACGGCCGCCGGGCAAAACACCTTGAGAGATCGCATTCAACCCGGAATCGCTGCCACATTCCTGTCCAAGCTCTTGTTAAGGCTTGATTTTGGGGCATTAATCCAACGTTAGGCATGAGCACGGGAAAGCCGCCATGCGGATGGCAGGCCCTCACCAAAACTTGATCGCAATCGGGCGATTACGGCTGGAAATGGCCACACTTGCGCGTAAGAAACCCGGCATGTTCATGCGCCGAACCCTTTTCCTGTGTTTGCTGACCCTCACCCTTGCGGTGACGGGGCCGTTTGCGCGCGGGATGTCGGCACAGCTGTTGCAGAAGGCGGATCCGGGCTGGTCCGGCGCCGTGACCCACCTCAAGAAAGGCGCTCACCCCTCCAAGCGCTGCCAGCGCGGCGCCGTGGCCTGGTCAAGCTGCGCCCTTGACCAGGGCTATGCTCCGGAACGGCTCGCCTTGGGCATGGCAGGCGCGGGCAGAGTTTTTGACAGGGTGCTCGATGGAACCGCAGGCGGTCTCCTGCGTTCAAGGCTGTTCAGGCCTCCGCGTACGGGCTGACCGAATCCGGGCCTTGCATGGCCCCGTTCCCTTCAGCCTCAAAGGACTTCCATCATGATTACCCGACGCATTTTCCTCGGTGCGGCCTCCGTCGCCGCACTTTCCGGCTGCACTTCCATCGGCAGCCGCGAGCTGTCCGCCCCTGCCGTCATACCACAGCGGCCGGTGATGCCGGCGCATTACGGCCCGGTGCTGGACGAAGGCTACCCCATCCCAGCGGTGCCCGCAGGTGTGGTTCCCGAACGGTTCTGGCGCCAGCGTGTGTCCAATCCGTTTCCCGGAGAAGTGCCCGGCACCATCATCATCGACACGAGCACGTTCTATCTCCACCTGGTCGAGGACGACGGAACGGCCATGCGTTATGGCGTCGGCGTCGGCCAGCAGGGCTTCTCCTGGGGCGGCGCCGCGGTGGTGCAGTACAAGCGCAAATGGCCGACCTGGAAGGCGCCCGACGAGATGGTTGCGCGCAACCCGGACCTCGAGCCCTACTCCGTCGCCAATGGCGGCATGGAGCCGGGGCTGATGAACCCGCTTGGCGCGCGGGCGCTCTATCTGTTCGACAATGGCGAGGACACGCTCTACCGGATCCATGGCAACCCGGAAGCCAATTCGATCGGAAAGGCGGTGTCGTCCGGCTGCATCCGCCTGCTCAACCAGGACGTCATCGACCTTTATGAGCGGGCGCGACACAAGGCCAAGGTGATCGTGCTGCAATCCAACCCGGCGCTGTCGGTGGGCCTGACCTGAGCCTGGCCGGGACGGCGGACGCGGACGTCACGCATTCGCCGTCCGGCGGCCTTGGGCGCGGGCTCAGGCCGCCGCATGCGCCTTGTCATAGGCCACCTGCCGGGCCGCCGAAGGGCGCGCCTCGCAGCGCGCCATCCAGTCCCTGATCGCGGGCACGTCGGGCGTGGCATCAGGCATCCAGACAAAGGTCGAGCTCAGCAGCAGGTCGGCGGCGGAGAACGTGTTGCCCAGTATGTAGGGCGTTTTGCTGAGCTGGCCGGAAAGCCGCGCGGTCATCTCGCCGACACCGCGGAAGGTCACGTCAAGAAGCCGATGCGAGAGGCCCGCGATCTTGAACACCATCACCGGCTCCATCACGTCGCCATACCAGGCAAGCCAGCTCAGATAGGGCCCCCGCTCAGGATGCCCGATCGGCCGGCCGAGACCGGCATCGGGGAAAAGCTCGGTGAGATAGAGAATGATGGCGCTCGATTCCCAGATCTCGACGCCGTCATGGACCAGCAACGGCACCTTGCCCTCGGGATGGGGATTGGCCGGATCGGCGCCGCCCGAGCCGTCATGGCGGGCGATCGTGACGATGCGGATCTCGACCTGGTCGAGAACGCCGAGCTCATCGAGCAGGCGGACGATACGGGATGAGCGGGATTGGGGCGCATGATAGAGGGTGAGCATGACAGACATCCTGACAGGGGTTGATCGAGGCTGCAGAATAGCAGCCCGACGCTGTCAGTTTTTGTCAGCATCGAAACGGCCGGCAGTTTCGTGGATGCCGCGCCGGACCTGGCGCTGCGCGGCCCGGTGGGTTGACGACGGCAGGCTGCCGCGACCGGCGGATTTCGGAGCCGGTGTCGCGGACAGACGCGCACGACAGATCAAAATCCTGCATGGGGTCTTGCGGGTTCACGCTGGCCGCGCCGAGGGCGCGTCCGCGCTCCGTTTGCAGTCAACCAGTTGAGACCGGGGGGATTGACCATGACAGCCGTCGTCGCCGTTGCGCCCGCCCAGTCCTCGCGTCCGGTTGAAGGAATCGCCTGCGTGCTCGGCGGGGCGTGGTGCTTTGTCGGACAGGACCTGATGGTCAAGGATCTGATGGCGGCGCAGCCGCTGTGGATGCTGATCTTTGCCCGCGCCTGCGTCGCAGTCCTGGTGCTTGCGCCGCTGATCGTCTGGCTTGGCGGCAACCACCGGCTCTACACGCCGCTCTGGCCAATTCACCTGCTCAGGGCGTTCCTGCTGACCACCGGATTTGCGATGTTTTACGCCGCGTTTCCCTTCATGGGGCTGGCAGAAGTCTCGACGATCTTCTTCTCCGCGCCGCTGTTCATCGGCATCCTGGCGGCGATTTTCCTGGGTGAGCGGATGGGACCGCACCGGATCGGGGCGCTGGCGGTGGGCTTTGCCGGCGTGATGATCGCCATGGCGCCGGGTCAGGACAGCTTCCAGTGGGTGGCGCTGCTGCCACTTTTGTGTGCGGCGACCTACGCCGCCTCAATGATTCTGACGCGGAGGGTCGGCGACGGCGAAAGCAGCCTGACCATGGGCCTGTGGACCATCGGGTTTTCCGGCGTGTTCATCTGGCCGCTCGGCTGGCTGGTCAATACGCTGGTGCCGATGGGTCCGGAGTTCCATCATCTGCGGTTCGAGTTCGTCATCCCCGGTGCCGGGCAACTGGCCCACCTGACCCTGCTCGGCCTGATCGGGATGACCGGCTATATCCTGCTCAGCCGCGCCTATCAGGTGGCCAGCGCCAGCCTGATTGCGCCCTTTGACTATGCCTATCTGCCGTTCGCCACCACAGCAGCATGGCTGGTGTGGGACGAGGTACCGGGGCTCAACACCCTGGCCGGCATGGCGCTGATCATCGGCGCGGGCCTCTATATCGGATACCGGGAGCTGAGGGCTCCGGAACGTGCCACGACACCCGCCCCGGTGGGCGAGACGGTGATCGCCACCGGCGTTCCGGCCGTGACGGAAGACAGTGCAGAGCCGCCAGACAGCACGATGTGAGGTTTCACCGGAGGCTTGGAAGGCCCTGACGACGATCAGGCCGCGTCGCGCACCGACACCACGATCTCGCGGCCCAGAACCGCCAGCGCCGCCTCGATGAGGGCAAGTTTGGTAGGATGATCGAGATCCAGAATACGTCGGGCCTCGGTCTCCTGCCTACCCAGCCGCCGCGCCAGCTCGGATTTCGACAGGCCGCTTGCCGCAAACGCCTCGATCACCGCGAGCTTCAGAGCGGTCGCGGGGTCGACGGCGATTTCGACCAACCCGGTCTGATCCTCCCTCGACGGCGGCAAGACTCCGCCCTCAGCGATCATGCCGCGCAGGGCAAGTCCCAGCGCCTCGCGGGCGCTTGCTATGGCGTCGGCCCGATCCGCGCCATGGGTAATGGCGCCGGGAATATCGGGAAATGTAACCAGGACCCCGCCATCCGGGTCAGGTTCGAAGACCGCCCTATAGACATATTGCATACTCTTGCGCTTTCTTTCTGCTCTTCTCTCCCCTGGATCATTCGATCCCGAGCTGTTTCTTGATCAGCCTCACATAGCCGGGGGTCAATTCGCCGGATTTAATGGTGGTCATCTTTTCATCGAAGCTTACCCGGTAATGGGAGCCCTTTCTCTTGTCGGTAAAGACTTCAATGGGCTTTTCCCGTTTTCGGGCATATGCCTTCAACTCCCGGAGCAACGCCTCGCGCTTTAACTGCCCATCTCCGTCCCTTAACCCGAAATTCGCATATTTTTGTTCGACAAACAATCCATTCTCGCACATTTTTGTACGACACTTCCGGCAACGCATCGCCTTGCGAGGAACAGCTCTGGTGCGCCCGTATCGGGCAGCTCTTGTTTTCACCAGTTTTTCATTGATTGACCGATCAATCAAAAATAGACTGTCCAATCGTTTCGCCTGTTCGAGACGAACGATCCTTGTCCCAGGGAGATATCACGATGCCAAAAATCGGCATGGAGCCAATTCGCCGCAAGGCCCTGACAGATGCCGCCATCGAGGCGATCGGCGCGCGCGGCTCGATGGATGTGACCATGTCCGACATCGCCGGTCGCGCCGGGGTCTCGGCCGCGCTGGCGCATCATTATTTCGGCTCCAAGGAACAGCTGATCACCGAATCCGTCCGCGCGCTGTTGCGCGATCTCAGGGGCGATGCCGAAGAGGCGCTGAAGGCCGCACAAACGCATAGGGCGCGGGTATCGGCGGTCATTGCCGTGAGTTTTTCCGACAAGCAGTTCTCCGATGACGTGGTGGCCGCCTGGCTCGCCTTCTATGTCGATGCCCATCGCACGCCCGATATCAGGCGGCTGTTGTCGATTTATGCCCGCCGGCTGCATTCCAACCTGATGAGCGGCCTGAGCCCGCTCGCCGGAGAAAGCGACGGGGAACGCATTGCCGAGGGCGCGGCCGCGATGATCGACGGGCTTTACATCCGCAAGGCGCTGGGCACGGGACCCGCGCGACACGATGCGGTGGCGCTGGTCGAGGACCATATCGAAACGCAGTTGTCGGATATCCGCAGGAGGACAGTATGAGTACGGCCAGGCCAGCGGGCGCCCGCCCCAACATTCTCATCATCATGGTCGACCAGCTCAACGGAACCCTGTTTCCCGACGGACCGGCCAGCTTTCTGCATGCGCCGAACCTGAAGAAGCTCGCCGCCCGCTCGACCCGCTTTGCCACCAACTATACCGCC
This sequence comes from Hoeflea sp., assembly GCF_014359905.1. Lineage (GTDB taxonomy): Bacteria > Pseudomonadota > Alphaproteobacteria > Rhizobiales > Rhizobiaceae > Hoeflea. The sequence continues at coordinate 15,014 of NZ_JACIYP010000038.1, read as the reverse complement.
TCGCCGCTGTGCGCGCCGGGTCGCGCCTCGTTCATGGCCGGACAATTGCCGCACCGGACGCGCGTCTATGACAATGCGGCGGAATTCGCCTCCGATATACCCACCTATGCGCATCATTTGAGGCGCGCGGGCTATTACACCTGCCTGTCGGGCAAGATGCATTTCGTCGGCCCCGACCAGATGCACGGCTTCGAGGAGCGGCTGACCACCGACATCTACCCGGCCGATTTCGGCTGGACGCCGGATTACCGCAAGCCGGGCGAGCGGATCGACTGGTGGTATCACAATCTGGGCTCGGTGACCGGCGCGGGCGTGGCCGAGATCTCCAACCAGATGGAGTATGACGACGAGGTGGCGTTCTTCGCCACCCAAAAGCTGCACCAGCTCTCGCGCCTGAGCGAGGACGCCGATGCGCGTCCTTGGGCGCTCACCGTGTCCTTCACCCATCCGCACGACCCTTATGTGGCGCGGAAGAAATATTGGGATCTCTACGAGGACTGCCCGGAACTCGAGCCCCGGGTGGCTCCCATTCCCTACGACGAGATGGACCGGCATTCGCAGCGTCTCTACAAGGCCAATGATTCCGAGCGCTTCGACATCACCGAGAACCATGTCCGCCGCTCGCGGCGGGCCTATTTCGCCAACATCTCCTATCTCGACGACAAGATCGGCGGAATTCTCGCAACGCTGGAAGCCACGCGGATGGCCGACAACACCATCGTGGTGTTCTGTTCCGACCATGGCGACATGCTGGGCGAACGCGGCATGTGGTTCAAGATGAGCTTTTTCGACGGGTCCTCCCGCGTGCCGCTGATGATCGCGGTTCCCGGAGCCGAACCACGCCTTGTGCAAGAACCCACCTCCAATCTCGACATCGCGCCGACGCTGGCCGAGCTCGCCGGCGTGTCGCTCGAAGAAGTCGCGCCCTGGACCGACGGCGAAAGCCTGGTCGCGGTGATGGGTGGAGAGACACGCACCGCGCCGGTGCTGATGGAATATGCGGCCGAGGGCTCGCAGGCGCCGCTGGTGGCGATCCGCGACGGCAAATACAAGTTCAGCCATTGCGAACTCGACCCGCCGCTCTTGTTCGATCTCGACGCCGACCCGGAGGAGCTCACCAATCTGGCGGAGGATCCGGCGCATGCCGATCTGGTGGCGAGCTTTATGGCGCAGGTGCGGGCGAAATGGGACATGGGCCGCTACGACGCGGAGGTGCGGGAAAGCCAGGCGCGGCGCTGGGTGGTCTATGAGGCGCTGCGGAACGGCAACTATTATCCGTGGGATTTCCAGCCGCTGCAGAAGGCGTCGGAGCGCTACATGCGCAACCACATGGACCTCAATGTGCTGGAAGAATCGAAGAGATTTCCAAGGGGAGAGTGAGATGCTGACTGTCTATGGCAGGGCGACGTCGTCCAATGTGCAGGCGGTGATGTGGTGCATCGGCGAGCTGGGGCTCGCCTATGAGAGACTCGACATCGGCCATGCCCATGGCGGCAACCGGACGCCGGACTTTCTGGCGATGAACCCCAACGGGCTGGTCCCGGTGGTGCGCGACGGCGACGGCGCGCCGATGTTCGAGAGCGCGGCGATCGTGCGCTATCTCGCCTGCAAATATGGCGACGAAACCTTCTGGCCCCACGATCCGGCGGTTCGCGTGCAGCTCGACATGTGGGCGGAATGGATCAAGACCAGCTTCGGGCCCGCCTTCGGCAACGGCGTCTTCTTCCCGATGGTGATCCAGCCGGTGGCGCTGCGCGATCCGGCCGCGATCGCCGCGGCGATCGAGAAACTCAAGCCGCTGGCGCTGATTCTGGATGCGCGGCTGCAGAAGGGCCCCTATCTCGACGGCGCGCGCTTCAGCTTTGCCGACATTCTGTGCGGCCATCTGATGCACCGGTACTTCACCCATGAGTTCGACCGTGCCGACACCCCAGCCTTGCGCGCCTATTTCGAGACGCTGCAGACGCGGCCCGCCTATCGCGCCCATGCGATGGTCTCCTACGAACCGTTGAGAGCAAGATAATGAACGCACAGCCCCCAGCCTCCCACCACATCGCCGGCGACTACACGGAAGATGACGCCGGCGCGGTGATCGAGAGCACCTATCCGGCCACCGGGGAATTGAACGCGCGGCTCCACTCGGCGACGCCGGCGATCATCGACGCGGCGGTGACCGCCGCCAAGGCGGCGCAGCCGGCCTGGGCGGCGCTCAAGGGCGTGGAGCGAGGACGGATCCTGTTGCGCACGGCGCAGATCCTGCGTCAGCGCAATGACGAGATCAGCCGCATCGAGACGCTCGATACCGGCAAGGCGATCCAGGAAACGCTGGTGGCCGACGCGGCCTCGGCGGCCGATGCGCTCGAATATTTCGGCGGGCTCGCCGGCGCGATCACCGGCGAGCACATCGATCTGGGCGGCGACTTCGTCTACACGCGGCGCGAACCCCTGGGCATCTGCGCAGGCATCGGGGCGTGGAACTACCCCATCCAGATCGCGGCGTGGAAGTCGGCGCCGGCGCTTGCCTGCGGCAACGCCTTCATCTTCAAACCGTCCGAAATGACGCCGCTAACGGCGCTGCTGCTCGCCGAAGCCTTCGCGGATGCGGGCCTTCCGGCAGGCATCTTCAGCGTGGTGCAAGGCTATGGCGACGTGGGGGCGGCGCTTGCCTCCCATCCCGGCATCGCCAAGGTGTCGCTCACCGGCTCGGTGCCGACCGGCGCCAAGGTGCTGGCCGCTGCAGCGCCGACCATCAAGGCGGTGACCATGGAGCTTGGCGGCAAGTCGCCGATCCTGGTGTTCGACGATGCCGATCTCGAAAGCGCCATCGGCGGGGCGATGCTCGGCAATTTCTACTCCACCGGCCAGATCTGCTCGAACGGCACCCGCGTGTTCGTCCAGCGCGGCGTCTACGACCGCTTCCTCGAACGGCTGAAGAGCCGTACCGAAGCAATCCGCATCGGGGACCCGCTCGATCCCGACACGCATCTGGGCCCGATGGTCTCGGTCGCGCAGCGCGACAAGGTACTGGGCTACATCGAGACGGGAAAACGCGAAGGCGCGCGGCTCCTGACCGGCGGCGGCGTGCCCGAGTTGCAGGGCTTCGAGGCCGGCGCCTGGATCCAGCCGACCGTGTTCGCCGACGTGACCGACGACATGACGATTGCGCGCGAGGAAATCTTCGGGCCGGTGATGAGCGTGCTGCCGTTTGACGGCGAGGACGAGGCGGTGGCGCGCGCCAACGACACAGTATTTGGCCTTGCGGCCGGCGTGTTCACCGCCGACCTCACCCGCGCGCACCGGGTGGTGGCGAAGCTCGAGGCGGGCACGACCTGGATCAACGCCTACAATCTGACCCCGGTCGAAGCCCCCTTCGGCGGCGTCAAGCAATCCGGCATCGGCCGCGAGAACGGCCACGCCGCCATCGAGCACTACACCCAACTCAAGAGCGTCTACGTGGCCACCGGGCCGGTCGACAGCCCGTATTGAGCGCGTTTGAGAATGAGTGAGATGCAAGCAGATTTCGTCATCATCGGCGCGGGCTCGGCGGGGTCGGCGATGGCCGCGCGGCTGAGCGAGGACGGCCAGCATTCGGTGATCGTCATCGAGCATGGCGGGACCGATTTCGGGCCGTTCATCCAGATGCCCGCGGCGCTGTCCTATCCGATGAACATGGGGATCTACGACTGGGGCTACTCGACCGAGCCGGAGCCGCATCTGGGCAACCGCAGGCTTGCCGCGCCGCGCGGCAAGGTGATCGGCGGATCGTCCTCGATCAACGGCATGGTGTTCGTGCGCGGCCACGCCGAGGACTTCAACCACTGGGCCGACCAGGGCGCCACGGGCTGGTCGTTCGCCGACGTGCTGCCCTATTTCAAGCGCATGGAGACCTCGCACCAGAATGGCCGTATCGGCGGCGAGTACGGCTGGCGCGGCACCGATGGGCCGCTGCACGTGCAGCGGGGGCCGGCGGTCAATCCGCTGTTTTCAGCCTTCATCGAAGCAGGCCGCCAGGCAGGCTACGGGGTGACCGAGGATTACAACGGATCGCGCCAGGAAGGCTTCGGCCTGATGGAGCAGACCATCCACAAGGGCCAGCGCTGGTCTACCGCCGAGGCCTATCTCAAGCCGGCGCTGAAACGCAAGAATGTGAGTCTTGTCCGCGGCTTGGCGCGCCGCGTTGTGATCGAGAATCATCGCGCGACCGGCGTGGAGATCGAAGTTCACGGATCGATTCAGGTTGTTCATGCACGGCGTGAAGTCGTCATCGCGGCGTCCGCCTTCAACTCGCCGAAACTGCTGATGCTGTCGGGAATCGGCCCGGGCGCGCATCTTGCCGAGCACGGCATCGATGTGGTCGCAGACCGGCCCGGCGTGGGCGCCAATCTGCAGGATCATCTGGAGCTCTATATCCAGCAGGAATGCATCCAGCCGATCACGCTCTACTCCAAGCTGAACCTCGTCTCCAAGGCGCTGATCGGGGCGCAGTGGCTGTTCTTGCGACGCGGGCTCGGCGCCTCGAACCAGTTCGAGGCCTGCGCTTTCATCCGCTCGGCTGCGGGCGTGCCCTACCCCGACATCCAGTTCCATTTCCTGCCCGGCGCCATCCGCTATGACGGCAAGGCGGCGGCCCCCATGCACGGCTTCCAGGCCCATGTCGGGCCGATGCGCTCGCCCTCGCGTGGCCATGTGCGCCTGCGCTCGGGCGACGCCAAGGCGGCCCCCGTGATCCGGTTCAACTACATGAGCCACGCGGATGACTGGCGTGATTTCCGCCGCGCCGTCCGCATCACCCGCGAGGTGTTTTCGCAAGCCGCATTCGATCCCTTTCGCGGCATGGAGATCCAGCCCGGCGCGCATGTGCAGAGCGATGCGGAACTCGACGGCTTCATCCGCGACCATGCCGAGAGCGCCTATCACCCCTGCGGCACCTGCCGGATGGGCCGGGCCGATGATGCCCACGCGGTTGTCGATCCGGAAACCCGCGTCATTGGGGTCGACGGCCTGCGCGTCGCCGACAGCTCGATCTTCCCGCGCGTGACCAATGGCAATCTCAACGGCCCGTCGATCATGACCGGAGAGAAGGCCGCCGATCACATTCTGGGCCGGACGCCGCTGGCGCCAAGCAATCTCGAGCCATGGATGAACCCCGACTGGCGTGACACCGACAGGCTCGCCTGAGCCTGTTATAAGATCGCACGGGGCAAGCAGACACGGGCTTGATCCCGCATGGCGAGCGACGCGGGCTTCACCATGCCTGCACCCGGCGCGCCTGCCCCTGAAGACCGGGAAGCAAGACCGTCAGCGGCCAGCCGAGCGCATTTCATCGCCCTTCTCCGGTCGGAGGCGGGACAGGTGGGCTGTCGTCGGGCGCATGGGATTACACGCCACAGCCCCTTGCAGGCTGCCATAGTTCCAGCGCCTTCGGCTTAAGCAATTCTCTGCTTTATTCAAGATACTTACGAGGGACGGCATATCCGACCGGACTCAAATCGGGCGCTTGAACCTGGCTTGCGGCGTCGTTTTCAAGAAATTCATTTGACTTATCTTAGGTTGTAATAATTTAATTATTAAATCAGAGAGTGAAATGCCGGACGGATAAATCCGGTGCATCCTGGTTTGACATCGTGTTTCGACAATTCTGACTTGGCGGCAGTCCATGACGCCAGGAACTGATTGCTCGGTGGATGTGGCGTGCTGTCGGTCGATTCTTCCAGAATTCCCGGCGGCTTCAACAAGACATTGATGGATTGCGCTTCCACCCTGCACCGGTTCGTTCCGGTGACGGGTTTGGACACAGGTCCGGCATGTCTTGTGGAGCGGACGGGGCCGGCGGGGGTCACGGGCTTCCTGGCCGTTGCGAGGCCAGGCGTCACGGCGCCGCCATGCGCCCGCCAGACGTTGTCGAGACCATGCGCTTTCTGGTGAGGACGTTCAACTTCAACAGGAGGAAACATCATGCGCAAAGTTTTGACCAGTCAATCCGAAGAGGACATGGCGCGAGCCGAGAACCACGAGGCCATCCATCCGCTGGCCCTCTCCAGCGACCATCCGCTGACAACCGCGGCGCTTGCCGATGTCAACGACAAATCCTGGAACCACCTCTACGGCGCCATGATCGATGGACTTGGCATCTCACCGAGCAATTTCCAGCTGGTCTATCCCTTCACCACCTGGGACTGGCCGGTTGTGCCGACCGGCTATACCGGCGCTGCGCAGTGGGATTTCTGCTCGACCGTGCCGCAGTTCAGCGCCACCGGCCAGTACACATCGGCCGGCACCGCGTTCAATGACGCCTATGGCCAGATGCTCAATGTGATCAGTGCCGCGACAACCGATCCGAAGCTGAAGGCCGACCTCGAGCAGGCGCGCAACATGCTGCAGCTTGCGACGAACAACTACGACACGATTTACAAGCAGTCGGTCGACGCCTATCAGACCGAAACCGGGGGAACCAACACCCCGCCCTATACCGAATGGCTCGGAACCTTCGGCGGACGCACCTGGCAGGTGCAACTGGATTCGGCTTTCAAGAATGTTCAGGCCCAGCAGGATGTCTACAACCAGTTGCTCTCCGAAGTGACGACGCCCGGCCTCAAGGATGCCCAGGACCGGCTGCTGAACAAGGATTACTACACCAAGCTGCAGGACCCGTCGCTTTTAAGCTTTCCCGCCGTTCCCGGATATTCCCTGGCGATGGATGCCACCACGTGGCTTGCCAAGGTGCAGGCCGGCACCGGCGGCAGCAGTGGCTCGATCGGATTCTCGAACTCGCAAGCCGAATATGACTACAAGAAGACCTGGGCCGGCGGCAGCGCCTCGATCAGGGAATTCTTCTGGAGCGTCAATGTCGGCGGCTCCTGGGAACGGATCGACGAATTTGCCTCGGACTCGTCGCTCCAGGTCAATGTCAGCTTCAAGGCCTGGGACCAGATCTCGATCAACGCTTCGCGCTGGTACAACGGCGCCTTCGTCACCGCCGTCAAGGACGGCCCTTTCATCCGCGGCTACTCTGCCTATGGCGACAGCGGAACCAAGGCGGTGTGGGGACCCGACGGCATCATGTCGGTCCAGAAGGTCGGCATGCTGGTCTGCTACAAGCCGTCATTCTCGATCACGGTCAGCCAATCGTCGTTCAAATCCTTTTCCGAGAAATGGGACGTCTCGGCGGGGTTGCGCATCGGTCCGTTCAGCTTCTCGGGCGGCGGCGGCAGTTCGTCCTCGGGCTGGAAGGCGGATGCTGCGTCGAAGACCTTCACCGGGGAATCGACCGCTGAATCGGCGCTGATCATGGGAACCAACATCAACCTGATCAATCCGAAATAGCGCGTGCGGATTATCCCGCCGCCGGTCCCGCAAAACCAGAACTTGCGGGACCGGACCAACAGATCACTTGACGTCTGTCGTGTTCAGGCACCCGTTGCTGCGTTGGGGTCCCTGCCCCAGCCGACAAACTGGGAGCAGCGAAAATCGGAGCCCTCGACGCCATAGCTCAGGGGCACGCCCTCCAGCGACAGCGTCGTGCCGCCTGCCGCGCGCAACACGGCATCGCCCGCAGCAATGTCCCACTGCTTGAGGCAGACGAGCCGCGGATAGACATCGGCGCGGCCTTCGGCCAGCAGGCAGAACTTGAGCGAGGAGCCGACATTCTTGGTTTCGTATTCGGACAATCCCTTGAGCCATTCTTCGGTCGCAGGCTCGCGATGGGAGATGCTGACAAGCGCCACCGGCAGTTTCGGCAGCGGCCGGCTGCTGATCGGCCTGCGGCTGGTAATCTCGCCGTCCGCTGAGACCTCGGAGACATGGGCTGTCCGGTCGAAGCCGCTCCACATCCGCCCGTGCGCCGGCGCATAGACAACGCCCGCGGCGGGGTACCGGTCGCGCACAAGCGCAATGTTGACGGTGAAATCGGCGCGCCCGGCGATGAAATCCTTGGTGCCGTCGAGCGCGTCGACCAGAAAGAACTCGCCGCGCGCAGTGCCCGGGCATTTGCCCGCTTCCGCCAGTTCCTCGGCAACGACCGGGATGTGGGGATAGCGGCTGGCCAGAACATCAAGGATCAGCTGTTCGGCAATCCTGTCGGCCTGGGTGACAGGCGAGCTGTCGGATTTGACCACGACACTGGCGCCTTCGGCGCGGACGGCGAGGATGGCCTTCCCGGCGGCGATCGCGGCGGTTTCGAGCGTCGCGATCAGATCACTGTCCCGATCTCCAGGGGGGGTCGAAATGCCTTGCGTGCCCATCATCTTCGGTCCGGTATTGTTGTTTCTCTCCGACTTCGGGGTCGCATGATTGGCAAGCCCGGTCAATGCGCAATTCCGAGTAATACCCCGCCGGATGAACGGATTTTGCAGCAACACCGGGTTCACGCGGAACAACCAACCTCAACTGAGCGCACAATAAGACTGAGATGCCTCGTCTTGACCGGCCCGCGCGGCGAGGATGAGGACGTCAATCGGAGCCTGCACCATGACCCTGCATCAATCTCTTTCCAGCGCCCGCGTGACGCCGCGTCCGGACTTCGGCCCGGCGCTTGCCGCGCAGCTGTCCAAGGACCTTGCCCCCTTGTCGCTGCCGGGCCGGGTCCTCAGGATCGCGGCGCTGGGACGCGCCGTGTTCACCACCTCGCTCGGGCTTGAAGACCAGGTACTGACGTCGGTGATCGCAGCCACCCGTGCAGATATTCGCATCGTCACGCTCGACACCGGGCGGTTGTTTGCCGAGACCCAAACGCTGATGGCCGAGACCGAGGCGCGCTATCGCCTGAGCATCGAGGTGTTCAGGCCGTGGAAGGAAGAGATCGACGGTTTTGTCGCGCTCTACGGCATGAACGGATTGTATGACAGCGTCGAGGCGCGGCACGCCTGCTGCCATGCGCGCAAGCTGCAGCCGCTGGGGCGCGCCCTCGCCGATGCCGAGATCTGGGTCACCGGCCTGCGCCGCGGCCAATCGGGCAACCGGGCCAATGCGCCGCTGGCCGAATGGGACGCCGACCGGAGCCTCATCAAGATCAATCCGCTGGCCGACCAGACGCTGGAAACGCTGCGCGCCCGGGCGAGCGCCGACGACGTTCCGGTCAACCCGCTGCATGCCAAGGGGTATCCCTCGATCGGCTGCGAGCCCTGCACCCGCGCCATCAAGCCCGGTGAGCCGGAACGTGCCGGGCGCTGGTGGTGGGAGCAGGACGAGCGGCGCGAATGCGGGCTGCACCTGTCCGCCTCGGTGTCCGGATCCCGCGCCCAGGGCCAGCCTCAGGTCACCACGTCGGCTCCGGCCTCGCACATCATCTGAAGGACATCCCATGAACGTGATTGAACACGGGCGCGGCAAGCCGCCGCTCGATCCGCATCTCAAGGCGCTCGAAAACGAGGCGATCCACATTTTTCGCGAGGTGGCGGCGGAATTCGAACGCCCGGTGATGCTCTATTCGATCGGCAAGGATTCCTCGGTGCTGCTGCACCTGGCATTGAAGGCGTTCCATCCCGGCAAGCTGCCGTTTCCGCTGGTGCATATCGACACCGGCTGGAAATTCCCCGAGATGATCGCCTTCCGCGATCACGTGGTGGCCAAGCACGGGCTCGATCTGATCGCCCATACCAATCCGGACGGGCTTCGCGACCAGGTCACGCCGTTCAGCCATGGATCATCGCGCTACACCGACATCATGAAGACGCAGGCGCTCAAACAGGCGCTCGACATGGGCCGCTACGACGCGGCTTTCGGCGGCGCCCGGCGCGACGAAGAGGCCAGCCGCGCCAAGGAGCGGATCTACTCGTTCCGCACGCCCGACCACGCCTGGGACCCGCGCAACCAGCGCCCCGAACTCTGGTCGATCTACAACGGCATGATCCACAGCGGCGAGAGCGTGCGCGCGTTTCCGCTGTCGAACTGGACCGAGGTCGACATCTGGCGCTACATCCAGGCGGAAAACATCGAGCTGGTACCGCTCTATTTCGCCAAGCGCCGCACGATCGTCGAGCGCGACGGCATGATGATCCTCGCCGAGGACAAGCGGCTGGAGCTTCTGCCCGACGAGCAGGTGCGCGAGGAGATGGTGCGCTTCCGCACGCTCGGCTGCTTCCCGCTCACCGGCGCCGTGCGCTCGCAGGCAACGACGCTGGATGAAGTGATCGCCGAGCTTGAAATCGCCACCGTCTCCGAACGCCAGGGCCGCGCAATCGACCGCGACCAGTCGGGTTCGATGGAAAAGAAGAAACGCGAAGGATATTTCTGATGACGGTGCAAAATCTCTCGCAAAACCTTCTGCCTGGTGAAGACATCCTCGACATCGACCCGCATCCCGAGACCGCCAGCCGTCAGGCGCGTCCCTTGCGCTTCATCACCTGCGGCTCGGTCGATGACGGCAAGTCGACGCTGATCGGCCGGCTCTTGTGGGATACCAAGGCGGTCAAGGAAGACCAGGCGGCGACGCTGAGGCGCGATTCCACCGGCAAGCAGAACGAACTCGGCCTGCCCGATTTCGCGCTGCTGCTCGACGGGCTGCAGGCCGAGCGCGAACAGGGCATCACCATCGATGTCGCCTACCGCTATTTTGCTACCGCCCGGCGCTCCTTCATCGTCGCCGATACGCCGGGACACGTGCAGTACACCCGCAACATGGCGACCGGGGCCTCTACCGCCGATCTCGCTGTGCTGCTGGTTGACGCCCGCGCCGGCATTCTCGAACAGACCCGCAGGCATGCCACCATCGCGGCGATGATGGGCATCCGGCAGTTTGTGCTGGCGGTCAACAAGATCGATCTCAACAACTATGACGAAGCGGGCTTCCAGGCGATTGCGCGCACCTTTCGCGAAATCGCGCTGTCGCTCGGCGTGCGCCAGGTCACCGCCATTCCTGTCTCGGCGCTCAAGGGCGAGAACATTGTTCTGCGCGGCGACGATGTGATGCCGTGGTATTCTGGTCCGACGCTGGTCGAGGCGCTCGAAAAGGCCACCCAGCGCACCGGCCAGACCACCGGCTTCCGCCTGCCGGTGCAGCGGGTCTCCCGTCCCGGAGAAGGCTTTCGCGGCTACCAGGGCACGGTGGCCGGCGGCTCGATCAAGCCCGGCGACAGCGTCGTGGTGCTGCCCTCGGGCGTGGAGGCGAACGTCAAGGCGATCGTCACCTATGACCTGGTGCGCAACGCGGCGGTCCATGGCGACGCCATCACGCTGGTGCTCGACCGCCCGGTCGATGTGGCCCGCGGCGACATGATCGCGGCCATCGACCAGCGGCCGATGACGGGCCGGGCCTTCGCCGCCCGGCTGGTTGCGCTGTCGGCTGACGGCATCGTGCCGGGCAAGCGCTACTGGCTGAAAGCCGGGTCGCGGCGCCAACGGGTGCTGGTGCGCCCGACCTCGGCGCTCGATCTTGCGACCGGGACCTGGGACGACGCGCCGATCCTGGCGATGAACGGGATCGGCACGGTCGAGCTCGATTTCGAGGATCTGGCGATCTTCGACAGCTACGAGACCAACCGCGACACCGGCGCCTTTATCCTGATTGACCCGGAAACGCTCAACACGGTCGCGGGCGGCATGATCGACGGCAAGCGCGCCAAATCCGGCCGCTTCGACGCGCTGCCCGATGCCGACCGCGCCACCGTCACCCTCCCCGCGCGCCTGCTGGAGGCGTTCCTGAAAACGGAGTTCGCCAGGGCGCATGCCGGCGAGATCCGCGTGACGGGCCGTGCGCAAGCGGACGGGGAGTAGATGGCGCAGCGACAGAGCTCGGATCCGACAGTCGGCAATTTCGCGATCAGGCGCATGACTTTTTTGACCCAAAGCGCTATATTCGCTTCACTGCCAACCTGAAACACAACGTGACCGCTGAAGATCTGACCCGCGGCACTGGCCAACCGCCGGGTGACGGGCACGACGCTTGGATCCGCCGTCAGGTCGAGACACGCCTGATGAAAAAACATGCCGGCGACGTGACTTACAGCAGCCTCGATGAGGTCGCCGCTGAATTTGGCTTCGATGCACGTTAGGTTTTCTGACGAAGCACAGCCGACATACGCAAAATCCGAGACTATCTTAGGCCTCTTGACCCCGTGGCGGCGCAGCGCGTGGTTGATTTCCTTCTGACAACTGCGTTTCAACTTGAGAGCTTTCCCCTTCTTGGCCGTCCCGGACGAGTGGAGGTGACACGCGAAATCACCATCCCCAAACACCCCTTTTGGTCTGCTGCCGGCAGCCTTCATTGCGATGATCGGCGTCAGCAAGCAGCGGGATCGGCAGCGCCTTTATGGCTGACGCCTTGAGCCGCATAGCGCGCGCATGCGAGCAAATCTGAACCTGCGTGATCATGCTTGACGTTTTTGACGATTGCGACGCGGAGGCGGTCAAGCGGCGCGGGCTTTGACCCAATGAGCAAGGGGCATCAGCCGAGAAACCACCCGTCCCACTACACATTAGTGTGAAGGAACGTAAGGCAGTACCGGTCGTTGACGAGGCAAATCCCACAAGGAGACCGCATGTCCACGATCACGACCATCAATCCCGCGACCGAAGAAGAACTACAGACCTATGAGCTGATGAGCGAGAGCGCAGCGACGGAACGGCTCGAGGCATGCCATGCGGCGTTTCTGGAGTGGCGCACACTGCCGCACGACGAGCGGGCTCCCTATTTGAACAGGATCGCTGCGAAGCTGCGCGACAGCGCCGGTGAGATTGCATCCCTGATGACGGCGGAGACCGGCAAGCTCCTGAAAGACGGTCACACCGAAGTCGAGCTCTGCGCGGCAATCCTCGAATATTCCGCCAGGACCGGACCCGAGGCGCTGGCCGACGAGGAGCGGACCCACGGCGACAAGGGCAAGCGCGGCATCGTCAGCTACCAGCCGATCGGCGTGATCTATTCGATCCAGCCGTGGAACTTTCCGCTCTACCAGCCCGTCCGCGTGCTCGCCGCAAGCCTGATGGCCGGCAATGGCTGCATGCTCAAGCACGCGAGCATCTGCACGGGCTCCGGCCTGCTGTTGCGCAAATTGTGCATCGAGGCGGGTCTGCCTGAAGATCTGTTCCAGGTTGTCGTGATCGATCACGACACGAGCGACAAGCTGATCGCGCATCCGCTGGTGCGCGGCGTGACCATGACCGGCAGCGACGGCGCCGGACGGCACATCGGCGCGCAGGCCGCCAAGGCGCTCAAGAAGACCGTCCTGGAGCTTGGCTCTAACGACGCCTATCTTGTGCTGGAAGATGCCGACATCGAGACCGCGGTCAAGTTCTCGGTGATGGGCCGGCTCTACAACAATGGCGAGACCTGCGTCTCGGCCAAGCGCTTCATCGTGACCGACAAGGTCTATGATGCCTTCGTCGATGCCTATGTGGCCGAGATGAAGACGATCACCATGGGCGATCCGACCGACGACGACGTCCAGCTCGGCCCGCTGTCGAGCCAGGATCAGTTCGACCGGGTCAAAGAGCAGGTCGACGAAAGCGTCGCCAAAGGGGCCAAGGTCCTGTGCGGCGGCGAAGCCCCGGATAGGAAGGGCGCCTATTATCCCGCCACGGTTCTCTCAGAGCTCGCGCCCGGCATGCCTGCCTATGACGACGAGATCTTCGGCCCCGTTGCGTCGATCATCCGGGCGAAAGACGACGCGCATGCGATGCGGCTTGCCAATGAAAGCCGTTATGGCCTGGGCGGCGGCATCTTCTCAAAGGACGAGGAGCGCGCCATCAAGCTGGCCCGCGATCATTTCGACACCGGCATGGTCCGCATCAACTCCTTCGGCGCGGCGGACCCGAACATGCCCTTTGGCGGGGTCAAGGATTCCGGCTACGGGCGTGAACATGGCGGCTTCGGCATGAAGGAATTCGTCAACGCCAAGGCGATCTTCCTGCCATGATCACGCTTCATGCATTGAAATTCTCCCGCGCGACACGCGTGCTCTGGTTGCTCGAGGACCTCGGGCAGCCATGCAAGCGCATCGACTATGAGCGAACCGCCGAATTTCGCGCGCCCGAGACGTTGTCCAAGGTTCATCCCTTGGGCAAATCGCCGGTGATCGAGGACGACGGGATGATGCTGTCGGAATCAGCCACTATCCTGCGGTATCTTGTGGCAAAGTACAGTGACCACTCGCATCAGCCGACCCACGGCACGCCCGCATTCTGGCGGCACGAATCCCTGTTGGACTATGTGGAATCCACCTTTGCCGGCGTTGCCATGCAATCGATTATGCCTGCGTTCCAGCACAAGGACGTGCCCAAGCAAGCTAAATCCGCGCTCGACAAGCACCTCGACTTCATCACCGCCGAGCTGGGAGAAGGCCCGCTGCTGTTGGGAGCCAACCTGACGCTGGCGGATATCCAGATCTCTTACATTCTGGCGCTTCTCGACAGATTCGGGTTGCTGAGCGACCATCCCGGGGTCGCGGCCTTCTGGCAGGCGCTGCTATTTCAGCCAGGATATATTGCGGCGACCAAAGCGGCGGGCCCGATGGCGCCGCCCGAATAATTCATATGTGAGGAATACCAATGAGCATGAATATCTTGATTGCCGGGGCAACCGGCAAGACCGGCCTGCATCTGGTCAAGGAACTTCTCGACAAGGGCCACAAGCCAACGGCGCTGATCCGCGAAGGCTCCGACACCAGCAAGCTGCCGGACGGCGTGAACCTGCGCGCAGGCGATCTGACCGACCTTCCCTCCGACGTGTGCGATGGCATGGACGCGGTCATCTTCGCGGCGGGTTCCGGAGGATCCACGGGTCCTGACATGACCGACAAGGTGGACCGCGACGGCGCCAAGCGGCTGGTCGACATTGCCAGCGACGCAGGCGTCAGCCGTTTCGTGATGCTGAGCTCGGTGGGCGCCGACCAGGAAAACCCCGAAGGCAAGCTGGCTCACTATCTCAGGGCCAAGCATGAGGCCGACGAGCATCTCAAGGCCTCGGGGCTGAAATATGCAATCCTGCGCCCGGTGGCCCTGACCGATACGGGCCGCAGCGCCAGCGTGATCCTTGGACAGGATGTGGACAATGGCGGCGAAGCCTCGCGTGCCGACGTGGC
>NZ_JACIYP010000379.1 GCF_014359905.1 Hoeflea sp. | reverse complement strand
CCACAAAGGCCAGCACGGCGAGTGCCGCACTTGTCAGCGCATAGTTGACGTAAAAGGACATCTCGAAGCCGAACAGGGTCGGGCATGAATTGAAGTCCCAGCCCAGCAATTTCATTGGGCCGACCATCAGGCCCTGCGGGCCGCCGAGAACGTCGTTCACCTCCAGGAAGGTTTTGAACAGGACGCCAAAGGCAATCGTGACGACGGCTGAATAATGCCCCTGCGTTCTGACAACCGGCACGATCAGCAAGAACCCGATTGTGGTTGTCATGACGCCGGCCGCCACTAAAATCAACACTGGAGGAACAGAGGTTTGCCCAGTCAGCACAGCCGCAGTGTAGGCCCCGATGCCAAAAAAGGCCGCTCCGGCGAAATTCACCATGCCGGTATATCCGAACTGGACGTTCAGCCCGAGGCCCGCTGTGATATACAGCAGTGTGGTCGCCAGCATCAGCAGCGGAAAATGCTCCCCTGCCAGCAGGCCGATCACGGCCAGAATCCCGACAATCATTGAGATGTTCATGACGCGCCCGTGGCTTTGCATTGCGGTGCTCAGGCCACGATGCAGGCCGCTGCGGCTAAACAGCAGCCCGGTTGCGGCGGCAATCGCGACCAGTGCAAGCACTGCCAGTTCTGACTCTGCCAACAGGAACAGCCAGCCGTAAATCGCCGTTAAAGCCACAGCCAGAGGTCCGAGGACAATCGGAGGCAGGCGGATCCGGTTGGTTTTGTTCAAGGGACAAGAGGAAATTTTCATGCCTTACACCCGGTCACTGTTGCGTTCTGCGATCAGCCCGGTTGGCTTCCACGCCATCAGTGCGATCACGACACCGAAAGCAAACACATCCTTGTAGGCGCTGGCGAAGGGCAGGGCGACCGCGCCCACGGTCTGAAGCCCGGCAAACAGGAAGCCGCCCAGGATCGCGCCGTAAAGGTTGCCAAGGCCGCCGATAATCGCGGCGGAAAACCCGATCAGGCCCAGCAATAGGCCCATGCCGAAATTCACCTCGTTATAGTAAAGGCCGTTCATGATGCCGGCGAAGGCGGCAGCGCCAGAGCCGATGCCGAACGTTACCAGAACGATCATCGTGTAATTGATGCCCATGATGCGGGCCGTTTCCTCATCCTGCGCCACGGCACGGATCGCCAGACCCAACCGGGTGCGGTTGATAAGAAGGTGCAGCCCGACGATCACCGCGATGCCTGTCACCACCAGAATGACACTGTCGGCCCGCAATGCGAAGCCGCCCAGATCCATCGAAGCCCGCGGCAGCAGCGGCGGAAACGCCTTCGGGTTCGACCCGTCGGGATAGAACAGGCGCACCGTTTCACGGATCGCGGTTCCCAGCATCAGTGTGATCAGCAGCGTGTTGAGGGGCGGCGCGGTTTTCAGGGGAAGCACCAGATAGCGCGCAATCAGGGAGCCAAGCAGAGCGGTGCTTGTGACCGAGACCAGAAGGAGCACGACGAGCATGATCCACGGGTTCTCGATGCTGATCCCAGCCATGCCAACATAGACGGTAAAACCCGTGAATGCCCCGATCATCAGGACATCGCCATGCGAGAACTTGATGACATCAAGCACCCCGAAGAACAGGGTGAAACCCACTGCGACAAGCGCATACATCGTGCCAAGCATGACGCCATTGGCCAGGTACTGACCCAGCATTCCGATTTCCATTCAGGAGCCTCCGGGGGAATTGGGGATCAGGCGGGCAAAACGGCCCGCCTGACGGTGCGTTTACCGGCCTGTCAGCTTGCGCTTGCCCGTGGCGTATTCACTGTCGCCCCACACGGCCCATCCGCCATCTTGGGCGACATAGGTGGTGATCAGGGCAACGGTGTTCTGGCCATTGGCATCAAATGTGATCGGCCCGGTGATCGAGTCATGTTCTTTGACATCGGACAGGTAGGCTGTAATCGCCTTGCGGTCCGGGCCAACGGTTTCAACCGCGTCCAGAAGCAGGTTCATCGCGGCAAAGGCGAAGGGGCCATAGGCCTCGTAATCCTCACCGAACCCGGCCTTCTTGTATTCCGAGACGAAATAGGCCCCGCCCGGCAGTTTCGCCGCGGGGGCCCCTTCGAGGAACGTCACCGTGCCTTCTGCCAGATCACCGCTGAGCCCCGCGAAGAACGCGTCAGACTTGATGCCCGATACGCCCTGGAACTGCGCCTCGATCCCCAACTTGTCCATCTGCTGGCGGATACGGACCCCAATCGGGGTCAGGCCGCCAAAATAGATGACATCGGGCTTGAGCTCCTTGATCTTCGTAAGCTCTGCCGTGAAATCCTGCTGATCCGAGGTAACGCCGAACGTGCCAAGAATTTTGCCGCCTTTTTCGGTCACGAACTTCGAGAAATACTCATTGTGACCTTTGCCATAGTCGGTTGTGTCATGAATGATGGCCCATGTTTTGAAACCCTGAGAGGTCATGAAGTCGGCGGCGACTTCGTTCTGGTTGATCATGGTGCCGTTGAGCTCGCGCATCAGCCGGAAGAAGCTGCGCACCACCACCAGCGCGTAAAGCGCGATGATGATCAGCACCAGGATCAGCCCGTATTCCTCGGCCGCGACCGCGATGATGAAGTCGGTATGCGCATCG
>NZ_JACIYP010000378.1 GCF_014359905.1 Hoeflea sp. | reverse complement strand
GGGGGCATGACCCCGCGGGAATCGATGCCCGAGGTGGTGCAATACATCATGCTGGCGGCGCCCAACACGCATTTCATCGCGCTGGCGCAGGCGGTGCTGTTCCGGGGCGCGGGCCTTGCGGTGGTCTGGCCGCAAATGCTGGCGCTGGCGGTGATCGGTGCGGCGATGTTCGCCTTCGCGCTGCGCCGGTTCCGCGACTTCCTGCGCTGAGTGCTGCGGGGCGGCGTATCCGCCTGCCGGCTATGCCTGCCCGGCGCTTGCGAAAAGCTCGGAATCCTCGACGACCTTCTGCGCCAGAAGAAGGCTGCATCCCAGCGCGTCGCCCAGCCCGGCAGCGACCGAGCGGCTCATCCAGCGGGTCCAGAATCCCTGCTTGTGGTGCCCGACGACAACCAGATCGGCCCCGGTTTCGGTTGCGACCTTCGTGATCTTCGCGACCGGATCGCCGAACTCCATGCGGACGTCGGGTGCCAGGCCCATCGCGGTCAGTCTTCGATGGCCCTCGTCGAGGACCGCCTTGAAATCGGCTTGCTGGTGGACAAGCGCGCCGGCATCCGCGCCCTGCGCCAGCGCATTGCCCGCGACCGTCTCGACCACCGCCAGCAGGATCACCCCGGCCCCCGTGATCTGCGCAAGCCGCGCCCCTTCGCGCAGCGCCAGCCGCCCTTCGCGCGAGCCGTCGTAACACAGCAGGATCGTGGCATACATCGATGGGCTCCAGTGTCGGAATGGTACTTGCAAGATGGTTGTTGCCACACTAGTTAGTCTCACAACTATCGGCAAGCTGATAAAAAGAAATCACCAATGCAGGACGACCCCGGTACGATCGAGCTCATGGAGCCTTTCGCGCGCTATCTGGCGGCGTCGTCGCGCATGTGGAAACGGTATCTCGACCTCCAGTTCCGGGATCTCGGCCTGTCCGAGGCTCGGTGGAAAGTATTGCTGGAGCTCTCGCGGAAGGAAGAGACGACGCAGATCGAGCTGGCGCGCACCCTCGAGATCGAGGCGGCGTCGCTGGTCCGCCTGCTGGACGGGCTTGAAAATGCCGGGCTGATCGAACGCCGTCCGTCCGTCGAGGACAGACGGGCCAAGACGCTTCATCTGACAGATGCCGCGTGGCCCCTCATCGACAGGATGAAAGAGATCTCGGCGGCAAGCCGGATGGCAATTCTCGAGGATGTTCCGCCGCAGGACCTGCGTATCGCAACGGAAGTGCTGATGCGCATCGCGGCAAGATTGGAGTTATTGAACAATGGTCAAAATGGATGACATAAAGGTGGGTGAGGCCATTGCCGACAAGGCCGCGGTGGACAAGCCGGAGCCGGGGCGCCCGCCCAGGCGCAGCCGCACGCGATGGCCCCGGCTGATCCTGATCGGCGCCGTGATCGCAGTTGCGGTGTGGCTCGCCGTCCCGTGGCTGGCCGCACGATTCACGACGGTGCACATCAACGATGCCCGGATCGCGGCCAATGTCGTCACCATATCGAGCGAGGTTGCCGGGCGGGTCACGGAGATTCCGGTGCACGTGGGGGACGCTGTCGAAAAGGGCGATCTGATCGCCGCGATCGACCGCGAATCCTCGCAGCCGCAGCTTGATGCCGTCCTGTCGAGGCTTGCCGCCACCGACGCGCAACTGGCGGAGCTTCAGGCACGCAAGGTATTGCTCGAAAGGCAGCTTTCCGCGCGGCGGGACGCGGCACTTGCCGGCATTGCCGCCGCCGAGGCAAACCATGAGGCATCGCTTGCCGTGCTGACGAACGCCCGCGCCCGTCACGAGAGGGCGATCAAGCTTGCCGAGCAGAATATCACGTCGCAGCAAACCCTCGACGAGTCCAAGGCGGCCCTGGACACTGCCGCCCAGCAGGAGCGCGCGGCGTTCGCGGCGATCGAAAACGCGCGGGCCAGTCTGGCCATCGTCGAGGCCGACGGAGAACAGAGGAATGTGCTGGAGTCGCAGATTGCGTCCCTTATGGCCGGACGGGCGGGCACCGAGGCCGACCGCAGCCTGAAGGAGATCGACCTTGCGCACCGCACGATCACGGCCCAGTTCGACGGCATCGTCGACGCGACCTTTGTCGATGTCGGCGAATACGTGACGCCGGGCACACGCATCGCGATGTATCACGCGCCGAACGACGTCTGGATCGACGCCAATGTCAAGGAGACCGACTTCGGCAGGATCGGCGTCGGGTCGCGCGCCAGCATCACCGTCGACGCCATTCCCGGCCGGACCTTCGAGGGCGAGGTGATCGGGATGGGCGGGGCCGCGACAAGCCAGCTTGCGCTTCTGCCCAGCCCCAACCCCTCGGGCAACTTCACCAAGGTCACCCAGCGCCTGCCGATCCGCGTGTCGATCGACGCCACCGGCGCCGAACTGAGGCCCGGCATGATGGTCGAGGTTTATGTCGATGTCGCAGATTGACACCTATTTCGAGCGCTATGGCCCCGCCTACAAGTGGTTGGCGACCGGCTCGATCATGGTGGCGACCATCTCGGTGGTGTTGTCCGCGACGATCGTGAACGTCGCCATCCCGGCGGTCATGGGCGCCTTCGGCATCAGCGGCGTGCAGGCACAATGGATCTCGACCGGCTTCCTGGCCGCGATG
>NZ_JACIYP010000377.1 GCF_014359905.1 Hoeflea sp. | reverse complement strand
ATCTCTTACCGCATGGACGTGGATCATGGCGCGGCGCAGCCGATCGAGTTGCTGTCGGCCAAGGTTCCGCTGACGCGCATGATCCCGATCTTCGTGAACTGCGCCCTGGCGCCGCGGCCGACGATGGCGCGCGTGCGCGCACTGGGTGCGGCGGTGGGCCGCTGGGCGGCCGCTTGCCCCGAAAGGGTGCTGATCGTGGGTTCGGGCGGGCTGTCGCACGATCCGCCGATCGCTTCGCTGGCGACGGCGACGCCCGAGGTGCGCCAACGCCTGATCGAGGGCGGTCCGCTGCCCCATTCGGCCCGCATGATGCGCCAGAACACAGTTACGGGCGAGGGGCCGCGTCTCGCTGCCGGGCAGTCGAAATTGCTGCCAATCGACACGGCGTGGGACAAGCGGCTTCTCGACGGTTTCGCATCCGGCGATCTGAACATGCTGGACGGATCCGACGACGAGACGATCTCCCGGACCGGCGGTCGCGGCGGCCACGAAGTGCGCTGCTGGATCGCTGCGCTGGCGGCCCTGGGCCAGGGCTACAGCGCGGAGGTTCTGTTCTACGATCCCATCCCGGAATGGCTGACGGGCATGGGGATGATGACGGCTACGCCGGCCTGACGCATCGGTTTCAATCAGACGGCCAGCGCCCGTGGCGAAAGCCGGGTGGGGCGAATGCCGGCACAAAAAAGCAGGAGTGCGAGATGGGAGTCCGCAACGGACAGCAATTCATCGACGGGTTGAAGGCCAACCCGCGCGAGGTCTGGATCAACGGAGAGAGGATCGAGGATGTGACGACACATCCCGCGTTCTCGCGGATCGTGCGCCAGTTGGCGCGGCTTTACGACGCCCAGGTTGACCCCGCCACCCGCGACACGCTGACCTACGAGGTTCCCGAGACGGGGCAGCGGGCCGGGATGGCGTTCATGCCGGCGAAGACGGCCGAAGACCTGCGCCGCCGCCGCGATGCCTTTTATCACTGGGCGTCGATGAACTTCGGGCTGATGGGCCGCTCGCCCGACTTTCTCAACGTCAGCCTGCTGGCCTTTGCCGAGGCGCGCGAGGTATTCGGCCGCGGCGGTCAGCGCTATGCCGACAACATCGTGAACTACTACGAATACGTCCGCGACAATGACCTGTTCCTCAGCCATGCGCTGATCACCCCGCAGAACGACCGCACCAAATCGTCGGCCGAACAGAAGAATCTGCACATGCGGGTGGTCAAGGAAACCGACAGCGGTATCTATGTGCAGGGTGCGCGGATGGTGGCCACGCTCGGCGCGGTGGCGGACGAGATGCTGATGTATTGCCTGCCCGGGATTCCGGAAAGCGATGCCGACCACGCGCTGTCGTTCGCGGTCAAGGTTTCCGATCCCGGCGTGCGCCAGATCTGTCGCGAGCCCTACACGCTCGACGGTCAGCGCTCGGACTTCGATCATCCCCTGTCGAACAACTTCGAGGAGAACGACTCGCTCCTCATCTTCGACAACGTCTTCGTTCCCTGGGAACGGGTATTCATGTATCGCGACGTCGCGCTGAACAATGCGCTCTATACCGAGACGGCGCTGCGCAACTACACGGCGCATCAGACCAACACCCGCGCGCTGGTGAAGATGCAGTTCGCCGTGGGCGTGGCCATGGCGGTGGCGCGCTCGATCGGCGCGGACAAGTTCCTGCATGTGCAGCGGATGCTGGGCGAGGCGCTGAACGGCGTGGTTCCTCAAGAGCGGTCTGGTGCGTTCGGAGGTGGAATGCGAGCCCACGTCATACGGCACCGTGCGGCCCGCGCTGCCGCCGCTTCAGGCGCTTCGCACCTTCCTTCCGACAGCCTATCCGAAGGTGGTGGAAACCATCCAGACCGTGGCTGCCGGCGGGTTCATGATGATGCCCTCGGGCGCGGATTTCACTGTGCCCGAACTTTCCGAGGACACCAGCCTCTACTACAAGGGTGCCGGCGGGATGTCTTCGCTCGACCGGGCACGGCTGTTCAAGCTCGCCTGGGATCTTTCCGGCGAGGCGTTCGGCACCCGGCTGCTTCAGTACGAGCGCTACTATGCCGGCGACCCGGTTCGGACCATCGCTTCGAACTACCTCCAGGTGCAGGACGACGAGATGATGCGGCTGGTGAACGAGGCGCTGGCGCTGGCCGGCGATCCCGAGCCCGCACGCAGGCCTCTTTCTGACGCGGCCGAGTGACCTGATTGGAGAACGAGATGACCAAATCCCAACATGCATCCATCTGGACCGACCTGACGCGGGTGGCCTTCACCCAAGGCTATCTGGACGCGGGCGGCATCCGCACCCGCTATCTGGCGGCCGGCGACGAGGACAAGCCGCTGCTGATCCTGATCCACGGCACCGGCGGCCACGCCGAGGCCTACACCCGCAATCTTGCCGCCCATGCCGAGCATTTCCGCACCTACGCGATCGACCTCGTGGGTCACGGCTGGAGCGACAAGCCGGACCTGGACTACGAGATCGCCGACTACGCGCGGCATGTGATCGAGGTGATCAAGGCGCTGGGCTGCAAGAAGGCGCATGTGTCGGGCGAAAGCCTCGGCGGCTGGGTGGCCGCGTGGATGGCCGTTCACCATCCCGAATGGCTTGACCGCGTG
>NZ_JACIYP010000376.1 GCF_014359905.1 Hoeflea sp. | reverse complement strand
TTGAACTCGGGAGAAAACTCCCTCCTCGTCTTCGCCATTGCACACCTCCATGCCCGATAGGGCTTAGCAAAGGTGTCCACTGAAGCGAGGGACCATCACAACCAATGCCCTGTCTACGCCCACCCGCGCAGAATCTCTTCATTCGGCCCCCATTCCGCCGGAGGCACTGACCCGCCGGCCGAGCCAGTACCATCATCAGCCACTCGGCACGCGAGAACGCAGCGGCAGTGCCTTCAGAACGCGAGACCTGATCCACTCCCCGTCGCCGGGAAAAATGCGATCGATCAGCAGAAGCGCCAGCAGCAAACCTGTGCCGCCCACGATGCAACCGGTCGCGAGGCGAAGAACTGGGCCTCCCTGCCAAATCAAGGGTATATCTATGAGGAATTCAGTCACAAGGCCACTCATCATCCCCATGATACAGCATTTTACTATGATCGCGAAGTCATGCATCAAACTGATTGGATACTTCGTCTTCAGTAAAAGAAGGCATGCGATGTAGTTGATTAAAATCACGACGCTCACCAGAAAGGCAACACCATTAATTCCGTACTCCGAGCCCAGCAACGCGGCGCCAAGTACCATAAAGGCGTAGCTCCACTGCCAGGCGGCGAGCTGAAACGTTGATCCCTGCGACCGGATCATTGTAGCCGCTGATTTCCACGCGATCCGAAAAGGAAGCGACAGCGCGAGCAACTTGATCGGCTCCACGACAGCACCCCACTGGTCGCCCAGTAGTATTCGCACAAGATCGGCTGCCAGGACGAAGATCTGAGCAGCGGCGAATGACGTCACCAGGAACACAACCAAGGTGCAGATGTAGAATACCCGCGCCAGCCGCTCGCGCTCCCTCTTGATGGAGGCGAAGAGGGGGAACAGCACCCTGTCGCCGACCGAGCCGATCAGTCGCGTGGGCTGCTGCATCAGATAGAATGCGCGGGAATAAAACCCGAGCGCTTCCTGTCCAAGCGTGCGGCTGACCACAAGGTAGTCCACGTTTCTGGCAACGTAGTTTCCAAGCTTACCGAGCGTAAGTCCGCTGCCAAAGCGAAACAATTCTTTAATTGATGCTCCGTATATCCAAACGCGAAACGGATGCGGATTGCAAACAATGTACCCGATACTCGCTAATATGGTCTGAGCAAGGTGGCCGAAGATGATCGACCAATAGCCAAGCCCGAAAAATGCTAGCAGAACGGCGACCGCCGAATAGCCAAACACGTAGCTTCCCAGGTCGACGAGCGAGAGGCTCCGGAATCCCAGGTTCCGCTGTATCAGCGCGCTGGAAACAAGGCCGAGAGCCTGCAGTGGAAAGATGAGGGAAACCACCTTGAGCGGCTGAACGAGTTCACTGCTGCCGAACAGACCAGCTATCCAAGGCGCGCCGAGAAACACACCTGCGCCAAGGATGAGCCCGAAGATTAGACTTACCGCCAGGCCGGTCGCCACATCCTCCGCGGTCACCTCATCCTTCTGGACCAAGGCGGGCGCCACGCCGAGCTGGCCGAAGACGTCGGCAAACGCGCTGACGACGAGAACGGCACTGACCACGCCAAACTGTTCCGGCGTTACCAGGCGGGCGAGAACCGCGACGACGCCGATCTTCAGGACCGAAGAAATGGCGCTGCCGGACGAAACCCAGGCCAGGCCGGAAAACGAGCGCGACGCCAAGGACGGATTGACGGAAACCTTGTTCAATGCAGATCCTCGATGTTGGCCGCTGCCCGCGTCGTAAACCGGATCAACGCCCGCGTTGGCAGTTTTAAAGCCCGCTGCTGACGGGGCAGGTCTGCCTGCGCTGCGATGGGGGATCGCTGACTAGGCGAACGTTTGCGAAGGCCCCCACGCCTGCATGCGTGACCCGGCACCTGACCCGCCAGAGAGCGCCGCCTCAAGCTCGGGGCGATAACCTAGCTTTTGGAAATCGTCAGCATAAATCCTGGTGACCAGCTCGATGCACTCAGGCGAGTAGTATTCCAGCAGACGATCGTTCGCATTCGTTGCTGGTGGACCATCTCTCACCGCGCCTTGATCTTGCACCGAGCGCCCGCTGACCAGACCTATCCGTTGCGTCACGATCTGGAGATCACGCTCAAGCGTCTCCTGCTGCCCAATAAAATCCAAGCGGGGGGCGATGCCCAAGATGCGCGTCTGCTGCATCCAGTGGGCATTCTCGACTTCCCCGCCATTGGCGAGATAGCGACAAAAGCCGGGGAAGGAGACTTTTCCGCCACCATGAGCCGCGACTGCACCGCCGAACACGCTCATTTTCGCCCCGCCTTCGAATTTATCGAGATACGCCGAAAGAATACGTGTAAAAGGATTGCGAACGAATGAAAAGATAAACGCCCCGCTCTTGACAAAACGTAGCTCGTGAAAAGCGAGATCCCTGAGGTGAACAACGCTCGTTTTTGCGCGGTGAATATCGACGGTGTCGACACCGTCTTCCGGAAAATTGCTCAACAACGATCGAACGACGGAACTGTTGGCCGACTTCGGGATACGAATATAGACGTACTTGTACTTACGCGACACCATGCTGCGCACATCCAATTGAGACAGCGGCTCATTCCACAGCCAAGGCCGGACAGCATAGTACGGCCTCGAGATATAACG
>NZ_JACIYP010000375.1 GCF_014359905.1 Hoeflea sp. | reverse complement strand
CCGCCCGGCAGCCCCACCGACGGCGACCGCTACATCGTCGGCTCTGGCGCCACCGCGGCGTGGGCGGGCTGGGATCTGAACGTCGCGCTCTGGACCGACGGTGCCTGGCTTCGCCTTCCGCCGCGCACTGGCTGGCGGGCTTGGGTCGAGGACGAGGGACTGCTGTTGGTCTACGACGGCGCCGGCTGGGTCGGGACCACCCCGGACGCGCTGCAGAACATGGCGCTGCTCGGGTTGGGTACGACAGCGGATGCCGTGCACCCGTTCTCGGCCAAGCTGAACGCCGCGCTCTGGACGGCGAAGACCGTCGCCGAGGGCGGCTCGGGCGATCTGTTCTACACGATGAACAAGGAAGCTGCGGGCAATGACCTCGGGCTGACCCTGCAGACCGGCTTTTCTACCCGCGCGCTGGTCGGGCTCTTCGGCTCTGACCACTTCCGCCTCGCGGTCTCCGCCGACGGCAGCACCTTCTTCGACGGGCTCAGCGTCGACAACACCACTGGCGTCGTCGACCAGCCCCGGCTGCCTCGGTTCAAGGCGTACACCAACTATGACAACTATGTCGGCGTCGGCACCTGGACGAAGATCGGCATCAACAACACCGACTACAACGACCAGGGCGCGTTCGATGCCGCGAACAACTGGTTCGTGGCGCCCGCGGACGGCACCTACCTCTTTGGCGCAACGCTCCTTTACAAGATCAATTCCAGCACGTCGGCGCACATGTCCGGGCGGCTCGTCCTGAACGGGACGACCGAGATCCGGGGCTCGCGGGGCGAGATCAGCGGCGCGCATGTCTCGGAGGCGACGGCGCTCTGGTTGCAGACCATGGTGTCGCTGACCGCGGGCGATACCGTCGAGCTGCAGGGGTATTTCCGCGCGGCGGATGGGTATTTCGCGGCGGATCAGACCTCGTTCTGGGGCGTGAAGGTGGGGTGAGCGAGGCGTTGTTGCAGAACGGCGCCCTGACGCGTGAGGCCCCCTTTCCCCGTCAGGTTCAGGCCACGCGGACGATCTCGGCTGTGCCGAGGGCGTTGAAGCGGTTCATGAGGGCGACGCGGATGTGGATTTCGGCAGTCTGGCGGTCGGGGTCTCTGGCGGCGATGCGCTCGCCGAAGGCCTTGAGGCATCGCATCCTGGCCTCGGCGCGGCTGCGGACATGGTATCCGGTCCACCGCTTCCAGAACGCCCTGCCATAGTGACGTGTGGCGCGCAGGGTTTCGTTGCGCGCCCGGGCAGCTGGGCAGTCATCCTTCCATGGCCGACCGTTCTTGCGGATCGGGATGATCGCGGTGCCACCGCGCGCGATGATGGCGCTATGGCAGCGGCGCGTGTCGTAGGCGCCGTCGGCGGTCACGGTGCCGATGTCTTCCTCGTCCGGGATCTGGTCCAGCAGGTCTGGCAGGACGGGGCTGTCGCCTTCCCGGCTGGGGGTAAACTCGACCGCGCGGATGTCGGAGGTGGCGGTATCCATGGCCAGATGGACCTTGCGCCATTGGCGTCGGCCCTGCACGCCGTGCTTGCGGGCTTGCCACTCGCCATCGCCGAGAAACTTGATCCCTGTGCTGTCCACCAGCAGGTTCAGTGGCCCGCCGGCACGGCGATAGGGAATCTGCACCTTAAGAGTCTTCTGCCGGCGGCACAGCGTGGAGAAGTCTGGAACGGGCCAGTCCAGCCCGGCGAGGCGCAGGAGGCTGGCTACCATCCCGGCGGTCTGCCTGAGCGGCAGCTTGAATAGCACCTTGATCGACAGGCAGAACTGGATCGCCGCATCCGAGAAGACTGGCGGGCGCCCGGGGCGGCCATCATGCGGCGCGTGCCAAGCCATCTCCTTGTCCAGCCAGATCAGCAGAGACCCGCGCTTCGTCAGCGCAGCGTTATAGGCGGACCAGTTCGTCGTGCGGTAGCGGGCGGGCTTGGGCTTGCTCATGACGCACGTCTAACCGCTCGGATTCGTGATGTGAATCCTTCACGGTGAGAGTTCTGCAACAATGCCGGTGAGCGATGAAAATATCGTGAAACACATTTATCTACTTGAATTTAAATAATAAATGAGCGTCATTGATGCCATGCTCCCCAAGCACCCTGAAATATGTGTCCAATTATCTGACCAGAACGGTAATGCTTTCATGATCATAGGCAATTGTCTTAAAGCCGCCCGGGAAGGAGGCTTGTCTCAACACGAAATCGACGCGTTCTTGAAGGAAGCGACGAGCGGAACATACCCGGAATTGCTTCGGACTGCTATGCGGTGGTTCACCTGCCGCTAGCCCAAACACAGCTATGATCCGAAAATTCGAAATGTGCCGGTTCTACAGGGACTTGAAGTAAAGTTTGATTTTCCCTGCCATCATTGTTCGACGTTCTTCCAAGAAGTCATCATAGTCTGGAATTGAACCGTTCAGCATCGAGGCGGGTACACAATTGGTTTCAAGATTGGCTCGCATTTCGTCGAAGTCCGTAATTCCCCCATACCGCTGGCCGCCCCCAGAACATTGGTCTGCCAGTTCAGAGAAATATACGTCGGGTGCCTTGTCGCCAATCGCAATATTGATTTCGCTTTGCGCGATTACAAAATTCGCGACCTGGTTGTACCGAGCAGCCGAGAATCCGCGCCCTTTG
>NZ_JACIYP010000374.1 GCF_014359905.1 Hoeflea sp. | reverse complement strand
CGTGATCATTTGGATCACCGCGAAGAAGGCAGCAGGCACTGCGATCTCTGAAGGAAGACACGATGCCGCTACGAATGCAGCCGCGATGCTGAATTCCTTTTTGCTGGTGGTGAACAGATAGGCGATCACCTCTTCGCGATCCTCCGCGAACAGCTTGGCAATCATGCCGACAGCATAGCCGATCAGATTCAGCGCTAAAGCTGCTAGAGCGATCACCAGAGCGTACCAGCCGTAGCCAAGGATGGTTGTCGCATTCGGCCCGATCACGGCCAGCAGCAGAACCAGATACAGCACGGACCCCAGCCCAGGCCACGCATAGTCGAACCGCGACACCTGTTTCAGAAACCGGGTCCGCAGCCAGACGCCGACGATAGTTGGCACCACCACAATCAGGACCAGTTCTAGAACCACGGCGCCGACAGGAACGGTCAGTTCTATGCCTGTCAGCCACAGAAACAGGAATGGGATGATGAACGGGGACAAGGCCGTGTTCACGGCATTCAGGACGGCAGCTAGGGCGACATTACCCCGCGCCAGCAGCACTAGGAGGGGTGCTGATACGTCGGTCGGAAGCATGCCGACCAACGTCTGTCCTGCCGCCAGATGCCCGCTGCCGAAGAAGATACGCCCGGTCAGCCAGCCAGCCAGCGACATTGGCCCGTAAACCAGACCCAGAGCCCAAATCTGACGGCTCGGTTTGCGGAAAACGATCCGAACGGCGGCCGCGTCGAAGGTCAGGCTGATGACCAACATTAGGAGCGCCAGAAGGGGGCTGATCCCCGCCTCAAGCCCTATCCCGATAGAAGGCACAGCAAGTCCAAAGGCTGTAGTGGCAACGGCCATGAACAGCAGATTATTTTCGACGAATCCAAGAAGCTTGCGCATTTCAGGCGTCACTGTTTGGGTTTGTGGGACGTCCGCTGCACTTGGCAAAAAGAGCGATAGCCTGATCGCACCATGCGCAATGGCCCTCGCAGCAATCGTGCATCAGGAAAGCGACCAGATCCGAAAGTGCGGGGAATTTGGCGCTGTAGATGATGGATTTCCCGTCACGCCAGTTCTCAACCAAGCCCGCGCTTTCCAGCTCTTTGAGGTGGAAGGAAACAAGCGATGGGCTGGCATCGCCCAAGGCTGTGGCAATGGCACCGGAAGCCATGCCTTTCGCGCCTGCAATGACCAGCAGCCGGATGATCCGCAGGCGGATTTCGTGGGACAGGGCCGCAAATCCAGCCAGAGCATCTTTTTCTTCCATATCAATCCAACGCTACAAGAATCGTTTTATCGTTGAGTGAATGGTGGGGGGGTGCATTGTCAACTAAACATGGGGCCAATGACTGCTTCGTCCCGCTAGGACGCCGCACGGTCGCGGTAGGATACCTGTGAACCCGGCAGTGCGCCGAGTTCGCTTCAAGCGATAGACAGGGCTGGGGATCGACAGGCTGACGCCTGCTCACCCCAACCCTGACAGTTTCCAAATTCTGTTGATCCGCCTGCCATCCTGGCTGGTCCGAGAAAACCGGCAAGCGCCGCCGTTGGCGTCGGTTCCGGTCGAGAATTCCGGTTCCTCCCACGCGCAGGCGCGCGGTTCCCTCCCAAATTCACGCCCTCCACCCGGTTGTCACGGCCCCGCCAGGCCGCAGGACGGGCTTTGCCCTTACCTGCTCTGCCGTCCGGAATGCATGGGCATTCCAGACAACAGAGAAGGAAGGCCCGCCCATTGGCGGAAAGGGGAAGAGGCCCGGACCGCGTCACGCGAAGGAGGGTCACAAATGACCGCAGAGAAGTTTGACGTTTATTCCCATGTCACCAACCAGATCATCGCGCAGATCGAGGCGGGAACACCGCCCTGGCGCAAGCCGTGGACCGGCGGCGGGGTATCGGTCAGCTTGCCGGAACGGTTCAACGGGGAGGCCTATCGGGGCATCAACATCCTGATGCTTTGGGCCACGGCGATGGCGAAGGATTACAGCTCAGCTCGCTGGATGACGTTCAATCAAGCCAAGCAGCTTGGGGGCCATGTCCGCAAGGGTGAGAAATCCGCAACCGTCGTGAAATACGGCACCGTTGAGCGCGAGGACGAGAACGGCGAGGAACGCCAGATCCCTTATGCCAAGGCCTACCGCGTGTTCAACGCCGACCAGATCGAGGGCTTGCCCGCTGAATTCTACATCCTGCCCGACCCGCCCCGCGATCTTGGCACCGTTGCCGATCCCACGTTGGAGGCATTCTTTGCCGCGAGCGGCGCGCAGATCGACAGCACCGAGGAGCCGCGCGCCTATTACAACATCAAGACGGACCGCATCCACATGCCGCAGATCGCGACCTTTCACAGGGCGGCAGGATACTACGGCACCTTGGCGCATGAGCTGACCCACTGGACAGGTGCGACGAAGCGGCTGGACCGTCTGGGCCGGTTTAATGACCGCAAGGCTTACGCGTTCGAGGAGCTGGTCGCCGAAATCGGAAACTGCATGCTTTGCGCGCAGATCGGGGTGGAGCCTGAGTTCGACCAGAGCGCGGCCTATGTCGAAGGATGGCTCAAGGCGATGAAAGAAGACAGCCGCGCGATTTTCCGTGCCGCGTCAGAGGCGCAGAAGGCCGTGGATTACATCATGGAGCGCACCGCG
>NZ_JACIYP010000373.1 GCF_014359905.1 Hoeflea sp. | reverse complement strand
ATCACGCGGATCTCGGGGCCAGGAACCAGCGCCTGCGGGTGCATTACTTGCTGGAACCCGGCTGGAAGGCCGATGCGGCCATTCAGGGCTTGGGCCGTACCAACCGCACCAACCAGGCGCAACCACCGCTGTTCCGGCCCGTTGCTACCGATGTGAAAGCAGAGAAACGCTTCCTCAGCACCATCGCGCGTCGCCTCGACACGCTCGGGGCGATCACGCGCGGCCAGCGTCAAACCGGCGGGCAGGGGCTGTTCCGGCCCGAGGACAATCTCGAGTCCCCCTATGCCCGCGACGCTCTGCGCCAGCTTTACCGCCGCCTCTATCGCGATGATGTTGCGGGCTGTTCGCTTGGGGCCTTCGAGGATGCGACCGGCCTCAGCCTGACTGATGACAACGGTCTGAAGGATGACCTGCCGCCGATCACCACCTTCCTCAATCGCCTGCTGGCGCTCACAATCGACATGCAGGCCGTGCTCTTCTCGGCCTTCGAGGAACTTCTCGACCAGCGGATCGAGGGGGCCATCGCCGCCGGGGTCTATGATCTCGGGCTCGAGACGCTGCGCGCCGAGAGCTTCCGCGTCACGGATGCCCGGGTGATCTACACCCATCCCGGCTCTGGCGCGGAAACGCAACTGGTGAGCATCGCGCAAAAGCAGCGCAACACGCCGCTGTCGTTGATCGACGCGCTCGACTGGCTCGAAGACCCCAAGGCGCGACTTCTGGTCAACAGCCGCTCAAACAGGGCTGCCGTGCAGGTGCCCGCCACCAGCCTGATGCTGGACGACGGCACGATCGAGCCCCGCCTGCGACTGATACGCCCGACCGAGGCCAGCACCGTGCCCGCCAGGATCATGGAGGACACGCATTGGCTCGAGGCCGACCGCGCGGCATTCACCGCCGCTTGGATAGCCGAACTGGCCGAGGTGCCGGAATTTACGGAAACCACGCTGCACATCGTGGCGGGGCTGCTGCTGCCGATCTGGAAGCAACTGCCGCAGGATGAGACCCGCGTCTACCGGCTGCAAACCGATGACGGTCAGCGCATCATCGGCCGCCGCGTTTCGCCCGCCTGGGTCGCGACGACACTTGCAGCCGATGCGCCGCAACTGTCCGCCGCGCAGGTCCATGCCCTCGTTCTCGAGGGCAAGACCGTGGTGCGGCTGGCCGAGGGGATGGAGCTGCACCGCTCCCGCGTCATGGGCGTCAACCGGATCGAGCTGTCGGGCTTTTTGGGCGCCGCGAAGGATCGGCTCAAGGCCGATGGCTTCTTCTCGGAGATCATCAGATGGAAGCTTCGACTCTTCTGTCCGACCGATCCTACCGGCATCGCCGTGCTGGATCGTCTGCTTGCACGTTGTCCTGTGACGGGACTACATGCACGCGGAGGTTGCTGAGCCATGTATTCCGAGACCGAAGATGTGATCCGCGCTCTGGCGGAGAATGCAGAGAGCGTCTGTCGCGCTTACCTTCCCGCCGGACGGCGGGAGGGGTCCTACTGGATCGTGGGCGATCTGCAGAACAACCCCGGTCGGTCGCTCTTCGTGCGGCTGACCGGTCCTGCGTCGGGGCCGGGGGCGCGAGGAAAATGGCAGGACGCTGCTGTCGGATTGCATGGTGATCTTCTGGACATCATCCGTGAGCGAACGGGGATCTCCCGCTTTCCCGACCTTCTGGCCGAGGCGCGGGCGCATCTTGGCCGTCCGCAGCCGGTTCTCCCGGATGCGCCAGTGCCGAAGAAGGCCAAGGCCCCCGGTGGCACACCAGCGGCGGCGGCGCGCTTGTTTGCAGCTTCCATGCCGGTCGCAGGCACGCTTGCCGACACCTATCTCCGCTCTCGAGGCCTGACCCATGGCAGCGCGATGAGCTCTCTGTGCTTTCACCCGAAGTGCTGGCATCGGGATGAGGGCCAGACCCGAAGCATCCCCAGACCGGCGCTGATCGCTGCGGTCACCGATGGGGCAGGGGCCTTTAAGGGTGTGCATCGCACCTGGTTGGCACCCGACGGCAAGGACAAGGCGGAGGTCAAAACGCAGCGGCGGGCCTTGGGTCACATCTTGGGCAATGCCGTCAGGCTGACCCCGCATGATGACATCCTCGTGGTCGGCGAAGGCATCGAGACCATGCTGTCGCTCGTCGAAGCCGCACCCGGCCTTCCCGTCTGGGCGGCGCTCTCATCGGGTCACCTCGGGGCCGTCCTGCTGCCGGAGGGCGTGCAGCGCCTCTACATCGCCATCGACCGCGATCCGGCCGGTCAACGCGCGGCAGAGAGGTTGAGCGCCAGAGCCACCGAGGTCGGGATTACCGTTCGGGTGCTGGAACCGCTTCTCGGGGATTTCAACGATGATCTCCGGGCGAACGGCGCGGAAGCGCTGCGCCAGCATCTGGCAGGGCAGATCGGGCCCGAGGATCGGCAACGCCTGTTGGTCTGAGCTGCATCGCGCAGGGGACGGTCAGGGGACAGCGGGGCAGGGGTCACGAATCCCTGTCGCGGTTCTGGACCGTCGCCTTCGCCTCTTCCCGGGTAAATCTCATCCACCCGACACCCGAGCGGCCTTCAAGAGATGGGCAGGCGGCCGTCAAAGGTGCCGCCCCATCAAGGACGGGGAGCGACTGATTTCCGCCGCGGGGG
>NZ_JACIYP010000372.1 GCF_014359905.1 Hoeflea sp. | reverse complement strand
CAACCCAAACCTTTGCCGAAGATCGACGGTGGCCGCCAGCGTCACCACCGGCCGCGCGCTGCGCTACGCCGGGGGCTCCGCGCGCGGCCTCTTACACCAACCGTTGGGACACTGCCTCCGTCAAGCCTATGTTAACGTGCCAGAAAGTGCTGATTTTGTGATGTATTGGTGGGAGAAGGCGGCTTTGGCCGCTCGGACCTATCAACCTGGTAAGGCCAAGGGCACCCGTCGTTTCGGCCTGATCACAACCAACTCGCTGCGCCAGACTTTCAATCGCAAAGTGCTGGATACCCATCTTTCTGGCCCGAAAAACCCGCTTTCGCTGATTTTCGCAATTCCCGACCATCCTTGGGTCGACGCAGGCGAGGGTGCTGCTGTGCGCATCGCGATGACTGTCGCCGAAAAGGGCAAGGGGGATGGGAGGCTGTTGACTGTCGCATCCGAGTTGAAGGTCGAAGAAGGGGCTGAGGGCCGAGCGGTCACGATGAATATGGAGCGAGGCACGATTTTTGCCAATCTACGCGTGGGGGCCGATGTGGCTGGATCCACCGCCCTCCAAGCAAACGCCGATATTGCGTATCAAGGGGTTACACCTCTCGGGGAAGGTTTCAGGGTCAGCCAAGCCGCCGCGAAAGCCCACCGGCCTGCGATAGATCAGTTTGTATTGCGCCGGTATCTCAACGGAAAACAGTTCATTGCCGGAGACGCGCCTAGGGTCAGGACTCATAGCCAATAGATAACGATTGCGGCAAGCGCGATGGCGGAGAGGAAGACCTTCGGGCAGCGATCATATCGTGTTGCGACCCGGCGCCAGTCTTTGAGTCTGCCGAACATGATCTCGATGCGGTTGCGGCTTTTGTAGCGACGCTTGTCGTATTTCACGCTCACCTTGCGCTGTTTTCGACCGGGGATGCACGCGCGTATGCCCTTGTCTTTCAACCCTTCTCTGAACCAGTCAGCGTCATAGCCACGATCTCCGAGCAGCCATTCGACCTGCGGCAAGCCTTTGAGCAATGCCCGGGCACCGATGTAATCACTGACCTGACCAGCGGTGACGAAGAGGTCGAGCGGGCGGCCTTTGCTGTCGCAGATGGCGTGCAGCTTGGTGTTCATGCCGCCCTTGGTGCGCCCTATCAGGCGTCCCCGTTGGTCATTGAGCCCCCCTTTTTTACGCCCATGCTGGTCGCTGTCCGGTGAGCCTTGAGATAGGTTGCATCAATCATCACGGTCTTCTTCTCGCAATGCTTGGCGGCCAGACCGGTCATGATCCTGGCAAAAACGCCTTTATCACTCCATCGCTTCCATCGATTGTAGAGTGTCTTGTGAGGCCCATATTCCCGAGGGGCATCGCGCCACCGCAAGCCATTGCGATTGATGAAAATAATCCCGCTCAACACACGCCGGTCATCCACCCTTGGCTTGCCGTGAGACTTCGGGAAATAGGGCGCCAGACGCGCCATCTGCGCATCGGTCAGCCAGAAAAGATCAGACATATCACCGCTCCGTTTTTTGGGCGGTGAATCACGCCCAGGAGCTGAATTCAATGGGTCCTGACCCTAGCCAACCGCACGAGAACCCCAGCCGCGATCACCGACAGGAAGGTCAGCAGCGGAGCTTTGACACCTTCCCACACAGCTGCCGAGCCCAGCCAACCCGAGACTGTCGCAGCGGCAAGCGGGAGTATGATATGGCTCCAGTGAATTTTCATGGTGTCTGAAAGGTTACCCCGTGATCTTTCCATCATGCAGGAAGCGCCGGTGAACTTCGAGCATTTGTTTCAGGGCATGCTCAAGGTCGAGCAACCCGCTGGTTTCCGACATCTTATTGATGCCCATGTCCATCGAAAGCCGTGCATCTTCCCCCAGTATCAGGCCATTCTTGCCCCGGATCCGCAGCTCGCCGTCAGGCGCATTCCTGAGGCCAGCCGCAATATTGCCCATGAATTCCTTACTAATTTTCCTCTTCGTCGAACGGTAGCCGATGTTCACCGTCACCTCGAGCGCGGCCTGCGACGGGATGGACTCGATCATCTTCGCCGCCTCCACCGAGCCAAACAAAGTTTCGATGATCGCCTTTGCCTTGTCCCATCTTGCCATAACTTTAGGCGCGATTGTCTCAGTGGTCTCGACTTCAGTCATCTTTGGGCTGTCCGCAGGAGTGGTCGGCGCTTCAAATATCGTTTCGGGTACAAATCCGCCAACTTCAATCGATGAAATGCCGCCGAGATCATCGCCCACTTGTGCCCTGTCGAACTCCGAAACCAGTTCAACGTATTGACCCGAAGTAATGACGCTTGCCTGATCACGCAGGAGCCAAGTCAGATATTCCTCCATTGCCTTTGATTGCAAAGAAGTATGCTGAATCTGATAGAAATGGTCGCCAATTGCGAGCCAGTAGGCAATTCCGTGCAGATACTCATGGCCATCTGGTGCCTTTCTCTCGGCAATTTCCAATGCGCTCATCACCTCAGCGAGCGTCGGCTGTCCGCCACCGGCTGTGAGTTTTAGAAGAGATTGCATCTGCCCGAGACTGTGCAGAATTTTGTGCCCTGGCGCATTTAGTTACGCCATTGGGAAGCGGTCTTCGAACATGATGGCGAACTGACTTTTGACGGCGTGCCATTCGCGCA
>NZ_JACIYP010000371.1 GCF_014359905.1 Hoeflea sp. | reverse complement strand
TCTCATTGGGCGAGTCTTCTGATCTCGAAATCGTCAACGAGCTTGGAGAATTCAAAAGCGGCACCATGGACGAATCCGCCGAGACGTTCAAACTTGCGACCTACGGCAAGATTTTCGGGATATCCCGGCAGGCGCTGGTCAATGATGATCTTGGGGCCTTCACCCAGATCCCGGCCAAGCTTGGCGCCGCCGCGCGGGCCTTCGAGTCCTTGCAGCTTGTGGCGAAGATCGAGGCGAATCCGCAATTGTCGGACGGGATCGCGGTTTTTGACGCATCGGGCCATGGCAACGCCGCGTCCGCCGCCGCAAGTCTGGACGCTGATCTTGCCGCCGCGCGGCTTGCCATGCGGTCGCAGACCGGCCTTTCGGGTGGCCTGATCGACGTCACGCCGCGTTTCGTCCTCGTGCCGCCCGATCTGGAAACCGACATGGAAAAAGCATTGTCGGCAATCCAAGCCACCAAAACCAACGACGTGAATCCCTTCGCGGCACTGTCGCTGGTGGTCGAGCCGCGCCTCGCATCGGCCACCAAGTGGTATGTCGTGGCTGATCCTGCCATGGTCGATGGTCTGGAATTTGCCTATCTCGAGGGCGCGCCCGGTCCGCAGATCGAGTCCAAGGTCGGATTTGAGGTTGACGGCGTGCAGACGAAAGTCCGCCTCGATTTTGGCTGCGGCTGGATCGATCATCGCGGCTGGTACAGGGTGGGCTGACATGGCGCTTTCTGTCGAAGAACTTGAGAAGCTTCGCGACAATCTTGTGCGCGCCCGCGCCAGTGGCGTTCGGGTGTCCAGGTATGACGACAAGCAAGTGACCTACGCCACCGATGCCGAAATGGTGGCCGCGATTGCCGACCTCGATCGACAGCTTGCCAAGATGACACAGCCGCGCCGATCGGGCGCGGTTGCCTTCAACACATCGAAAGGAATCTGAAATGAAAAACTTCGTTCAACCCGGTGCGACCATCACCTTCACCGCCGCCGCGCCTGTGGCGTCCGGTGACGGCGTTCTGATGGGCACCCTGTTCGGCGTCGCCTCGACGTCCGCAGAAATCGGCATGCCCTTCGAGGCCGCGCTTTCCGGCGTCTTCAGTCTGCCGAAAGAGGCAGTCGTGATGACGGCAGGCGCGGCGGTCTATTGGAACGCCACCGCCGGGAACGCCACGACTGTAGCGACCGGGAACAAGCTGATTGGCGCGACAACCGAAGCCGCCACATCCGGCGCAACCGCCGCCCGCATCCGCCTCAATGGCGTGGCCGTGGTCTGAGGGTATCCGACATGGCAAACCGTCCCGCCCAAATCTCTGAGACTGAGATCAAGCGCACCGTAAAGGGTGTGCTGGCGGGCGGATTTGCTGTCGGATGCATCAAGGTCGATCACCGCAACGGCACGGTAACCATCTTTCCAGAGGGTGCGCCCGAGAGTGATCAGGCCACATCGAACCCATGCGATAGGCTGTTGAAATGACCCGGCGCAATCCATTCCCCGGCGTGGCGAGGATCACAGACCGACACGGCAAGGTGCGCTTCCGGTTCCGCATGAAGGGCCTTAGCTGCTATCTGCCGGGGCCTTACGGGTCAGTCGATTTTCGCGCCGCCTACGACGCGGCTGTTTCCGGGGCGAAGGGTCCGACCGTTCGGGACGGGCAACCCTATGGCACTCTTGGCTGGGTCATCGAACAATATTTCCGCAGCCTGCGATATCGCAACCTGTCGGTCAGTCGCAAGCGCAGCATCCGGGGCGAACTTGAATGGCTGCGGCGCGAGGCGGGCGACCTGCCAATTGCGCTGTTCAAGGTTCCGCATGTCGAGGCGTTGATGAGCCGCAAGACCGGCCCGACCGCCGCGAACACGGTCAAGAAAAACCTGTCGATGCTGTTCAACTACGCAATGAAAAATGAACTTGGCAGTGTCACCGGCAACCCGGCGAAGCTGGCGGATCGTGCCAAGGAAAACCCGGATGGATACCACACTTGGACCGAGGCCGAACTTGGCCGATTCCTTGCGGTTTACGGACCGGGCACCAAGGCGCGGCTGGTGGCACTTCTGGCAGTGAATACCGGCATGTCACGCCAAGACCTGACCCGCGTTGGATGGCAGAACGTATCGGGCAACCGGATCACCTACCGCCGCGGCAAAACGGGCGTGATGGCCGATCTGCCGATCATGGATGACCTGGCGGCGGAACTTCGCAACATTCCGACCGACCGGCTCTTGTTCATCACCCATGGCGCGCGGAACGTGCCCTACAAGCCCGAGACGCTGGGCAACTGGTTTCGGGACCGATGCAAAACGGCATCCGTTCCCGGGTCGCTGCATGGCCTGCGGAAGGCCGGTGCGACCCGTCTCGCAGATGCTGGGGCAACACCCGACGAAATCCGCGCGTTCCTCGCACATGAAACAAATGCGCAGGGGGCGACTTACACGAAAAAAGCTGATCGCGCGCGCCTCGCAGATAGCGGAATGGCGAAGATTTCTGGGATGAACCCGGAACAAAACTTGTCCAACCTTGCCGTCAGGTTGGACAAAACCAACCTGCAACCCACTGAAAGGAAAAGGAAAAATGATTAAGTTGGCAGCCCGTAGGGGAGTCGAACCCCTCTTCCCAGGTTGAAAACCTGGTGTCCTAACCGATAGACG
>NZ_JACIYP010000370.1 GCF_014359905.1 Hoeflea sp. | reverse complement strand
GGGTATGCGGGTCGGCGGCCTCGCGCCGGTGAAGCGGCGTATCCGCGAGACGGCAGCGCTCTTGCTGGTGGACCGGGCGCGGCGCGACATGGGGCTCGCGCATGAGACGCCGACGCTGCACATGTCCTTCACCGGCAATCCCGGGACGGGGAAGACCACCGTGGCCTTGAAGATGGCGGGGCTTCTTCACCGGCTCGGCTATGTCCGCAAAGGGCATCTGGTCAGCGTCACGCGCGACGACCTTGTCGGCCAGTATATCGGTCACACCGCGCCGAAGACCAAGGAAGTGCTGAAGAAGGCGATGGGCGGGGTCCTCTTCATCGACGAGGCCTATTACCTCTACAAGCCCGACAACGAGCGCGACTACGGGCAGGAAGCGATCGAGATCCTTCTGCAGGTGATGGAGAACAACCGCGACGACCTTGTCGTGATCATGGCCGGTTATGCCGACCGGATGGACCGGTTCTTCGCCGCCAATCCCGGCTTCCGCTCGCGTATCGCCCATCACATCGAGTTTCCGGACTATACCGACGCGGAGCTCGAACGCATCGCCGGGACGATGCTCGGGGCGCAGGGCTACCTGTTCGACGGGGGCGGGCGGAAGGCGATGGCGGAATATGTCGCGCTGCGGCGCAGGCAGCCGCACTTCGCCAATGCCCGCTCGATCCGCAACGCGCTCGACCGGGCGCGGCTCAGGCAGGCGAACCGGCTGTTCGAGACGGCGAAGGGGCCGCTCGACGCCAGGGCCCTGTCGACGATCACCGAGGCCGATGTCAGGGCAAGCCGGGTCTTTCAGGGCGGGCTTGACGTCGACCGACAGCCAGCGGGAGGAGAGACATGACATTCGACCGGTCGATCAAGATCGCGCCGTCGATCCTGTCGGCGGATTTCGCGAGTTTCGGGGCTGAAATCCGGGCAATCGAGGCGGAAGGCGCCGACCGGGT
Source organism: Hoeflea sp. (assembly GCF_014359905.1). Classification (GTDB taxonomy): domain Bacteria; phylum Pseudomonadota; class Alphaproteobacteria; order Rhizobiales; family Rhizobiaceae; genus Hoeflea. Next base: position 1,698 of record NZ_JACIYP010000370.1, on the reverse strand, counting down.
CGATGTCGACGTGATGGACGGGCACTCTGTGCCGAACCTGGCCTTCGGCCTTCCGCTCTGCAAGGCGCTCCGGTCGCATATCGGGACGGTCATGGATGTGCATCTGATGATTTCCCCGTCGATCCCTATATCGACGCCTTCGCCGAGGCGGCGCCCATATCCACCGCGCGCTGCAAGCAATAAGGGCGGCGACGGGGGCCGATGTGCTCGTCGCCGGATCGGCGGTGTTCCGGGGCGGCTCGGTGGACCATCCCGCGCCGTACGGGGCCAATATCCGGGCGATCCGCACCGCGGCGGAAGGCGCGCGGCGCGCCGCCTGATCTGTCCGCTGGGCATTGATGATGTGACCGCCCCCCGACGGCAGTGATGTGCCAAGGTGGGTCTGCGACGATCCACAAAGGGGGACGGTCATGTCGGAGATCATCACGGTCGGGCTCGACCTGGCGAAGAATGTGTTTGTCGCCTCCGGCGCCTCTTCGATCCAGGTGCATGGGGCTGATGCCTCGGGTCGGGCAGTGCCGCGCAAGAAGCTGAGGCGGGACCAGGTGCTGGCGTTTCTCAGTCAGCTGCCACCCAGCCGTCGTGGTGATGGAGGCCTGTGGCAGCGCGAGCTACTGGGCGCGAGAAATGATCAAGTTTGGCCATGAGGTCCGGTTGATCGCGCCGCAATATGTCCGGCCTTTCGTGAAACGGCAGAAAAACGATGCTGCTGACGCCGAGGCGATCGTCGTCGCGGCACAGCGCCCCGAGATGCGTTTTGTCGAGCCGAAGTCGGAAGATCAGCAAGCCTGTGCGGTACTTTTCCGGGCTCGTGAGCGGCTTCTCCATCAGCGCACCGAACTCGTGAATGCTCTGCGTTCGGTGCTCTATGAATATGGTCATGTCTTTCCGAAAGGCATCGCCCACCTCAGGCGAATCGAAGCTGTCCTCACCGATCCTGCCAGCGACTTGCCTGCTCTGGTGCGGGATGAGTGCCATGATCTGCTTGAACAGATATCCGAGCAGACAGCCCGGATCGAAGCCAGGACAGCAAAGGCCCGGGGTCTTGCCGGGACAAATGATACGGCGCGGCGGCTGCAGACGATGCCCGGCGTGGGGCCGCAGACCGCGTTGGCGATCAGCGGCTTCGCTCCGCCCATGGACAGCTTCAAGCGCGGTCGAGATTTTGCGGCCTGGCTCGGCCTTGTGCCGCGCCAATACACCTCTGGCGGGAAGGAACGCCTGGGACGCATCTCGAAAGCCGGCCAGACCGACATCCGATATCTGCTGATCATCGGGGCCATGTCGCGCCTGACAGTGCTGGCCCGAAAGTCGATTCAGGAGGGGTCATGGCTGGCACGCATGCTGCACCGCAAGCCCCTCATGCTGGTCGCCATCGCACTGGCCAACAAGATGGCACGGGCCATCTGGGCAATGATGACAAAGAAGGAGGACTATCGAGATCCGGCGCGAGCCGTTTCTGCATGAGGGCTAAAGATGACCCCGTGTGAGCTGGCGTCGGTGAAGGAGGTGCAAGAAGTCGATGACCTGAATGGGCGCAATGATCGAAAAGATCTGGATCGGGAAAACCAGACGTCGTTCTCGAGCAGAAAAGCTCTTGCAGAAGATATGGACCCGATCCGCAGATCACCATCCCGGCCAGCGGTTTCCTGAAAGGCCGCACTCAAAAAGGCCTGAGAGAAGAACGCATTCGATCAC
>NZ_JACIYP010000037.1 GCF_014359905.1 Hoeflea sp. | reverse complement strand
GCCCCATTTTTATGTCTGCTGCCTGCGTTTCCGGAGGATGAATGGCAGTGACCTGGATCAGGCACGGATTGGCCCTGCTGAAATATTCATCACTCAAGCCGCGCAGAATGCACAAAATTCAGTCTTTCTGCTTCCGGTTCAAGCTGTTTGCCCGCTGTCTCGGCTGATTTTGCGCGGCAGAGCCGCTTGGCACGGCACTTGATAGGGAATGACCAGACAGGCGCCCGGCTTGGTACGGGTCGCCGGTCGTGAGAGGCGGCACGGCCGCGCAACAAAGGATCGGAAACCAGATGAAAATAGTCATGGCTATCATCAAGCCGTTCAAGCTGGACGAAGTGCGCGAAGCGCTCACGGCTATCGGCGTTCAGGGCCTGACCGTCAGCGAGGTCAAGGGCTATGGCAGGCAGAAGGGACATACCGAAATCTATCGCGGCGCAGAATACGCGGTGAGCTTTCTGCCCAAGCTGAAAATCGAGATCGCGGTCGCAACCGACGCGGTCGACAAGACCATCGAGGCGATCGCGATGGCCGCCAAGACCGGCCAGATCGGCGATGGAAAGATCTTCGTTTATTCAATCGACCAGGCCATGCGCATCCGCACCGGCGAAACCGACGCCGATGCGTTGTAAGGCAACAGGAGACACACCCATGACCTTTCAGATCTCCCATACTTCCCCGCTGCGGCTTGGCCTGATCGCGGCCGGCGCGTTGGCTGCCCTCGCGTTTCCGGCGTTCGCGCAGGATGCGTCCGCCCCCGCCGCCGCCACAATCGACAAGGGCGACACCGCTTTCATGCTGGTCTCGACCATCCTGGTGCTGCTGATGATCCTGCCTGGGCTGGCGCTGTTCTATGGCGGCCTGGTGCGGACCAAGAACATGCTCTCCGTTTTGATCCAGTGCACCCTGATCACGGCTCTCGTGATGGTGATCTGGGTGCTTTACGGCTATTCCTTCGCCTTTGGCGGCTCGGAAAGCGCCTTCTGGGGCGGAACCGCCAAGATGTTCCTTGCAGGCGTCACGCCTGCCAGCGAAGCCGCCACCTTTTCCGACGGCGTGATGATCCCGGAATATATCTTCATTGCCTTCCAGATGACCTTTGCCTGCATCACGCCGGCGCTGATCGTCGGCGCCTTCGCCGAGCGCGTCCGGTTCTCGGCCGTCATGCTGTTCGTGGCGCTGTGGGTGACCTTCGTCTATTTCCCGGTCGCCCACATGGTGTGGGACGCCAACGGGTTGCTGTTCAAGATGGGCGCGCTCGACTTTGCCGGCGGCACCGTCGTTCACATCAATGCCGGCATTGCCGGCCTTGTCGGGGCAATCATGATCGGCAAGCGCACCGGCTTCGGCCGTGACATGATGGCGCCACACTCGATGACGCTGACCATGGTGGGCGCATGCCTTCTGTGGTTTGGCTGGTTCGGCTTCAACGCCGGGTCCAACCTTGAAGCCAATGGCGGCGCGGCCCTTGCGACAATCAACACCTTCACCGCAACCGCAGGGGCAATCCTGGCCTGGACGGCGATTGAAACCCTGCACCGTGGCAAGGCGTCGCTCCTGGGCGCCGTCTCCGGCATGATCGCTGGCCTTGTTGCCGTGACGCCTGCCGCCGGCTTTGCCGGTCCGGTTGGCGCCATCGCGCTCGGTGCGGTCGCTTCGGGGCTTTGCTACTACTTCGTCGCGGTCGTCAAGAACAAGTTCGGCTATGACGATACGGCGGATGTGTTCGGCATCCATGGCATCGGCGGCATTGTCGGCGCGCTCGGAACAGCCGTTGTCAACATGCCGGGCCTGGGCGGCGCCGGCGGCGAGGACTACGCGGTCGGGTCCCAGTTCATGATCCAGGCCTCGGCGGTGGGCATCACCATTCTGTGGTGCGGCATCGTCTCGATTGTCCTCTACAAGATCGTCGACATGACACTGGGCCTGCGCGTCAGTGTCGAGGACGAACGCCAGGGTCTCGATCTGGCATCGCATGGCGAAGCTGCCTATCACGGCTGATCCGTTCGCCGATTTTGCATCACAGGCGCGGCCCGGCATTTCGGGCCGCGTTTTTTGGTTGATGATGCAGCAAATGATGCATGGTTAATGCCGTATTAACCCGGCGCCGGTTAGGTTTCATCGAGATGGGTTCGTCAGAGCCCGAAACCCGTTCGGACAAGTAGTCACCATGCAGTCAGGCTCTTCCACACTTTCCCAAGGCGTTTCCCCACGCAACACCCTGCTCGGCGCATTGCTCAGGCGGCAGATCAGGTTTGTGGCCGGTCTGGCGATCCTTGCAGGCCTGGCGCTGGCGATCGCGGCGCTTGCCACCTGGAACGTTGCCGACCCAAGCTTCTCCAACGCCAATGGCGCTGTTCCGCACAATGCGCTCGGGTTCGGCGGCGCGGCCTTCGCGGATCTGGTGATGCAGTTTTTCGGGCTTGCGGGCATCATTGCTTTGCTGCCTGCCCTGTTCTGGGCGATCGGCCTGTTGCGCAATCACCCGGTCGACCGGATTTCCCGCCGGGGCGCAGCCTGGTTTGGCGGCGCATGGCTGACCGCGGCGCTGTTCGGCTTGATGCCCGCTTCGGCGAACTGGCCCTTGCCCAACGGGCTTGGCGGCGTGCTCGGCGACATGGCGCTGAAGATCCCGTCCGTGTTTACCGGCGGCTTCCCGTCGGGCCTGGTCGCGGTGATTCTCGGGCTGCTGCTGGCGCCCGCCGCGGGCTGGCTGCTCGCCTATGGCGCCGGACTGACGGGCCGCGGCCCGGCTGCAGCCATCGCCAAAGCCGACATCGGCGAAAACGACGACGAAGAGGATGAACCGGGCGGGTCGCTGCTGCTGGGCGCGATCACTCACTCCTGGTACACCTTGCGCGGCCGGGTCCGCCGCCTTGCCGGCCTTGCCTCCTCGGCCAGGCGCCGGGTCATGCCGGACGAGCCGCTCGATCTCAACACCGAATATGACATCGACGACGATCACATCTTCGCGGATCCGCGGCCGGTATCGTCCGCAAGGGTCGAGCCCGGCTTCGCCGCGGTTTCGCGCAAGCGGACCCCGTCTCTCGACGATGAGCCGCCTTTTGATCTCGACGACGAGGTTCTTCCCGATGGCGTCCTCTCCGGCGATACCGATGATGAGGATCCGGCGGCGGACTGGCGTCCCCAGGCGGCGCCGTCCAGGGGGGTGCAGCCCGACCGCCCGGCTGGCGCCTCGCCGCGCATCGCAGCACCGGCCGAACGGCCAAAACCCGGCGCGCGCGTTCAGCGCGACGCACAGGGCTCGATGCTTGAGGAGCATGGCTTCTCGCTGCCATCGGTGCACCTGCTCACCGAGCCCCGCAACATGGCCAAGGATGCGTCGCTGTCGCCCGAGGCGCTGGAGCAGAACGCCCGCATGCTCGAGGGCGTGCTCGAGGATTTCGGCGTCAAGGGCGAGATCATCCATGTCCGGCCCGGGCCGGTGGTGACGATGTACGAGCTGGAGCCGGCGCCCGGCATCAAGTCCTCGCGCGTCATCGGGCTTGCCGATGACATCGCCCGCTCGATGAGCGCCATCGCCGCCCGTGTCGCGGTCGTTCCCGGCCGCAACGCCATCGGCATCGAACTGCCCAACCAGAAGCGCGAGACCGTCTATCTGCGCGAACTCATCGCCAGCCGTGATTTCGAAACCTCGAAGGCAAGGCTCGGGCTGGCGCTCGGCAAGACCATCGGCGGCGAGCCGGTGATCGCCGATCTCGCCAAGATGCCGCACCTGCTGGTCGCCGGAACCACCGGTTCGGGCAAGTCGGTGGCGATCAACACCATGATCCTGTCGATTCTCTACAAGATGGATCCGTCGAAATGCCGGCTGATCATGATCGACCCGAAAATGCTGGAACTGTCGGTCTATGACGGCATCCCGCATCTGCTCACCCCCGTGGTCACGGATCCGAAGAAGGCGGTCGTTGCGCTCAAATGGACCGTCCGCGAGATGGAGGAGCGCTACAAGAAGATGTCGAAAATCGGCGTGCGCAACATCGACGGCTTCAATGCGCGGGTCGAACAGGCGGCAAGCTCGGGCGAGCCGATGACCCGCACCGTGCAGACCGGCTTCGACCGCCACACCGGCGAGGCGGTGTACGAGACCGAGGAATTCGATCTCACGCCCCTGCCCTACATCATCGTGCTGATCGACGAGATGGCCGATCTGATGATGGTGGCCGGCAAGGACATCGAGGGCGCGGTGCAGCGGCTGGCGCAGATGGCGCGTGCGGCGGGCATTCACGTCATCATGGCCACCCAGCGGCCCTCCGTCGATGTCATCACCGGCACGATCAAGGCCAACTTCCCGACCCGCATCTCCTTCCAGGTCACATCCAAGATCGACAGCCGCACGATTCTGGGCGAACAGGGCGGCGAACAGCTGCTCGGCATGGGCGACATGCTGTTCATGGCCGGCGGCGGACGCATCCAGCGCGTGCACGGGCCATTCGTGTCGGACAAGGAGGTCGAGGACATCGTCGCCCATCTCAAGACCCAGGGCGTGCCCGAATATCTCGAAGCGATCACCGAGGATGATGAAGAGGGCGATGGCGGCGGCGGGCCTGCGGGCACTTCCAATCTCGCGGAGTCCGAGGATCCCTACGACCAGGCGGTGGCGATCGTGCTGCGCGACGGCAAGGCGTCGACCTCCTACATCCAGCGGCGGCTCGGCATCGGCTACAATCGTGCCGCCTCGCTGATCGAGCGAATGGAAAACGAGGGCATCATCAGCGCCGCCAACCATGCCGGCAAGCGGGAAATCCTCGTGCCGACGGAAGACGATATCGATCCCAGGTAGCAGCAACGGGTCCCGGGAGGATGCATGTCACACTGGCGCCGCAGTCTTGAGCGACACGAAGACTGAAACGAAACGGAGACAGAGATGTCGAAACAGACCATTTCCAGCGCAGTTATCACGCAGGACCGGACCCGCAGGGCTCTTCTGGGCGCGAGCCTTGGGTTGGGCCTGTCGCTGATGGCGGCGGCAGCCGGGCTCCTGGCCCTGCCAGGCACCGCGCGCGCGCAGGATGCGGCGCAGAAGCTTGCCGATCACTTTTCCTCGGTCAAGACCATGACCGGCGAGTTCATCCAGTTTGGCCCCAATGGCGAACAGACCGGCGGCAAGTTCTTCATCGATCGCCCCGGCAAGCTCAGGTTCAACTACGAAGAGCCTTCGGCCATCCGTGTCATTTCCGACGGCAAGGCGGTTGTCATCGGCAACCGCAAACTGAAGACCTGGGATCTCTATCCGCTCGACAAGACGCCGCTCAAGCTCTTGCTGTCGGAACGGATAGATCTGTCGGGCGACACCGTGCAGTCGGTAACGGAAGACCCGGACCTGACGACGATCATCCTGGGCAACAAGTCGGTTTTTGGCGATTCGACCATCAGCCTGATGTTTGATCCCAGTAGTTTCGAGCTCAAGCAGTGGACCATCCGCGACGCGCAGGGCAAGGACACCTCGGTGATGATCTACAACGTTCAGACCGGCGTGAAATTCGCCTCCAACGTGTTCGATGTGCCCTATTCCGAGGTGCAAAAGCGCGCCCGCGGCGGCGGCTGACAAGGCTGGGCCCTTCCCGAGGGCGATGTGAACCGGCGGTGAAGGGACCGGTTCCGGTTCCGAGGAATGGCAGCGGAAGACTGCGGGCAAGGGCGCGCTGGCCGAGTTCTTGATGGTGTCGCCGCTGCGGGGCGACGGCCTTGCTGTCGAACGTCACCGCGACGCGCTCCGTGCCCTGCTGCTGTCATGCGGGGCCGTATCAGATGTGCAAAGCACGCTTTAGCGCTTTGAAATGGCCCCTGCAGCCTATAGGTCAAAGCTATCCCGTTGACCGCGACCTGCATGAGGCGATCCGACTTGGCGTTTTCCGTTACCACCTGGAACATCAATTCCGTGCGGCTGAGACTGCCGCTGGTGCAGCATTTTCTCGAAACCGCCCGGCCAGACGTGCTGTGCCTGCAGGAAACCAAGTGCCCCAACGACGCGTTCCCGAGTGCGGCCTTCCGCAAGCTTGGCTACGAGCACATCGCCATTCACGGCCAGAAGGGCTATCACGGCGTCGCCATCATCTCGCGGCACAAGCTGTCGGATGACCAGCGGAAGACCTATTGCGAGATCGATCACACCCGCAACATCTCGGCCATCGTGGCTGTCCCCGGCGGCCGCAGGATCCGCATCCACAATTTCTATGTGCCGGCCGGCGGCGACGAACCGGATCGCGAGATCAATCCGAAATTCGGCCACAAGCTCGATTTCATCGAGGAGATGAAATGCCTCCACGCCGAGGCCGAGCAGGCCGACGGCATCTCCTCGATCCTCGTCGGCGATCTCAACATCGCCCCGCTCGAAACCGATGTCTGGTCGCACAAGCAGCTTCTGAAGGTGGTCAGCCACACGCCCGTGGAGACCGAGAACCTGGTGGCGATGCAGGCCGCCGGCGCCTGGGTCGACCTTATCCGGGCCCATATCCCGCCGGAAGAAAAGATCTACACCTGGTGGAGTTACCGCGCGAAGGACTGGGACAATGCCGACCGGGGACGGCGGCTCGACCATGTCTGGTCGTCAGCCGATCTGCTTCCCAGCCTGTCGCGAATCGATGTGTTGCGGGAAGCCCGTGGCTGGGAACGCCCGTCGGACCATGTCCCGGTCACCGCGCATTTCGATTTCTGATGCATGCCGCAAAGAACCGGGCAGCGGTCTTGCGATAACGACGGGCACACCCAGAAATTCCGAACCGATCAGCCGGCAAAGCGCCCGGCGACCTTGCCGAGGCCGGCGTTGAGCGCGGCAAGATTGTCGGCAATGCGCTGCCGGACGATGCCGGCAATGTCGGGATATTCCTCCAGCATGCGCCTGAACAGCGGCCGGTTGATGCGAATCACTTCGGCGTTGTCCGGCGCAATCGCCGTCATCGACCGGTCGACCGCGGTGACCATCGCCAGTTCACCCAGAAGCGCGCCGCGCTCGGCCATGCCCAGCGCAGTCGTATGGCCATCGCGATCCTTGCTGGTCAGCTCGAAGCGGCCGTCGGCCACGACAAAAGCGCAGTCGGCCGGCGTGCCTTGGCGAAACAGCACCTGGCCCGGCTGCATCTTGCGTCGTTCGGCGCCAAAGGCGATCAGCCGCAGCTTGTCCTCACCGATGTCCCGGAACAGGGAAACGGTCGAGAGCAGGGCAATGTCGTCATTCAGCGCCACGGGCGTATTCCTTGAAGGGCAGGGAGTTACGGAATGATCTTGTAGCCGCCGCTTTCGGTGACCAGGATCTCGGCGTTTGACGGATCGGCCTCGATTTTCTGGCGCAGGCGGTAGACATGGGTTTCCAGCGTGTGGGTGGTGACGCCGGAATTGTAGCCCCAGACCTCTTCCAGCAGAACGTCGCGGGTCACCACCTTCTGGTCCGCCCGGTAGAGATAGCGGATGATCGCGGCTTCCTTCTCGGTCAGCCGGATCTTGCCGCCCTTGTCGTCGAGCAGCAGCTTCTGGCTCGGCTTGAAGGTGTAGGGGCCGACCGTGAAGGTGGCGTCCTCACTCTGCTCGTGCTGGCGCAACTGCGCGCGAATGCGCGCCAGCAGCACGGCGAAGCGGAACGGCTTGGTGACATAGTCGTTGGCGCCCGCCTCCAGGCCCAGGATCGTATCCGAATCGGTGTCATGGCCGGTCAGCATGATGATCGGCGACTTGAAGCCGCCCTTGCGCAACAGCTTGACCGCCTCGCGCCCGTCCATGTCCGGCAGGCCCACATCCATGATCAGGAGATCGACATGGTCGGCGCGCGCCGCCTGCACCCCCTTGGTCGCGGAGGATTGCTGGGCAATCGCGAATTCCTCGTACAGCGAAAGCTGCTCGACAAGCGTTTCCCTCAGATCATCATCGTCATCTACCAGCAGGATCGAGCGAGCGGTCATTGCGGCGGTTCCTCTTCATTCGGACGCGGGCGCCGGTTCAGGCCGACGCTCCGGTTGTGTCAAATGACATTTATGTCCCTGTTTAGGCACTTTCGAGGCGCTGGCAAAGTGATAAATAATCGAGCAGGGTCACAGATGGAGCACTTGATCGTGAGGGTTTTGTTACAAAAGCGGCCGATGCCGGACAAGGGCGTGCGCAGGGCGTCCCCAACCGGCACGATCGTGGTGCGGAAAAAGCCGGGCGACCGGCTCAAGGCGCTGGTCCGTTTCGGGCCGCTCACCTTTCCTGCAGCCCTGGGCCGCGGCGGTATATCCAGCTTCAAGCGTGAGGGTGACGGCTGCACGCCGCGGGCGCCGATGGCCGTGCTCGGGGGATTCCGCCGCGGCGGGATGCTGACCCCGGACGGGTCCGGCATTGCGTTGTTCCGGACGGGCGCCCGCGACGGCTGGTGCGATGCGCCGATGCATGCCGCCTACAATCGCTACGTCCGGCTGCCGTTTTCGGCGAGCCATGAAACGCTGCTCCGCACCGATGCGCTCTATGATTTCGGTTTTGTCCTCGACTGGAACTTCGTTTCACGGCGGCGTGGCGCGGGCAGCGCCATCTTCCTGCATGTGGCGCGGCCGGGATATGCGCCGACCGAGGGCTGCATTGCGCTCAAGCGCCAGGACATGCTGCGGTTGATGCCATTCTTGCGGCGCGGAACGATCCTTCGGGTTGCCTAAAGTTTAGAGTTTCAATTCTTCTGCGTCGGCAAAGTCCAGCGGGATCTGACGATCAGATCAGCCAGTGACCAGCCACACCGAAGTCCGCTTGATCTCGCTGTCTTCAAGCGCGCGAGTCACCGGCACCATGTAGGTGGCCAGAAGCTCCAACCCGTGCTTCGGGCAATAGGCCCGGCCGGGATCGCCCACGAGCACCATCGCGCCACGCCGCGACAACGTGGTGAGCCACGGCCAGACAAGGTCGGCCATGGCGCGGTCGTAGAACACGTCGCCTGCCAGAACGACATCCCAGCCCTCGTCCGCGCCGATCAGGTTGGTCTCGCGAAATGTGAACGCCACGCCGTTCTCCGCCGCATTGAGCCGTGTTGCGGTCGCAGCCCAGGGGTCGATGTCGGCAGCGGTGACCCGGGCCGCGCCCGCAAGGCAGGCGGCGATCGCCACCAGCCCCGAGCCCGAGGCGAAATCGAGCACGGTCTTTCCCGCCACCAGGTCCGGATTGTCCAGCAGGTGCCGCGCCAGGCCCTGGCCGCCGGCCCAGGCAAAGGCCCAGAACGGCGGCGGCAGGCCGAGCGCGTCCAAGTCTTCCTCGGTCTTGAGCCACAATTCATGCGCCTCGTCGGCGAGATGCAGCCGGATCTCGGGCACATGCGGCGGAGTGCCGAGCGTGGTGTTGGCGCGGATGAAGCTCTCCGGATCGGTCTTCATCGCTCAGCGCCGGAGTCTGGCGCATGGCGCGGAGAACTGTGCCGCGGTTTTGCGGTCACGCCATGCGCAACCACATCGTCACTCCGGCGAGCGCGGCGGATTGTCGAGATTGCCCATCCGGCAGACCTCGAGATATTCCGCCTCGGTCACCGGCTGCACGGACAGCCGCATCGAGGTGACCAGGCTCATCTCGGAAAGCTTCGGATTGGCCTTGACGTCTTTGAGCGTCACCGGCCTGGGCATGTCGCAGACCGCGCGGATGTCGACGCATTCCCAGCGCGGGTCGTCGATGGTGGTGTCGGGATGGATGAGCCCGCACACCTCGATGATGCCGACAACCTCAAGCCCTTCATTGGAGTGGTAGAAAAAGCCCTTGTCGCCCAGTTTCATGGCGCGCATGTTGTTGCGGGCCTGGTAATTGCGGATGCCGTCCCATTGTTCGCCAACGTCACCCTTGGCCTTCTGCATCTCCCACGACCATTTGAACGGCTCGGACTTGAACAACCAATAGGCCATCTTACGCCTCCGGCTTTCCGAAAACCCAATTGAAGGCGCGAATCTCCGTCGTCTCAAACAGGCCGGCAAGCTCATAGGGATCGCCTGCCGCAACCGCCTCGGCTTCCGCCTTGTCGGCGGCTGCAACGACCAGCAGGCTGCCGATCGGCTTCTCGTCCTCGCCCAGCAGAGGGCCCGCCATCTTGAGCACGCCATTGGCCTCGAGACCCTTGAGATACTCGACATGGGGCGGACGGGTGGCCATCCGCAGATCCAGCGAGCCGGGCTTGTCCTTGCACATCAGGGCGTAAAACATGACATCTCCATCGTGAGCGTTGGTCCGGGCATTGCCCGGCGGAACAGGGTTGCCAAGTCTATGCCTTGCCCGGCAGCCGGTTTCAATCCTCGATCGGCGGTTTGCTCAGGCCTTGGCGCCGCGCTTGCCATGGCCGATCAGGGCGATAGCGGTCTGGTCCAGCGGCCAGCGCGACCGGGGCGCCAGATCGAGCGTGTCGAAGGGCAACCCGGCGGCCATCCGTTCGGCCCCGGCCCAGGCGATCATGGCGGCGTTGTCGGTGCACAGGTTGGGCGGCGGGGCAATGAACCGGAATCCCGCCTTGTCGGCGCGGCGTTCAAGCGTCGTCCGGATCGCCGTGTTCGCGGCAACGCCGCCCGCCACCACGAGCGCCGGTTTCGATTCGGTCCCGAAACGCTGCGAAAAGCGTTCCAGCGCCATGGCGATCCGGTCATCCAGGCTCGCGGTCACGGAGACCTGAAACGCCAGGCACAGATCGGCGATGGTTTGCCGTGACAGCGGCGCCTCGGCTTCCGCCATCTGCCGCACCGCGGTCTTCAGGCCCGAGAAGGAAAAGTCGAGCCGCGGGTCCTTGCGCATCGGCACCGGCAGGCGGAAGCGCTTGGGGATGCCGTCAAGGGCGGCCTGTTCCACCATCGGGCCGCCGGGATAACCCAGCCCCAGCAGTTTCGCGGTCTTGTCGAAGGCCTCGCCCAGCGCATCGTCGATGGTCGTGCCCCATCGCTCGTAGTCGCCCACGCCCTTGACCAGCACGATCTGGGTGTGGCCGCCCGACACCAGGAGAAGCAGATAGGGAAAGGCCACAGTGTCGGTCAGCCGCGCCGTCAGCGCATGGCCCTCGAGATGGTTGACCCCCATGAACGGCTTGGCCGTCGCCATGGCGATGGCCTTGCCGGTCATCAGCCCGACCATCAGCCCGCCGATCAGGCCGGGTCCCGAAGTGACGGCTATGGCATCGATCTCGGTGAGCGCCACGCCGCTTTCGGCAAGCGCCTCGCTCACCAGCCGGTCGAGCACCGAGACATGGGAGCGGGCGGCAAGCTCCGGCACCACGCCGCCGAAGGCCGCATGCAGGTCGAGCTGGCTCAGCACCACGTCGGACAGGATTGTGCCCACGCCATCCGGCGAGCGATGCACCACGGCTGCGGCGGTTTCGTCGCAGCTGGTCTCGATGCCCAGAATCCTCAATCCGCCGATGTCCATGTTTGTCTCTTATGTCGCGCGGCCTGATGTTGCGCTCGCGGGGTGATCCCGATACTCGTTTGTCGGTAACAACGGAACGGATGTCTTGCAAATGAAACCTTACCGCATCGGAACCCGCGGCAGTCCGCTGGCGCTTGCGCAGGCCCATGAAACGCGCTCGCGGCTGATGGCGGCGCATCGGCTGCCCGAGGACGCCTTCGAGATCGTGGTGCTGTCGAGCAAGGGGGATCGCATCACCGATCGCCCGCTGTCCGAAATCGGCGGCAAGGGTCTTTTCACCGAGGAACTCGAAGAACAGCTTTCCGATGGCCGGCTCGATCTGGCGGTGCATTCCTCCAAGGACATGGCGACGAAGCTTCCCGAAGGGCTTGGCATTGTGGCCTATCTCGAGCGCGAGGATCCGCGCGACGCCTTCATCAGCCCCGCCGCGCCGCGGCTCGCCGATCTGCCGCAGAACGCCATTGTCGGCTCCTCCTCGCTGAGGCGGCAGGCGCTGATTCGGCGGCTCCGGCCGGATATCTCCGTGATCATGTTCCGTGGCCTTGTCGACACGCGGCTGCGCAAGCTTGCCGAGGGCGAGGCCCACGCCACGCTGCTGGCCTATGCGGGGCTCAAGCGGCTCGGCAAGACCGAGGTGGTGACCGAGCTTCTGGATCCCGAAAGTTTTCCGCCGGCCCCCGGCCAGGGCGCCATCTGCATCGAGGCGCGGCTCGACGACGAGCGGATCGCCAGCCTGCTCTCCCCGATCGATCATGCTCAAACCCATGCGGCGCTGCTGTGCGAACGGGCGTTCCTGGGGTCGCTTGACGGCTCCTGCCGGACCCCGATTGCCGGTCATGCGACGCTGTCTGGCGACCGGATCTCGTTTTTCGGCATGATCCTGACCCCGGATGGAACGGTGTCGCACGAAGTGCACATGCAAGGTCCGGCAAGCGAAGCGGCGGCGCTGGGCGCAGCGGCCGGCGCCGACGTGCGTGGACAGGCGGGTCCGGGCTTCTTCGACAGCTGGACCTGACGCAAGATGCGCGTTCTGGTCACGCGGCCTGACCCGGGCGGAGAACGGACCGCCGCACGGCTTGCCGGGTCCGGGCATGATCCGGTGGCGATGCCGCTGTTTGCAGCCGAAGTGACCGCAAGGCCGGAAGATCTGCCGCCGGCGGACCGAATCGGCGGCCTGATCGCCACCAGCGCCCGCGCCTTTGCCCTGTTCAAGGCGTCAAACCTGCCCGACACGGCCATTCTGGATGTCCCGGTTCATGTGGTCGGGCCGGCCACGGCGCTGGCGGCGCGGCGTGCCGGGTTTAGCGATATCCGCGAGGGGGCAGGCGCCGCACGGGATCTGGCAAGGGCCCTGATCAACCGCGAGCAGCGCCCGGTTGCAGGCGTCGGCGACCCTGGTCCGGAGGCTGGACGGCGACGCCTCATCTATCTGGCCGGCGTGCCCCGCACCGCGGTGATCGAGGAGGTCCTGAGCGATGCCCGGGTCGAATTCTCGGTGCTTGAATGCTACAGAATGGTCGAAATAAGTTATTCGACTGACACTCTGATTTCGAGCATTTTGTCGCCGCCGCCTGATGTCGTGCTGCTTTATTCGGCCAATGCCGCGCGGCGCCTCGCCGCCCTGTTGGAAGCCAAAGGCCTTGGCAACTCTCTTGATTTGGCCCGTTTCATCTGCCTTTCCGACACGATCGCGGCCGAACTGCCCGGCAACTGGCGCGCCCGCGCCATCGCGGCCCGCCATCCCGATGAAGACAGCCTGCTTGCATCGCTCGCTGCGTTGGGCTGATTTGGCGGCATGGCAACGAAAGTCGGCGATATGCGTTGCATTGCTGACACGCGCCCAAACCAGATCAAGCAGGACACGCCATGAGCAAGGGCCCTACCCCGCGACATTCCAAACCGTCCAAGCCGGTTACCATCGATCTCGACGCCACCGACGTGACGCCGAAGAATGAGGACCTGAAACCGAAGCCGGCGGCAAGTGGCCCGGCGACATCGGCTTCGGCGACGGAGAAAACCGGCGAAACGGCGTCCGGTGCCGCACCATCCGGGGGGACGATGCCCGGCCCGGATGCCGCCAATCCTGCAAAGCCCGCTGAAACGGCAGCCTCCGGCAGGTCTGCCGTTCCGGGGGTGAAGGCCGCTTCCGGAAGCGACGACAGCGCGCGGCCCGCACCCGAACGATCCGGCATGGATACAAAGCCCGGCGCTGCGACGGCGGACGCCAAGACCGGCTCCACACCGGTCGATGCCAAGAAACCGGAAACACCCACCAGGGACGGCAAGCCCGGTTCAACGGCGGCAAGCAAGCCTTCGACGTCCGGCAAGAGCGGAAGCGGGCTCGCGATCGTGGCGGCGGGCGTGCTTGGCGCAGCGATCGCGCTTGGCGGCGGCTACGCCCTGCAGATGGGCGGCCTGCTCCCGGCTCCGGGAAATTCGGGCGATCAGCTGCAGGCGCTGAGCACACGTCTCGACACGGTCTCGACCTCCGTCGAAACGCTCTCAAGCCAGGTGGCCCAATCGGCCGAGGGCGATGACGCCGGCATGTCTGCCCAGCTGACGGCGCGTCTTGACCGTCTCGAAACCGGGCTTGCCGAAGTGCTTGACGGTGGCGCAACCGGGGATCCGGCCGCCTCCGCTGCGCTCGACGAGAGACTTGCAGCGCTTGAAGACAGGATCGCAGCGCTGGGTGAAACCGGCGCGACTGCGGCTCCGGACCCGGCCGTGAGCGCCGAGATCGGCGAAATGCGCGCCGCCCAATCCGGGCTGCAAACGGCGCTCGCCGACCTTCAAACCCGGACATCGGCGCAGATGTCGGAGATGGCGTCACAGATCGCCGCGCTCGAACAGGGCCAGGCCGACATGGCGGAACAGCTTGGAGAACCGGGACGGCAGGTTGATCTGGCGCGCGCCATCGCCGCCGCCGGGCTCAAATCCGCGATTGACCGGGGCGGCTCGTTCATGGCCGAACTCGAGGCCTTCGCCTCCGTGGCGCCCGATGATCCCGCGGTGCCGGAACTCAGGGACTTGGCCGCCAGCGGCGTACCCAGCCGCTCCCGGCTGATCGAGAGCTTCCCGGAGGCCGCCACCACGGCGATTGCCGCGGCCGAACCGGGCGATCCCGAGGCCGGGTTGGTCGACCGGTTGATGTCGAGCGCCCTGTCGGTGGTCAAGGTGCGCAAGGTCGGAGATGTCGAGGGCGACACCGCCGAGGCGATCACCGCGCGCGCCGAGGCCCGGCTGATCGACGGCGATCTGGACGCGGCGCTGGCCGAATGGAACAATTTGCCCGAGGCTTCCCGCGCTGCCGCGTCGGAGTATGGCGCGGCGCTCGCCGCGCGCGCCCGCGCCGAAAAGCTGATTGCAGCGTCCCTGGCGCCTGCCGCAGCGGCTTCCTCATCCGAAGCTTCCACCAACGAAGCCCCGGCCAACTAGGAGATCCATGATGATCCGCTTGTTAATCTTTGTGGTTCTGGTTCTGGCGCTGGGCTTCGGCTTCGCCTGGCTCGCCGACCGGCCCGGCGACCTCTTCATCGTCTGGCAGGACCGCCGCATCGAAATGTCGCTGATGACCGCGGTCACGATGATCGCATCGCTGATCGCGGGTATCATGATCAGCTGGTGGCTGGTCCGCACCATCATCTATAGCCCACGCGCCGTGTCGCGCTATTTCCGCGCCAGCAAGCGCGACCGCGGCTACCAGGCGCTGTCGACAGGGCTCCTGGCTGCGGGCGCCGGCGACGCCGCCATGGCGCGCAAGATGAACAAGCGGACCAAGGGCCTGCTCAATGCCGACCAGGAGCCGCTGATCCATCTGCTCGATGTGCAGGCGGCGCTGATCGAGGGCCGTCACGAGGAAGCCCGCAAGCTGTTCGAGGCGATGGCCAAGGACCCGGAGACGCGGCTTCTGGGGTTGCGCGGGCTCTATCTCGAAGCGCAGCGGCAGGGGGCCGACGAGGCGGCGCAGCACTATGCCGAGACGGCTGCGGAACAGGCGCCGCAATTGCCGTGGGCAGCGTCCGCGGCGCTGTCGCACCGGACGCGCGAAGGAAAATGGAACGAGGCCCTGAGCCTGCTCGACAAGCAGCGCCAGGCAGGCACCGTGGACGCGGCCACCGCCGACCGCACCAAGGCTGTCCTGCTCACGGCGCGCGCCCGCGACCACGCCGACAGCGATCCCTCGATGGCGCGCGACGACGCGCTGGCGGCGCTGAAGCTTGCGCCGGCGTTTCCGCCCGCCGTGCTTGTCGCCACCAGGGCGCTGCTCCGGCAGGACAACCTGCGCAAGGCCGCAAAAATTCTCGAAGCCGCCTGGAAAGCCAATCCGCATCCCGACATCGCCGAAGCCTATGTCAAGGCGCGCATCGGCGACACCGCCGCCGACCGGCTGAAGCGTGCGGAACGGCTGGAGAAGCTCAAGCCGCTCAACCCGCATTCGCTCGAAGCCGTGGCGCGCGCCGCGCTTGACGCGCATCGCTTCGATCTGGCCCGGGAAAAGGCCGAGGCCACGGCGCGCATGCAGCCCTGCGAGGGCATCTATCTGCTGCTCGCCGATATCGAGGAGGCCGAAACCGGGGATCAGGGCCGCGTCCGGCATTGGCTGAGTCAGGCCGTGCGCGCGCCGCGTGATCCGGCCTGGACGGCGGATGGCTATGTGTCCGAGACTTGGGAGCCGGTTTCGCCGGTGACCGGCAAGCTCGACGCCTTTGAATGGAAGGTTCCGGTCGAACAGCTCGCGGGCCCGAGCCTCGACAATCAGCCGCCCGAAAAGGGCTTTGAGCGGGCGATTGCCACCTTGCCGCCGGTGCGCATTCAGGAGAAGCCGGCACCGGCTCCGGCTCCAGCGGCTGCGCCTGCCCCTGTGGAGACCAAGGCTGCGGCTCCGAAGATCGCGGCCGCTGCCTCCCCTGTCGAAAAGGTTGAGGATGCCCCCACCCGCCCGCCGGTCGCCGGTCCGGACAAGGGATCGAAAGCGGAGCCGAGGACGGATCAGGCGGCGCCATCCGGTGTGATCTCCGCGGATGAAAAGCCGGCGGAGGCAAAGCCGGCCGGACCAAGCCGTGCAGATCCGAAGCCTCTCGATGCAAAGCCTGCCGAATCGGATCCCGCGGACGCGAAAACCGCTGCAAGGAAGGACGATGCGGTCGTCCAGAGGGTGCTGATTCCTTCCAACACCATCAAGGCGCCTGAAGGCAGGCGCGACACCGGCAGGGGTGTCCAGGCGGCTCAGCAGCCCGCCGATTCCCCGGACAAGGCGAAGACAGTCAAGGCCTCCGATGCTGCGGACCCGGAAGCCGAGGCGCGGGCGAGGGAGGAGGCGTTTCTCACCCACCGCCCCGACGATCCCGGGATCGATGTCAACAACGAGCCGGAAAAGCCCGGCCGGTTCCGGCTGTTTTGATCGGACTTGAAAGCGAGAAACAATGCTTGATCAAATCAAAGCCTTTCTGGGCGGGCTGCGCGGCGGCGATGAAACGGCGCCCGATGCCAGCAATCCCGATGTCGCCGCCGTGGCGCTGTTCTTCCACGTCATCGGCGCGGACGGGGTGATCGACGACGTTGAGTCCGAAAAACTCAAATCGCTGATCGTCGAGGAATATGGCGTGAGCGGCGCCGAGCTGCGCCAGCTTGTCGAGGCCGGCGAGCAGGCTGACCGTGAAGCCGTCGATCTCTACGCCTTCACCAGCGTTCTCAACCGGTCGCTGGAGCCGGAGGCGAAGGTTCATTTCATCGGGCTCTTGTGGACCCTGGCCTATGCCGATGGCCACCGGCACGAACTGGAGGATCATGTCGTCTGGCGCATTGCCGATCTGATGGGCGTGTCGAACCGCGAGCGGGTTCTGGCCCGGCACCGGGCGCTGGCCGCTGCGGGAATTGACGAGAGCGAGGCCGCGGGCGACGGCGACTGATCAGTCGCCTCAGGCGCTTTCCGGACCCGGCTTCTGCTCCATCCCGGCCTTGAGTGCCTGCCGGCTCTCCTCGGCGTCCTTGTCCAGGGATTCGATCTGCCTGAGCTGCGGAAAGCCCAGGCTCCAGGCCACCGCCACGGCAAGCGTTCCCGCGCCGCCGATCACCACGGCCGCCACCGGGCCGATCAGCGAGGCCATGACGCCGGCGCGGAATTCGCCAAGCTCGTTGGAGGCGCCGATGAACACCATGTTGACGGCGCTGACGCGGCCGCGCAGCTCATCCGGCGTCCACAGCTGCACCAGGCTCTGGCGGACATAGACCGAGATCATGTCGGACGCGCCCATCGTGATCAGCGCCGCCATGCTCAGCGGCAAGGATGTCGACAGGCCGAAAACCAGCGTCGCCGCGCCAAAAATTCCCACCGCGATGAACATGGCCCTGCCGGCATGCCGGCGGATCGGCCGCGACGCCAGATAGATCGCCATGCCGATGGCGCCAATGCCGGGGCTGGCGCGCAACAGCCCCAGCCCCCAGGGGCCAAGCTCCAGAACGTCACGGGCAAACACCGGCATCAGCGCGATCGCGCCGCCCAGCAGCACCGCGAACATGTCGAGCGAGATGGCGCCGAGCACGATCTTCTGGTTGCGTACGTAACTGAAGCCCGCGACCAGGGTCTGCCAGGTCTGGGATTGCCCACGGTTGCGCTGCGCAGGCTGCGGCACCAGGGTAACGGCGATGATCGAGGCGAGGAAAAAGACAAGCGCCGTCAGGTAGGGCGCCATCGCGCCAAGCCCGTAAAGCAGGCCGCCCGCCACCGGGCCGACAATGGTCGCGGTCTGCCAGGAGGTCGAATTCCAGGCAATGGCGTTGGGGAGATCGCGCGCCGGCACCTGGTTGGGCGCGAGCGACTGCGACGCGGGGGCGAAAAACGCCCTTGAAATGCCGATCACCAGCAGCACCGCGAAGATCGGTAGCGGCGAGCTCAGGCCTTGCCAGGCAAAATAGACGAGCGCCGCCGCCGAAAAGCCGATGATGATCTCGCACACCAGCATGATGGTGCGGCGGCCGTAGCGGTCCGCGGCGGCTCCGGTGAACAGGATCAGCACCAGGGCCGGCACGAACTGGATCAGTCCGACCAGGCCGAGATCAAACGGATCACGGGTCAGATCGTAGATCTGCCAGCCCACCGCAACGCTGATGATCTGGAGACCGAATGTCGAAAGAAATCGGGAGACGAAATAAAATGCGAAGGCGCGGTGGCGGAAGGCGGCGTATTTGTCGTCCGCCTGGGCAGGAGCTTGCATGATGATGATCCGGTCGATGAATGCTCCCAGCTATACACGAGCCGCCGGGCGACGCCACAGTCGTGTGACAGCTCCCGGCCGCCTTAACCCTGCGCGAACAAGCCGGGGCCTTGGCTGGTGGATGCCCTTGCCGCCAGGGACCGGAATGTCTACATGTCTCAAACGCGAAGAACAGCCGGAGAATCTTATGATCGCAGTCTTTTCAACCATCGACATGGTGCTGGGCCTCTACACCTGGATCATCATCGGCAGCGCCATCTTCTCCTGGCTCTACGCCTTCAACGTGGTCAATTCGAACAATCGGTTCGTGGGCATGATCGGCGAGTTCCTCTACAAGGCCACCGAACCCGCGCTGAGGCCGATCCGCCGGATCATGCCGGATCTGGGCGGGCTCGACATTTCGCCGATCGTGCTGCTGATCGTGATCTATTTCCTGCGTATCTTCATCGCGACCTCGATCGCGCCGATCTTCCTCTGAGCAACTGGTTCAAGCGTCGGGACGGCGCTGTCGACATTGCCGTCCGGCTCACGCCCGCGGCATCTGTCGATGCGTTCGACGGGCTAGTCGAGGATTCGTCCGGCGTGTTTCGGCTCAAGGCGCGGGTGCGGGCTGTGGCTGAAGACAACAAGGCCAACCGGGCCATCGAAAAGCTGATCGCCAAGCGCCTCAGGATCGGCAAAACCACCGTCAGGGTGATATCGGGCGAGACAAGCCGGTCCAAGATCATCCGCATCGAAGGCGATCCGGATGATCTGGAGGCAGGTCTCAAGGACATTGTCCGGACCGGCTGATCAGCCCTTGGTCTTGTTGGCCCGCTCGATCGCTTCGACGATCAGCCCGCGCGCGATCTCCGCATTGCGCCAGCCGCCGATCTTGACCCATTTGCCGGGCTCCAGATCCTTGTAGTGCTCGAAGAAATGCTCGATCTGCTGCAGGGTGATTTCCGGCAGGTCGTCATAGTCATTGACGCCCGCATAGCGCTGGGTCAGATGCGCCGACGGCACGGCGATGATCTTCTCGTCCTGTCCGGCATTGTCTTCCATGATCAGCACGCCGATCGGGCGGACATTGATCAGGCAGCCGGGGATCAGCGGACGCGTGTTGCAGACGAGAACATCGATCGGGTCGCCATCGTCGGACAGGGTATGCGGCACGAAGCCGTAATTGCCCGGGTAGGTCATCGGCGTATAGAGAAACCGGTCGACCACCAGCATTCCGGCGTCCTTGTCCATCTCGTATTTGATCGGTTGACCGCCGACCGGCACCTCGATGATCACGTTGATATCGTGGGGCGGGTTTTCGCCGATGCTGATGGCGTCTATGCGCATGATCGCTCCTATCCGGATTACTTTTGCATGCCGCTCAAGGGGAAGGCTTGAACCATATGGTCATGCATGAATTCACTGCCTGAAAGCAAGGATTGCGCTTGAGTTCAACGCACGCCACCTCCGGCGGCTCCGGAAATAAGGCTAAACCCCGGTTTGCGCAACAGGACTTTCGGCGGGAATCGGCGCTTTGGCCTGATCAGGCCCGAATCAGGACCAGACGAAGGCGAGTTTCTTCAGCGTCTGGCCATCAAATGTCTCGTGTCCCTCGGCGACATCGCGGCCGCCCTGGGACCGGTAGAATTCGATCGAGGGATGATTGTCCTCAAGGCACCAGACCACGACGCCCTTGCAGCCGAGCGACGCGAGCAGTTGCCGCGCCTCGCCAAACAGCCGCTTGCCGAGCCCCACGCCCTGGAATTCGGGCCTCAGGTAAAGCTCGTAGATCTCGCCTTCCTGCGGCAGGGACCGGGCGCGATTGAGGCCGAGCGTGGCATAGCCCGCCACCGTGCCGCCGACGTCGAGCACGAGGATCGAGGTGGAGCCGCGAATGGCGCGCCGCCACCAGTCGATATTGCGCCGCTCGAGCATCTGCCGCAGCGCCTTGTAGGGCAGGATGCCGGTATAGGCGTGGCTCCAGGCGGCGCGATGGGTGCCGGCAATGGCCTGGGCATCCTGCGGCTCGGCGTGCCGTATGTCGATCGTTAACGTGCTCATGGCCTCACACTACCGCTCCCGGGACATCGGAAGAAAGCACAAGCGGCCTTGCTCCGGGGTCTGCCCACAATTTTGTTCTGTGGACGGCGCGGGATGAGTTAACCGTCTGTTAACGAATTATGCAAGGGGAGAGGATCGGCGACCGCCGGTCAGGCGTCGCGCGCAAACCGGTCGAGGCAGATCTGCGCCGCTTCGAAGAACTGGCCGACCTGCAATCCGTCCACCAGCGCATGGTGAACCTGCACCGCGAGGGCCGCGCTCCAGCGGCCGTCGGGGCCTTCCACCAGCTTGCCCCAGGAAAACCGGGGGATGCAGTCATCCGGGCCCGGAAGCGCGTTGTCGAGCGCGGTGAAATCGAGCCATGGCAGGCAGGAGAGATAGGCGAGATCCAGCCGCTCGCCGGTGTTGGCGCCGAGATCGGCGCCTTTCGCGGTCTCCTCGATGACGGCCTTGCAGCTTTCATCGAACCGGGCCCGGTCTTCGAACCAGGGAATATAGCAATAGCCGAAAGTGTCGTCGGGCCGGGGGACGGTGGCCGACAGCGAGATGGAGTCGTATTCCATCACCCGGTTGCCCGAAAACCGCATCTTCAGCGCCGGCACCGCATGGATGCCTGCGCCAATGGCGTGGATGAAGGCCCGGTAGGGCGACACGCCCTGCGGCTTGCCAAGCGTCATCAGGGCAGTGGCGTCGATCCGCGCGGTCGTGGCGAAATGCGGCCGGTCATAGGTCTTGAACAGGTTGAACTGTCCGGCCTGTGACCAGCTCGCTAGATCGATGTCCCGCGAAGCGGCCATATCAGGCGGCGCTGGCGCCCGACTTTGCAAACCGCTTGCGGTCGGTGGCGTCGAGGTAGCGCTTGCGCAGACGGATCGACTTCGGTGTCACTTCCATTAACTCGTCGTCCTGGATCCAGGATAGCGCGCGATCGAGCGTCATGCGGATCGGCGGCGTCAGCCTGACCGCTTCGTCCTTGCCCGCGGAACGGATGTTGGTCAGCTGCTTGCCCTTGAGCACGTTGACCTCGAGATCGTTGTCGCGGGTGTGGATGCCGATGATCATGCCCATATAGACCTTGTCGCCCGGCTCGATGATCATCGGGCCGCGGTCTTCGAGGTTGAACATGGCGTAAGCCACGGCTTCGCCCGACATGTTGGAGAGCAGAACGCCACTGGTGCGGCCGCCGATCTCGCCCTTGAAGGGCTGGTAATCATGGAACAGCCGGTTCATCACGGCGGTGCCGCGGGTGTCGGTCAGCAGTTCCGACTGGTAGCCGATCAGGCCGCGGGTCGGCGCATGAAACACAAGGCGCACGCGGTTGCCGCCCGAGGGGCGCAGTTCGGTCATCTCGGCCTTGCGTTCGGACATCTTCTGCACGACGACGCCCGAATGCTCCTCGTCAACGTCGATGACGACTTCTTCGATCGGCTCCAGCAGCTTGCCGTTCTCGTCATTGTGCATGACCACGCGCGGACGCGACACGGCGAGTTCGAAGCCTTCGCGGCGCATGGTTTCGATCAGCACGGCCAGCTGCAATTCACCGCGGCCGGAGACGTAGAAGGAATCCTTGCCTTCCGATTCCTCGATCTTCAGCGCCACATTGCCCTCGGCTTCCTTGAGCAGACGGTCGCGGATGACGCGGCTCGTGACCTTGTCGCCTTCGGTGCCGGCCAGCGGCGAATCATTGACCATGAAGGTCATGGTCACGGTCGGCGGGTCGATCGGCTGGGCATGAAGCGGTTCGGTGACGGAGGTGTCGCAGAACGTGTCGGCGACGGTGCCCTTGGAGAGGCCTGCAATGGCGACGATGTCGCCCGCATGGGCTTCGTCGACCGGCCTGCGCTCAAGTCCGCGGAAGGCGAGAATCTTGGAAATCCGGCCGGTCTCGATCAGCTTGCCTTCGCTGTTGAGAACCTTGACCTGCTGGTTCGACTTGACGGTGCCGGAATGAATGCGGCCGGTGATGATGCGACCCAGGAACGGATTGGCTTCGAGGATCGTGCCGATCATCGTGAACGCGCCTTCGGCGACCGTAGGCTCCGGCACGTGCTCGAGCACCAGGTCGAACAGCGGCGCCAGCGTGCCGCCATCTTCCGGGCGGTCGGGACCGGTCGACATCCAGCCATTGCGGCCCGAACCGTAGAGAATGGGGAAATCAAGCTGCTCGTCGGTGGCGTCGAGCGCTGCGAACAGGTCGAACACCTCGTTGATCACTTCATCGACGCGGGCGTCGGGACGGTCGATCTTGTTGATCGCGACGATCGGGCGCAGCCCGACCTTCAGCGCCTTGCCGACCACGAACTTGGTCTGCGGCATCGGGCCTTCGGCGGCATCGACCAGCACGATCGCGCCGTCCACCATCGAGAGAATGCGCTCGACTTCGCCGCCGAAATCGGCGTGGCCCGGTGTGTCGACGATGTTGATGCGGCTGCCCTTCCATTCCACCGAGGTGGCCTTGGCCAGAATGGTGATGCCGCGCTCCTTCTCGATGTCGCCGGAATCCATCGCGCGTTCCTGAACGCGTTCGTTTTCGCGGTAGACACCGGATTGCTTGAGCAGTTCGTCAACAAGGGTGGTCTTGCCATGGTCAACGTGGGCGATAATCGCAATATTGCGGAGGGACATAGGTAAGGTCTCATTCTGGAGAATACAAAAGCGCCGGATGGTGATCCGGCGCGGCCGGCAAATGCCGGGATTTGCGCGGCTTATACAGGGTTTTTCGCGGTTGCGAAAGAGGTGAAGGCAACACAGTCTTAACGGCCGGTCAGTAAGGGCGAAATTTGCTCGAAACAAGCCTCCGGGGCCGGAACCGGCGGGATAATCCTGAGTTTGCGGTTGTTCCGGTCGGTGAGCGAACGGTGAACGCCCGTTTCTATGACGTCATGATCACGGTTTGATGACGGTGCGCCGTCGTCCGGCCGCCGCTGTTGTGCTGTGGCTCTCCGGTTTGATAGGGTTCTTTGGGCAAGAACGGCATGGAGAGGCAAGGATGCGGAAAGTGCAGGCGCAGGGTATCCACCACATCACCCTGGTGGGGGCGGACCGGCAGACGTCGATCGATTTCTGGGAAGGCGTGCTCGGCATGCCGTTCATCTTCGAGCAGCCCAATCTCGACGACGAGACCGAAAGCCATCTCTATTTCGATCCGGGCGACGGCCGGCTGATCACCATCTTCACCAGCGAGGAGCGCAAGCCCAAACGCTCCCGCACCTCGACTGCGCCCGGCGCCGTGCACCATCTCGCCATCAATGTGTCGAGGGCCAGCTTCTCCCAGGCCGTCGAGCGGCTCGACGAGCGCGGCATAAGGCACAGCGGCGTCAAGGACCGGGGCTTCATGGACTCGATCTATTTCACCGATCCTCTGGGGTTCCTGATCGAGCTCGCCAGCTACCGCTTCGAGCCGCCGGCGGGCTCGTCCCACGCCGAGGTGCTGTTCGAAGCCCACAAGCTCAGGTTGGCCGCGGGCGACCGTTCCATCGCCGACATCCATCTTGCCGACGCGATCGAAGCGATCACCCGGCGGTCCCAGTCATCGCTGTCGGACGACAGGGGGCCGAAAAAAGCCTGGTGAGGGTTACCCCCGGCCCCGCCCGTCGCGGTCAGGCCAGCCCGCGCTTCTCCAGCATCGCCGTGGCGTCTGGCATGCGGCCGCGGAATGCCTCGTAGAGCTCTCCCGGATCACGCGACCCGCCGGCGGAATAGACATGCCGGCGCAGCTTTTCCGCCATCTCCGCATTGAACGGATCGCCGGTTTCCTCAAACGCCGCAAAGGCGTCGGCGTCGAGCACCTCCGACCACATGTAGGAATAATAGCCCGCCGAATAGCCTTCGCCGGAAAACACGTGCAGGAAATGCGGGCTGGCATGGCGCATGACGATGGCCTCGGGCAGCCCGAGCTTCTTCAGCGTTTCGGCTTCGAAAGTGGCGGGATCGGCCTTGTCGCCGGCCGTGTGCCAGGCCATGTCGACAAGCGCGGAAGCCGTGAATTCAACGGCCGCAAAACCGGCATTGAAGGTCTGCGCGGCGAGTACCTTGTCGAGAAGCGCGCGCGGGATCGGCTCATTGGTCTTGTAATGGCGGGCGTGCTTTTCGAGGATTTCGGGAACCGTCAGCCAGTGCTCGTAGAGCTGCGACGGCAGTTCGACGAAATCGCGGCTGACCGATGTGCCCGACAGGGAGGGATAGGTCACATCCGACAGCATGCCGTGCAGCGCATGGCCGAACTCGTGAAACAGCGTGCGCGCGTCATTGAGCGACAGCAGCGCCTCCTGGCCGGCGGCGGGCTTGGAAAAATTCATCACATTGGTGATGATCGGCTTCTCGCCAACCGAGCCGTCGGGCATGGCGAGCTTGTGCTGGCTGCGCATGCCGCTCATCCACGCCCCGGAGCGCTTCGAGGGCCGGGCGAAATAATCGGCGATGAAGGTGGCGATCATTGCGCCGTCGCGGTCCCTGACCTCGAACACGCGCGCGTCCTTGTGCGGACCCTTGATGTCCTTGCGCTCGGTCATGGTGACGCCAAACAGCCGGTTGGCCACGTCGAAACAGGCCTCGATCATCCGGCTGAGCGGAAAATAGGGCTTGAGTTCGGATTCGGAAAAGTCAAAGCGGCGCGCCTTCAGCTTCTCGGCGTAGTGCCGCCAGTCCCAGGCTGCGACCTCGTGGTTGCCGCCCTCTTCCGCAATCAGCTTGGCGAGCTCGGCGCGGTCGACGTCGGCGCTCTTCACCGCGCGGGTCCAGACATCGCCGAGCAGGGCCTCCACGGCCTCGGGAGTCTTGGCCATGGTGTCGTCGAGCTTGTAGGCGGCGTAGCTGTCGTAGCCCAGAAGCGTCGCCTTCTCGGTGCGCAGGGAAATGATCTGCGAAATCAGCGCGGCGTTGTCGGTGACCCCGCCCTTGGCGCCGCGGGCGGTCCAGGCCCTGAACGCGGTCTCGCGCAGGTCACGGCGTTCGCTTGAGCTCAGGAACGGCTCGATGATCGAGCGCGACAGGGTGACCGCATATTTGCCGGTGTGGCCGAGATCCTCGGCAACCGCGGCCATCGCCGCGCGCAGATCCTCCGACAGCCCCGCCAGCTCCGCCTCGTCCTCGAGCAGCAGCAGATAGTCCCGTTCATCGGCCAGCACGTTCTGGCCGAACTGCGCCCCCAGGCCCGCAAGCGTTTCGCCCACTTCGGCCAGCCGCGTCTGTCCGGCCTCGTCGAGGGCGGCACCCGACTTGATGAAGGATTTCCAGACGCGTTCGAGCAGCCGGTCCTGTTCGGCACTCAGGCCCAGGTCTGCCCGTGCCTGGTAAAGTGTGTCGACGCGGTCGAACAGCGCCTTGTTCATGGCGATTTTCGAATAATGCCGCGACATGCGCGGCGCGATCTCACGCTCCAGCGCCTGGATCACGTCATTGGTGTCGGTCCCGGCCCGGTTCCAGAACAGCGACGAGACTTTCGACAGCCTGTCGCCGGCCAGTTCGAGCGCTTCGACCGTGTTGGCAAAATCCGGCGCGTCGGGATTTCCGGCAATCGCCTCGATCTCCGCATCATGCTCGGCAAGCGCGATTTCGAAAGCCGGGGCAAAATGCGCGTCGGCGATCCTGTCGAATTCCGGCAGGCCGAGCGGGCCGGTCCAGTCGAATACGGGGGAAGCGGGTGAGGTCATGAAAGGCTCCTTGTCATGCCCCCCATGTAGGCCGGGCAACGCTCCCGAACAAGGCGGGAGGCGGCTCAGGACATGCAAGGGTCGGAACCCCGACGGGTCTCGCCCCTGACTGCTGACAAAGCCTGCCCGGATTGGGCGGGGCCTGGCTTCCGTCATTCCGGCCTTGAGCCGGAATCCAGCCACGGCGCGTCCGCGCCGTGAAAGACTATTTTGCGATCAAGGACTTGATCGCGCTGGATGCCGGCGTTCGCCGGCATGAAGGCTGTCGAGAGTCTGCCACTTTGCGCGACAAGACACCGTCGTTACGGCCTTTGTCAGCAGTCTCGGGGCGGGAGCCTTTCGGTCCCGCCCCGATTGCGCATTGTCTTGCTGCGCCTATGCCTTGCGGTCGCGCGCGGCCAGGGTGCGCAGGCGCAAGGCGTTGAGCTTGATGAAGCCCGCCGCATCCTTCTGGTCATAGGCGCCCTGGTCGTCCTCGAAGGTCACCAGCGCATCGGAATAGAGCGATTTGTCGCTCTCGCGGCCGGTGACCATGACATTGCCCTTGTAGAGCTTGAGCGTGACTTCGCCCTCGACATGTTTCTGGCTCAGATCGATCGCCGCCTGCAGCATCTCGCGCTCGGGCGAGAACCAGAAGCCGTAATAGATCAGCTCCGCATAGCGCGGCATCAGCTCGTCTTTCAAATGGGCAGCACCCCGGTCGAGCGTGATCGATTCCATCGCCCGGTGGGCGGTGAGCAGGATGGTGCCGCCGGGGGTCTCGTAGACGCCGCGCGACTTCATGCCGACGAAGCGGTTCTCGACCAGATCGAGCCGGCCGATGCCGTTGTCGCGGCCGTAGTCGTTGAGCTTGGCGAGAATCGTCGCCGGGCTCATGCGTTCGCCGTTGATCGACACCGCGTCGCCCTTTTCGAAGCCGATCTTGATGATCGTCGCCTTGTCGGGCGCGGCTTCGGGCGAAATCGTGCGCATGTGCACATATTCGGGCGCTTCGACGGCCGGATCTTCCAGCACCTTGCCCTCGGAGGAGGAGTGCAGCAGGTTGGCGTCGACCGAGAACGGGGCCTCGCCCATCTTGTCCTTGGAAACCGGGATCTGGTGTTCCTCGGCGAACCTGATCAGGTCGGTGCGGCTCTTGAACGACCAGTCGCGCCAGGGGGCGATGATCTTGATGTCGGGGTTGAGCGCATAGGCCGACAGCTCGAAGCGGACCTGGTCGTTGCCCTTGCCGGTGGCCCCGTGGGCGATCGCGTCGGCGCCGGTCTCGCGGGCGATCTCGACCAGCCGCTTGGAGATCAGCGGCCGGGCGATCGAGGTGCCGAGCAGGTAGACGCCCTCATAGACGGCGTTGGCGCGGAACATCGGGAAGACGAAATCGCGGACGAATTCCTCGCGCACATCCTCGATATAGATGTTGGCGTCCGGGATGCCGAGCATCTCGGCCTTCTTGCGCGCCGGCGCCAGCTCTTCGCCCTGGCCGAGATCGGCGGTGAAGGTGACGACTTCTGCGCCGAGTTCGGTCTGCAGCCATTTGAGAATGATCGAGGTGTCGAGGCCGCCGGAATAGGCGAGAACGACCTTCTTGACGTCCTTGTGCGATGCCATGGATACTGTCTTCCTGTTTTGGTGCTCTGCCCCTGAGGTTCTGGAACCGCGGGCCCCTGAATTTTGCGGCACTTTTAGCCGGTTTGCGGCGTCTTGCAAGGGTCAGGGTGCAGGAGCCGGGTCCTGGCGACCGCAGCCTGTGGCTGCTGGATGGCATTTGCCACACTGTTGTCTCAGACTTCTAAGACAATCGGTTCAGGCGAAAAGGCGGGAGACGAAGATGGATCATTTTCAATCGGTGATGGACACGGCCAAGGTTGCGGTGGTGACGGGTGCTGCTTCGGGCATCGGGCTGGCCGCGGCCAAAGCCTTCGCCGCGCGCGGCATGTGCGTCGTGCTGGTCGATGTCGACCGGGAGCGGCTGGCCGCCGCCGAAAAACAGGTCGCCGCGCTGTCGGACAATCCCGCCACCGACGTGGCGTCGATCCAGACCGATGTCAGCGACCGCGCCGATGTCGAGGCGCTGGAACGCACCGTCGTGGAGCGCTTCGGCCGTGTCCACCTGCTGATGAACAATGCCGGCATCCAGCCCGGAAGCAGCCTGTTCGGCCCGCAGGCCAACTGGGACAGGGTTCTGGGCGTCAATCTGATGGGCATCATTCATGGAACCCGCGCCTTCGGGCCGGGCATGATCGCCCATGGCAAGCCGGCGATGATCATCAACACCGGCTCCAAGCAGGGCATCACCACCCCGCCCGGCGATCCTGCCTACAATGTGGCCAAGGCCGGCGTGAAGGCGTTTACGGAGGCGCTTCAGCACGAGTTGCGCAACACCGAAGGCTGCCGGGTCAACGCGCATCTGCTGATCCCGGGATTCGTCCACACGCCGCTCACCGCGCGCGGCCGCAGCGAAAAGCCCGACGCGGCCTGGACGGCCGAGCAGACGGTGGATTTCATGATGGAAAGCCTCGCCCGCGGCGATTTCTACATCCTGTGCCCCGACAATGACGTCGACCGACCGACCGACGAGAAGCGCATCGCCTGGGCTGCGGGCGACATCATCGAGAACCGGCCGCCGCTGTCGCGCTGGCATCCGGACTATGCGGAGCGCTTCAAGGATTACCTCAAGCGTTAGACGTCAATCTGCGTCGGCTCATGGAGATATTTCCAGGTGCACGGGTCACCGCAACACTGGCGAAAGACCAAATCCCATTGGTAGCAACCCGGAGGACAGGCTTCTCTCACTGAGGCTTGGCACAAATCTTCCAGCATCCTGTATCAGGCAGGGCTCGGTCCGGGCACGGGACGGCGCCGGAGGCGTTCATTGTGCCCGGAAAAGTCCGATTTGTTTGATCCAGATCAAAAGACTGATCTTCAGCCGGAATAGGTATGGGCCTGTGAATAAACAGGGATTCAGGGGCTTAAGATGGGACTTCACAAATGGACACTCGCAGCCGGCGGCTCGGCGCTGGTTTTGGCGCTGTTGACCGCAACGGGCACAGTGGCGGTTGCATCCGACCTCTCTCAGAGAATGGGAACACCGGCGGTCTCAAGCCCTTGGCAGATCCGGCTTCGCGGCCTGGGTGTGATCACGGAAGACGAGGGCTATGTCGATCAGGTGCCGGGATCCGGTCTGGAATATTCCGACACAATCGTGCCGGAGCTGGATATCAGCTATTTCTTCACCGACAACATTGCCGCTGAGCTGATTCTGGGAACCACCAAAGCCAATGTTTCGGGCACGGATTCCATCGCGGCACTGGGCAAGGTCGGCGAGACCTGGCTTTTGCCGCCAACCTTGACGCTGCAATATCATTTCACCGATTTCGGCGCCTTCAAGCCTTACGTGGGTGCGGGCGTGAACTACACGATGTTTTACAGTGAGGAGCCGGCCGGCGCACTTACCGCCTTCAAGGTCGAAGATACGTTTGGCGCCGCGTTGCAGGTCGGCTTCGACTACATGATCGATGACCACTGGGGCGTCAACTTCGACGTCAAGAAGCTGTTCCTTGAACCCAAATGGACCGGTGTTTCAGGCGGCGTAGCCCTGTCCGGCAAGGCCAAGCTCAACCCCTGGCTCATTGGTACCGGTCTGACCTACCGTTTCTGATCGTCGACCGGAAATCAGGACCTTCTCAAGCAAACGCCCCGCACATCGTCATGTGCGGGGCGTTTGTCTTTCTCATGCTCCGAGACCCGATCGGCCCTGGCTGATATTCAGGTCAGGCCGGATATTTGACCGGGGGCAGCTTGCTTTTGGGGCCGCCGCGTGAAAACGGTGACACATGGCTCCGGCATGGACATGCCTGTGACCAGCTTTTTCACCCCCGGGTTTATGCAATGATCTTTGTCCCTGACCTCACCACTTTGCTGGCTTTTGCAGCCGCCACCTTGTTGCTGGCGATCACGCCCGGACCGGACATGACCCTGTGGATGAGCCGGACCATCCGCGACGGCCGGGCCATCGGCCTGATGACGCTGCTCGGAACCAATCTCGGCATCGCCATTCACACGCTTCTGGTGGCCTTCGGCGTCTCGGCGCTGGTCGTTGCCTCGCCGATGGCGTTCCTGGTGCTCAAGACCGGCGGCGCCGCCTACCTGCTCTGGCTTGCCATCCAGGCGGTGCGCAACCGGTCGGTTCTGGCCGTTCACAGCGTCGGCAAGCGCCAGGCGTCGGCCTGGAAGGCGTTTCTCAACGGTCTCTGGGTCAATCTGCTCAACCCCAAGGTCATCATCTTCTTCATGACCTTCCTGCCGCAATTCGTCAGCGTCAGCGATCCGCACGTCACCGGCAAGCTGATCTTCCTGGGCGTGCTGTCGATCCTCATCGCGCTGCCGGTCGCCATCGCCGTGGTGCTCGGCGCCAACAGCCTGGCGGACTGGCTCAAGCGAAAGCCGCAGGTGATGCGGATCGTCGATTATGTCTTCGCGGCGGTGTTTTCGGTGTTTGCGGTCAGGATCCTGCTGACCCAGAGCCGCTGATCAGGCTTCGCCGTCAATGGCAGCCGCGGCTCTTGCGCGCTCGCTCGGCAGCCATCGGCCGGCATTCCGGCCGGCGACAAGCCAGTAGACCGAGGCGCCGATGATGGCGCAGGCGGTATGGATGGCGATGATCTGCGCCGGTTCGACGGCGTCGCCGCCTGCCAGGTAGACGCCCGACGCGAGCGCCATCACGGCGCCGGCCAGCGCGTAAGAGAGCCAGTCGCGCCGCCTGAGAAACTCGAAGACGGCGATGATGGCGAAGGCCGGTATCAGCACGGCGCGGGCAAACAGGCTTGCGACGCCCACCACGCCGATGACCAGGGTCACGGTGAGTTCGAGATCGCTGAAGCGGCCGAAATCCTCGGGCACCACCAGCCGGGCGAGAAAGGCATAGGCCAGGCCCGCCGCCAGGCAGCCGGCGAAAAACCCGAAGGCGATGGCGAACATCCTCACAAGAAGGCGGAGCATGTCGCTCATCGCGCGTCAGTCGGCGCCATGGCCGGCAATCATCATGGCTTCGAGCGCCAGCCGGTCGGTCTTGCGCATGCGCTCGGATTCGCTCTTGAGCTGGCCGCAGGCCGCCAGAATGTCGCGGCCGCGCGGGGTGCGGATCGGCGAGGCGTAGCCATTGGCGTTGACGAAATCGGCGAATGTCTCGATCGTCTCCCAGTCCGAGCACTCATAGGCCGATCCCGGCCAGGGATTGAACGGGATGAGGTTGATCTTGGCCGGAATCCCCTTGAGCAGCCGCACCAGTTCCTTGGCGTCCGACAGGCTGTCATTGACGCCCTTGAGCATCACATATTCGAAGGTGATGCGCCGCGCGTTCGACACGCCGGGATAGGTGCGGCAGGCCTCGAGCAACTCTTTGAGCGGATATTTCTTGTTGATCGGCACCAGCTCGTCGCGCAAGTCGTCACGCACCGCATGCAGTGAGATCGCCAGCATCACGCCGATTTCCTCGCCTGTGCGGACAATGCCCGGCACCACACCGGAGGTCGACAAGGTGATGCGGCGGCGCGAGAGGGCGAGGCCGTCGCCATCCGACGCGATCAGCAGCGCCTTCTTGACCTCTTCGAAATTGTACAGCGGCTCGCCCATGCCCATCATGACGATATTGGTGACCTTGCGGCCCTCCGCCGGAACGATCGCGCCCTGCGGCGTGTCCTTGTGCGGAAAATCGCCGAGCCGGTCGCGGGCAATCAGCAGCTGCGACAGGATTTCCTCGGCGGTGAGGTTGCGCACCAGCTTCTGGGTGCCGGTGTGGCAGAAGGTGCAGGTCAGCGTGCAGCCCACCTGGCTCGAAATGCACAGCGTGCCGCGGCCTTCCTCGGGAATATAGACGGTTTCCACCTCGACGGGCCGGCCGGCGCCGCGCGGCGGAAACCGCATCAGCCATTTGCGGGTGCCGTCATTCGAGATCTGCTCCTCGACGATCTCCGGGCGGGCGATGGTGTAGCGCGCGGCCAGCGCCTCGCGCAGATCGCGCGAGATCGTGTGCATGTCGGCAAAATCCGAGACGCCGCGAATGTAGAGCCAGTGCCAGATCTGGTTGACCCGCATCTTGCGCTGCCGCTCGGGCACGCCGGCGTCCGCCATGGCCTCGACCATCTCGTCACGGCTCATGCCGATCAGGGTCGGCATTCCATCCGCAACTTTCGGAGCGTGGGGCCGGGCGGGACGCGCGGAAGGGTTTGTCAGATCGATCGTGGCTGGCATCGGTAATGGGCGCTCTTGTTGGCGAAGCCCCGGGCTGTATCAGGTTTTGCCGGCTTCGTCACCATCGGCGCAATGGCTGTCGCGTTCAGCCGGGTCCGTTTGAACGGTAACGGCCATGCCGTCGGTCACGGCGCGGTCGGCTCGGCAGCGCGTGATCAGGGGGCCAAGCTCTTGATTGCTGCGCGGCCGGCGGCGGGACCTGCGGCTCCAGCCGCGGGCGAAGCGGACCAGCATCCGCTTGACGGCGCCACCGATTGCCGGACGCTCCGGGGTCAAACGCTGCCGCATCATGGTCGCCTGCTCGATATCCCTGTCGATCTCCGTGGGGGTCCTGTTGGCCCAGGGGCCGAGCTTGAGCGCCATCATCATTGCCTGATCATAATAGCTCATGACTAACCCCTCGCCTTATCCTTGAGACAGGCTAGCGCGCCACTGCTGACAGACTGGTGTCAGTGGATGGTGATAGAGTGTCAGCAGCACGTGGAGGACCTGACCGATGCACCGCTCAAACCGCTTGTTCGAGATCATCCAGATCCTGAGATCCGCCAGCCGGCCGATGACGGCCGAGACTCTGGCGCACCAGCTCGAGGTCTCGACGCGGACGATCTATCGCGACATCTCGGCGCTGCAGATGATGAGCACGCCGATCGAGGGGGAGCCGGGCATCGGCTATGTGATGCGCCGGGGCTACGACCTGCCGCCGCTGAATTTCGACCTCGAGGAAATCGAGGCGCTCAGGGTCGGGCTGGCCCTGCTGTCGCGCACCGGTGACAGTGCGTTGCAGCGCGCCGCCCGGCGCATCCACGAGAAGGTCGAGGCGCTGCACGGGCCGGCGGACTGGCTTCAGGTGGCGCCCTGGGGCGCGCCTCCGGATGACCCGGCCAAGGGTTGCGTGCAGGTCTCGACGCTTCGCGATGCGATCCGCGGCGAGCGCAAATTGCGGCTCACCTATCAGGACGAGCAGGGCTGCCGGACGGTGAGAGCCGTGCGGCCTTTGGCGCTGGTCTATCACCTTGAATGCGTGATGCTGGCCTGCTGGTGCGAGCTTCGCGCCGGGTTCCGGCATTTCAGGACCGACCGGATCTATGGATGCGATGTTCTGGACGAAAGATTCACCGGGCAGGGCGCCATGCTCAGGGCGCTCTGGCCGGATCAGAACCGCTGGGATGAGGCGCCGCGCGAGATGACGGAGCGGGCATGATCGTCACGCCAGCCGTTCAGGCGAAAGCCCCGCCCGTTGCGTCCACCATCCGTGCCGGTGTCAGCATGGCGTCGACAAAACCGGGAATATCAAGGCGCGGCAGCGCCGGTTCGCCAGTCAGCTGCTCAAGGCCGATGAGCGTTGCCAGGAGCAGCGCCGCGCGCGAGCGGGCTTCCGGTCCGCTCAGGCCTGCGCCGCGCAATTGCAGGGTCAGGAACGCCAGCCGCTCGGTGTCGGCCTCGCGCACCACGGCCTGCACCGCCTCATCGCCCGCCGCCCAATGGCGGATCGCAGCCTCGGCCATCGCTCCGCCATAGTCGCGCGCAGGCTGGCTCAGCACGGTCTCGAACAGTCTTATGAACAGTTCGCGCGGCGCAAGCTCCGCCGAGGTCATCGCGGCGATGACATCGCTTGTCGCGACGCGGCGCCAATGCGCGACCATCTGAGCCCTCAGCGCCGCAAGATCAGCGAAATGCCAGTAGAACGAGCCCTTGGTGACGCCCAGCTCACGGCACAGCAAATCGACCCGGATCGCGGTGGGGCCGGTGCTGGTGAGCAGCCGGAACGCCGCCTTGATCCAGTCTTGAGGGGTGAGCGTGTCTCTTTGGGCCATGGCTCACCATACTTCAAGTATTGACGGGTTCAACGACATTATGGACCATACTCGGAGTATGAAAATTGAGCGTCAGCCAAAGGAGAGACCCATGACAGGATCGTCGGTTGAGACCCGGAGCGCCGCGACGGCCGGCTGGCTGCTGCTCTTGCTGGTGGCGAGTTTTGCAACGCTGGTGCCCGGCGGCCCGGTCGAGACCCGAGATTTTTCCGGCCTTGGCGGCCCGGTGTTCTGGGGCTTCAACGTGTTTCTGGTCACGCTGGGGGTGATCGCGCTTGTTGCCGCGATCGGACTGATCAAGGCCAGGCTGGCGCTTGCCTGGGCGGCAATCGCGGTGTCGTGGGGCTATGTCTTTGTGGTGCTGCTGGATCTTGGCGCGGTGTTTCCACGCTCACCCGATCCGATCCCGCTGCCGCTTGGCCTGATCGAGATCCTGGATCTTATCCTTGCGATCTATGTCGCAGTCCTGTGCCACAGGGCCTTGCGGCATATCTGATCCGGAAGCCGCGCCGGAGTCGGGCGGCGGGTCCGGTCAAAAGGAAAAAGGCCGGTCGCCCGGCCTTTTTCATCCCTTTTGCGGGACGCTTTTATTTGCAGCTGGCGATCTGGTTGAGCGCCGCGGTGATGCCCCTGAGCGAATAGCTGTAGGAGGTGTCGGTGCCGCGGCGCGACACGGCCTTGACCGTCATCGACGTGCCTGCCTTCATCGCAGCCACCAGTTGCGGTTCCTGGGCGGCGTTCTCCACCCATGCCGAGCTGCCGCGCGTGAAAAAGGTGAAGTCACGCCCGTCCACATTGACGGTCACCTTGGAGGATTCCTGCAAGGGATAGCCCATCATGGCATGCGGCTCATAGCTCACATTCTGACCCGGCCGCTGTGAGACCAGGAAAAAGATGTCGCCGTGATCGACATTGGTCGGCGCCGAGCTGATCGGTACCGACAGCACGTAGCAGACCTTGCCGCCGTTTGAATCATATGAATATGCGCCCCAGGAATCGAATTGCTGGATCCTGGTGGGCGATTGCGCCGCCGCGGCGGCGGTCAATGCGAAGAGCGCCGTCACTGCGGTTGCGATTGTCTTCCCAAACATGGCTTCCCTACCGGTTCGTGGTCCTGTGTCCCGGCCTGATGGCCGTTCCCGCTCTATGCGAGGTGATTGGTTCATTTTGACTTAATCCTGGTTACCAAACCGTCAATGAATCCCTTAATGAGACTTCAATCTGGCGTTGGGTGCGGCGTGATGTCCCTTGCTCACCATTTGTAACAATGCGAATCCGGCAACAGTTTGACCTTTGATAAATCATGTGTACGTGTTGACATGGCAACGGTGAGGTGGCGACGGGTCGCATCATGCATGCGGGAGTTCTGCGCAACTAATGTCGGATGACTTGAAAGAGCGGCTTGCCGGCCTTGCCGAGGCGGTTTCCCTCAGGCGGGATCAGGCTGCCTTTGCGGAACTTTTCGATTATTTCGCGCCGCGGCTCAAATCCTATCTGCAGCGGCTCGGCATGGAACCCTCCCAGGCCGAGGAGATGGTGCAGGAAGTGATGATCGTTCTCTGGCACAAGGCCGGGCTGTTCGATCCCGCCAAATCCTCGCTTGCGACCTGGCTGTTCAGGGTTGCGCGCAATCGCCGCATCGATGCGCTCAGGCGCGACAAGAGCGCCCTGCTCGACCCGGACGACCCGGCGCTGCAACCCTCCCAGCCCGAGGCCGCGGATGACATTGTCGAAGCGGAGGAGCGCGACGAACGGGTGCGCAAGGCGATGCTCGACCTGCCGGAAGAGCAGGCGATCCTGGTGCGCCAGGCATTCTTCCTGGGAAGATCCCACAGCCAGATCGCCGAGGACACCGGATTGCCGCTGGGCACGGTGAAATCGCGGATCCGTCTCGCGTTCTCACGGCTGCGGCGCAGCCTCGAAAACGATAATGGCGACATGACGATGCACTGACGTCACGGCGTTCAAGCGGCTCTCGCGCGCCCGGACATGGCGCGTGTGTTGCCTGCTCCCTCGCCTATGACGAAGCCCTGGTCTTCTTCGGCTTCGCACCCTTGTCGGCGGCAAAGTCGGCGAGCGAGCGGCGCGCGGCGATGCGGTGGGCCTCGGTCAGGTTCGAGCGGATGGTGGCAAGGGCCAGCGTCAGCACGGCGATGTCATCGGAAAATCCGACAAAGGCGAGGACGTCCGGAATGGCGTCGAGCGGCATGATGAAATAGGCCAGCGCGCCCAGCAGCACAGCCTTGGACTTGCCCGGGGTCTCCGGATCGAGCGCACAGTAATAGGCGGCCACCGCATCCTCGGCGAAGGGGATCTGCCCGGCCGCCTTGCGAAAGGTGCGCCAGAACCCTGCCCGTACCGATGCCTCGTCCGCGCCCTTGGTGTTGGCGCCGGAGGTGTGATCCGGTTCGAGAATTTCGCCTTCAAGAGTGCTCATGGGATGCCCTCGGTTATAGTTCATTTCCATATGGTCATGAATGCCGCCGGCTTCAATGTCGGCCCTCCGTCAGCCCTGGGCGTCGCCGGCGATGCGGTCCATGGCGATGGCGAGATCGAAGTCCAGCTCGGTCAGTCCGCCGGCGTCATGGGTGGTCAGGCGTACATCGACAGTGCGGTAGACATTTTTCCACTCGGGATGATGATCGAGTTTTTCGGCCGCCAGCGCCGCGCGGGCCATGAAACCGAACGCCTCGCTGAAGTCAGCGAAGCGGAAGTGTTTGGTCAAGGCGGTCTCGCCGGCGTCGATCTCCCAGGAGGAAACCGCGGCGAGCTTTTCGGAAACGGCTGTGCTATCGAGTTTCTGGCGCGTCATGGCGTCCTCCGGGGCTGAAAGAGTGGGTTGAACATGGAAACGAGCGTAACCGACAGCACGCACAGGACGCAACTTTCGGTGCTGTTTGTCTGCATGGGCAATATCTGCCGCTCGCCCCTGGCCGAGGGAATCTTGCGCGAGGCGCTGGTTGATGCGGGGCTCGGCGCGCATGTCTCCATCGATTCGGCCGGCACCGGCAACTGGCACCAGGGCGACGCGCCCGATCCGCGCTCGGTCGAAACCGCTTCAGGCCACGGGATCGACATTTCGGCCCAGCGGGCGCGGCAGGTGGCGCCCGAGGATTTCGACCGCTTTGACCTGATCTTCGCAATGGACCGCTCGAACGCGGCAACGCTCAAGGCACGCTCGCCCTCGGCACGCCACGGCCGGATCTTCCTGTTTCTGGACTACACGCTCGGCAAGACCGCCGATGTGCCCGATCCCTATTACGGCGGCGCCGACGGGTTCGAGAATGTGTTTCAGCTGTTGCGCGAGGGCTGCAAGGCGCTGGTGTCGAGGCTCGGCAGCGAATTGCGCCAGCCGAGCGGATAGGCTTCCTCGACGACATAGGGCCCGCCGCCGACCGAATCGCGCGACGACATCACCACGAACCGGCCGACGGTGAAAGGCATGGTGCGGAAATTGCCCCGCGCGCCGAGATACTCGACCACGTCGCCGACCCGGGCATTGCGCAGCCGCGCCAGCGACACATGCGGCGAAAACCGGCGCGGATCGGGTCCGAAGCCGAGGCGCTGGCAGATCCGCTCGATCTCCGCCTGGAGCGCCTTGAGTTCAGGGGATGGCGAGACGCCGGCCCAGATCGAATGCGGCTTCTTGGAGCCGAACGATCCCATCCCCGACAGCGTCAGCGAAAAGGACGACCGGTCGATCCGGTCGAAGGCGCTGATCAGCTCATCGGCGGCGGGGCCGTCGATGTCGCCGATAAATCGCAAGGTGATGTGGTAATTCTCGACATCGATCCAGCGGGCACCGGGAAGTCCGCCACGCAGGAGGGAGAGCGACATGGCCGCGTCCCGCGGGATTTCAAGAGCGGTAAAAAGCCTTGGCATCGCAGTTTTCCCGAATCGTCGGATGACCTGAACGAATCACGACATGGCCTCCCAGGCAAGCACCTAGATTTCGGGTCGCTCGGCCCGGCGCACGCTAGCGGGCCTTGATCCGCTCGACGAACTGTTCGGCAACCGGCAGCATGCCGTCAGCCATCTGATTGATTCCCTTGGCGTTTGGATGCATGCCGTCACTCAGCGTCATGCCCGGAACGCCGGTCACGCCATCGAGAAAAAAAGGATAGAGCAGCAGGTCATATCTGGCCGCGAGCTCCGGATAGATGGCGTTGAAGGCGGCTTCGTAGTCGGCGCCGAGATTGGGCGGGGCGAGCATGCCGGCGAGCATCACCTCGATGCCGCGCTCCTGAAGCCGCACGATCATCGCCTCGAGGTTGTCGCGGGTCTGCTCGGGCGGCAGGCCGCGCAGCGCATCATTGGCGCCGAGTTCGAGGATCACCCCATCGGCGCCGTCGGGAATCGACCAGTCGAGCCGCGCCAGGCCGCCCGATGTGGTGTCGCCGGAGACGCCTGCATCGGCAATGGCCACATCATGCCCGCGGGCCTTGAGTGCCGCCTCCAGGCGCGCCGGAAAGCCTTCGTCGCTCTGCAACTGGTAGCCCGCCATCAGGCTGTCGCCGAAGCCGATTATCTTCACCGGAGCCTCCGCGAAAGCCTGACCGGGAACGGCCGCGCCGCCAAGCGCCAGAAACAAGGCGATCGCCAAACCTTTAAAACCCATGGGAAGTCTCCTAAGTGCTCGTGATCAAGCGGTTTGCCGCGTCCATGCCTTTCCATATAGGATTTCCAGCCCGTGTCTCAATCCAACGCCAAATCCATTGTCACTCTCAGGCAGGCCAACCTGACGCTTGGGACAGGGGCTTCGTCGGTGCATGTGCTCAAGGGCATCGACATCGACATCGCGGCAGGCGAGTCGGTCGGCATTGTCGGCCCGTCCGGATCGGGCAAGTCGACGCTGCTGATGGTGGTGGCCGGGCTCGAACGGCTCGATTCGGGCGAAGTGTATGTCGCCGATCACGCGCTGCACACTCTGAGCGAGGATGCGGTCGCGGCCGTGCGCGGCCGCTCCGTCGGCATCGTGTTCCAGTCGTTCCACCTCATTCCCAACATGACCGCGCTGGAAAACGTCGCCGTGCCGCTGGAGCTTGCCGGCCGCGCCAATGCCTTCGACCGGGCGCGCGAGGAACTGATTGCCGTGGGTCTCGGCGACCGGCTGAACCATTATCCTGGACAATTGTCGGGCGGCGAACAGCAGCGCGTGGCGATTGCCCGGGCCTTGGCGCCCGATCCGGTGCTGATCGTCGCCGACGAGCCCACCGGCAATCTCGATGGCGAAACCGGACGCCAGATCGCCGATCTGCTGTTTGCCAAGCAATCGGAGCGCGGCGCGACGCTTCTGCTGGTGACCCATGACGTGACGCTTGCCGACCGCTGCAACCGGCAGATCGCGGTGCGATCGGGCCGTATCGTGCCCGACGCGGCCAGTGTTGCCGGCAAGGTGGTCGCCTGATGGCCGCGCCTGGCGCGCAGCCAGCGGCCAACAGCCTGCGGCTCGGACTGGCTGCCCGCCTGGCCTTGCGCGAGTTGCGCGGCGGACTTTCCGG
The DNA here is from genome assembly GCF_014359905.1 of Hoeflea sp. Classification (GTDB taxonomy): domain Bacteria; phylum Pseudomonadota; class Alphaproteobacteria; order Rhizobiales; family Rhizobiaceae; genus Hoeflea. The sequence goes on along the minus strand of NZ_JACIYP010000037.1, from coordinate 8,003 downwards.
ATTCTACATCTTTCTCGCCTGCGTGGCGCTCGGCACCGGCGCGATTGCCGGCGTCAACTCCGTCTCGCAGATGATGACCGGCTCGATCGCGTCCGAGGGCAAGACCATCCTCGGCGGCGATATCCGCTTCGAGATCGACAATCGCGATATCGGTGATGCCGAACGCGACTATGTGGACGGGCTCGGCGCCGTCACGGCCGGCGTCAACATGCGCACCATGGCGCGCAAGCCCGACGGGACGGATCAGTCGCTGGTCGAATTGCGCGCCGTCGATGGCGCCTATCCGCTCTATGGCAGTTTCGAAACCGTGCCGGCGATGCCGGTGGATGCGGTGCTCGCCGAGCAGGACGGGGTCTTCGGCGCGGCCGCGGCACAGATCCTGCTCGACCGTCTCGGGCTCGAGATCGGCGACAGGCTGCTGGTCGGTCAGGCGGAGTTCATCATCCGCGGGGTCATCGCCACCGAACCCGATGCCCTGTCTGAAGGCTTCGGCTTCGCGCCACGGCTGATGGTATCGCGGCAGGCGCTTGACCAGGCCGGGTTGATCCGTCCGGGCAGCCTGGTCGAATACAGCTACCGGGTGCTGCTTGACGGGACCGCCGGAAGCCGCGATCTCGCCGCCTTGCAGGCGCAGTCCAACGAGCGCTTTCCCGATGCCGGCTGGCAGGTCCGCACCAGCCGCAACGCCGCGCCGGCGCTGACCCGCAACATCGAACGGTTCTCCCAGTTTCTCACGCTGGTGGGGCTCACGGCGCTGATCGTCGGCGGCGTCGGCATCGCCAATTCCGTGCGCGCCTGGCTCGAAGGCAAGCGCGGCGTCATCGCCACGCTCAAATGCGTCGGCGCGCCGTCGAGCCTGGTGGTGGCGATCTACCTCATCCAGGTGATGCTGATCGCAGGTTTCGGCGTCGTTCTGGGTCTGGCGCTGGGGGCGCTCATGCCGTTCGCTGCGGCAAGCGCCCTGGCAGGCGTCATTCCGGTCGCAGTCAGCGCCTCGTTCTACCCGGCCTCGCTTGCGGTTGCCGCGGGCTTCGGCCTGACGACGGCGTTTGCATTCGCTGTGCTGCCGCTCGGCCGCGCCGGCGAAGTGCCGGCAACGGCGCTGTTCCGCCAGCAGGGGTTCGAGGCAAGCGGCCTGCCGCGCTGGCCCTATCTCGCGACCGCCGGCCTGACGCTCGCGGGCCTGTGCGCTGCCGCCATCTGGTTTGCCGACGACCGCCGCATTGCCGGCACCTTTGTCGCGGCCGTCATCGTGGCCTTCGCCGTGCTCCGGCTCGTCGGCCACGGCGTGCAGATCATCGCCCGGCGCTGGCCGGCCGTGCGGTCGACGCCGCTCCGCCTCGCCATCGGCAACATCCATCGCCCCGGCGCACTCACGCCCTCGGTGGTGCTGTCGCTCGGGCTGGGGCTGGCGCTCCTGGTGACGCTGGCGCTGATCGACACCAATCTCAGGCGCGAACTGTCGGGCAACCTGCCCGACCGGGCGCCGAACTTCTTCTTTGTCGATATCCAGTCGAGCGAGATCGACGGGTTCGACCGCGTCGTCTCCGCGCTCGCCCCGGACGGCAAGATCATCAAGGTGCCGATGCTGCGCGGGCGGATTACCGGGCTCAACGGCGAGGAGGTCAATGCGGAGAATGTCCCGTCGGAAGCCCGCTGGGTACTCAGGGGCGACCGCGGCATCACCTATGCGAAGAACCTGCCGGAGAATTCGCGGCTGGCCGCAGGCGAGTGGTGGGCGCCCGATTACGAAGGCGAGCCGCTGGTGTCGTTCTCCGCCGAGGAGGCGGGCGAGATCGGGCTTGCGGTCGGCGACACCATCACCGTCTCGGTGCTGGGCCGGCCGATCACGGCGCGGATCGCCAATCTGCGCGATGTCGAGTGGGAATCGCTGTCGATCAATTTCGTCATGGTGTTCTCACCCAACACCTTCGCCGGCGCGCCGCATTCCTGGATGGCGACGCTGACCGATGCGAACGCCGACGCGGCACTCGAAGGCGCGATCCTGCGCGGCGTGACGCAGGCCTATCCGACGATCACCAGCGTCCGCGTCAAGGACGCTCTCGAACTCGCCGACCGGCTGGTGGGCCAGATCGGCATTGCCATCCGCGCTGCGGCACTTGTGGCGCTGATCGCCTCGGTGCTGGTGCTGGCCGGGGCGCTGGCCGCGGGCAACCGCTCGCGCATCCACGACGCGGTGGTGCTCAAGACGCTCGGCGCCACGCGGGCGACGCTGATCCGCGCCTATGTCTACGAATACGGCCTGCTCGGGCTTGCCACCGCGATCTTCGCCCTGGCCTTCGGCGGCGTGGCCTCGTGGTTCGTGGTGAGCCGGATCATGACCCTGCCGTCGGAATTCATGCCCGATATCGCGCTTGCCACGCTTGTGGGGGCGCTGGTTCTGACCGTCGGCATCGGCTTGTTGGGCACCTGGCGGGTGCTCGGGCAAAAAGCCGCACCTGTGTTGCGAGAACTTTAGTGGCCTGACCAGAACGGATGGTTTGCATCTGTTCTGGAAAGTCAGCCCACAGGCCATTAATCTGGTGGGGCGATTTGTCCTGACAGATGGGAACCATCGGTCAGGATCGCACCACGAGCCCCCGATTTGCGGGATCATTAAGCAATTGCATAGGTTTCCGGTCGATTTGGACTCCACGAGGCCTTGTCGTGGCCCCAGTTCGTCCTCATATTACACGCAGGCATGCTGGAGCCCCGCAGCGGCGCCTGGGATATATACCCGACACCGTAATCCACACCGGGGCTTATAAAGAGGAAAACATGGCTGACTTTCGCAATTCGAATGTCCGCGTAGCCGGTGGCGTCCAGGCGGGCGCCGCGATCGATGAAGGCCTTCGCGCCTACATGCTGCGCGTCTACAACATCATGGCAATGGGTCTGGGCATCACCGGTGTGGCTGCCTTCGTCGTCGCGATGTATGCAACCACCAATGATCCGGCAAGCGCCGTGGCGACGCTTGGCAACGGCAAGATGCTGACCAACCTCGGCGCCGTGCTCTATGGCTCGCCGCTCAAGTGGGTGGTCATGCTGGCGCCGCTGGCGATGGTGTTCTTCCTGAGCTTCCGCATCGAGAAGATGAGCGTTTCCGCCGCGCAGACCACGTTCTGGATCTACGCCGCGATGATGGGCGTGTCGCTGTCGTCGATCTTCCTGGTCTTCACCGGAGCGTCGATCACGCAGACCTTCTTCGTCACCGCAGCCTCGTTCGGCGCGCTGTCGCTCTACGGCTACACCACCAAGAAGGACCTGTCCGGCATGGGCTCGTTCCTGATCATGGGCGTGTTCGGCCTGATCATCGCGATGGTGGTCAACATCTTCCTGCAGTCAACCGCGCTCGAATTCGCCATCTCGGCGATCGGCGTGCTGATCTTCGCGGGCCTGACCGCCTACGACACCCAGCAGATCAAGGAGATGTATTACGAGGGCGATGGCCAGGCCACCGCCGGCCGCAAGGCGATCATGGGCGCGCTGCGTCTGTATCTCGACTTCATCAACCTGTTCATGTTCATGCTGCAGTTCCTCGGCAACCGCGAGTAACAGCTTTTGCACTGACACTGGAAAGGCGGTCTTCGGGCCGCCTTTTTTGTTGGCCGGAGTCCGGCTTGGCGCTACACAATCCGCCGAGCTTTCACCACCGGGACCGCAACACCGATGATCATTCGCGACGCCACCCAAGCCGACATTCCCGCCATCACCCGCATCTATGCCGACAGCGTCGAGAACGGCGTGGCAAGCTACGAATTGCTGACGCCTGACGAGGCCGAGATGGGACGGAGGATGAAAGCCATCACCGGCGACGGCTATCCCTACCTGATCGCTGAAGCCGAATCTGGAGCCGAAACCGCCGCAGCCACGGTGCTGGGCTACGCCTATGCCTCGCCGTTCCGCACCCGTCCGGCCTATCGCTGGCTGGTCGAGGATTCGATCTATCTTGCGCCCGAGGCCCGCGGCAAGGGCGTCGGCGGGGCGCTTCTCGAAAGGTTGATCGGCCGGTGCGAAAGCCTCGGTTTCCGCCAGATGGTGGCGGTCATCGGCGGCGCCCATCCGGCGTCAATCGCGGTCCACCAGAAGGCCGGGTTTGCAAGCGCCGGGATGATCAAGGGTTCCGGCCACAAGCATGGCCGCTGGCTCGACACCGTCTTCATGCAGCGGCCATTGGGCGAGGGGACGGCCACGGATCCCGATCCGGATACCTATCCGGGAACGCTGTTCAAGCCATGAGCCGGGGGCAGAACGCGTTCGCGTCCTGCGTGCCCCCGATCACGGGCGGGATCCGGCAAAGCCGGCTGTGCTTCACGAATGAACGCAGCCGCTCACACCCGGCGTTCGACCATCATCTTCTTGATCTCGGCAATCGCCTTGGCCGGGTTCAGGCCCTTGGGGCAGGTCTGGGCGCAGTTCATGATGGTGTGGCAACGGTAGAGCCGGAACGGATCCTCGAGATTGTCGAGCCGCTCGCCGGTGGCTTCGTCGCGGCTGTCGATCAGCCAGCGATAGGCCTGCAGCAGCACGGCCGGGCCGAGATAGCGGTCGCCGTTCCACCAGTAGCTCGGGCACGAAGTCGAGCAACAGGCGCACAGGATGCACTCGTAAAGCCCGTCGAGCTTGGCCCGGTCCTCATGGCTCTGCTTCCATTCCTTGGCCGGCGTCGGAGACACCGTCTTCAGCCAGGGCTCGATCGAGCGGTGCTGGGCGTAGAAATGGGTGAGATCCGGCACCAGATCCTTGACCACCGGCAGATGTGGCAACGGATAGACTTTGACCGCGCCGTCGATCTCGTCGAGACCCTTGGTGCAGGCGAGCGTGTTGGTGCCGTCGATGTTCATCGCGCAGGAGCCGCAGATGCCCTCGCGGCAGGACCGGCGCAATGTCAGCGTCGCGTCGATCTTGCTCTTGATCCACAACAGCCCGTCGAGAACCATCGGACCGCAATCGTCGGTGTCGATGTGGAATGTGTCGATGCGCGGATTGTCGGCGTCATCCGGCGACCAGCGGTAAATTCGGAATTCACGCGTGTTCTTCGCGCCTTCAGGCTTCGGCCAGACCTTGCCCGGCTTGGGCTGCGAATTCTTCGGGAGTGTGAGTTCAACCATGGTCTCTGTTCCCTCTTAGTACACACGGGCCTTGGGAGCGATCTTGGCAAGATCGATACCCTCGGCGATCAGCTCGGTATGGACCGGGCGGTAGTCGAGCCTGACTTCGCCCTTGTCGTTGACCCAGGCGAGCGTGTGCTTGCGCCAGTTCTCGTCGTCGCGGCCGCCATAGGGGCCGCCGACATAATCCTCGCGGGCGTGGCTGCCACGGCTTTCCTTGCGGGCTTCCGCGCCATAGACGGTGGTGATGGCGCAGGCCATCAGATTTTCGAGTTCCAGCGTCTCCATCAGATCGGAATTCCAGATCAGCGACCGGTCGGTCACCTTCACGTCGGGAAGTTCGGCCCAGATCGCGCTCATCCGCTTGCAGCCCGATTCGAGCGACACCTGGGTGCGGAACACCGCCGCGTCGTCCTGCATGGCGCGCTGCATCTTCTCGCGCAGATCCGCCGTCGATTGCGAGCCGTCGGCGTGGCGCAGACGGTCGAAACGGGTCATGATTTTCTCGAACGAGGTCTCGTTGACCTGGGGGATCGCCGATGCCCGGTCGATCACCTCCCCGGCGCGGATTGCCGCGGCGCGGCCGAACACCACCAGGTCAATGAGCGAGTTCGAACCCAGCCGGTTGGCGCCGTGGACGCTCGCGCAGCCGGCTTCACCGACGGCCATCAGGCCCGGGGTCACCCGGTCAGGCTCCTCGGTGGTCGGGTTGAGCACTTCGCCCCAGTAATTGGTGGGAATCCCGCCCATGTTGTAATGCACCGTCGGCAGCACCGGGATCGGTTCGCGGGTCACATCGACGCCGGCGAAGATCTTGGCGCTTTCCGAAATGCCCGGAAGCCGCTCGTTCAGCACCGCCGGATCAAGGTGATCGAGATGCAGATAGATGTGGTCCTTGTTCTTGCCGACGCCGCGACCCTCGCGGATTTCCAGCGTCATGCAGCGCGAAACGACGTCGCGCGAGGCCAGGTCCTTGGCCGATGGTGCATAGCGCTCCATGAAGCGCTCGCCTTCGGAATTGACCAGATAGCCGCCTTCGCCGCGGGCGCCCTCGGTGATCAGGCAGCCTGCACCATAGATCCCGGTCGGGTGGAACTGCACGAACTCCATGTCCTGCAGCGGCAGGCCGGCGCGTGCGATCATGCCGTTGCCGTCGCCTGTGCAGGTATGCGCGCTGGTGGCCGAGAAATAGGCGCGGCCATAGCCACCGGTGGCCAGCACCACCATCTTGGCGGAGAAGCGGTGAATGGTGCCGTCATCGAGGTTCCAGGCCACCACGCCGGTGCAGCGGCCATCCTCTTCCATCAGCAGGTCGAGCGCGAAATACTCGATGAAGAACTCGGCATTGTGCTTGAGCGACTGGCCATACAGCGTGTGCAGGATGGCGTGGCCGGTGCGATCGGCGGCGGCACAGGTGCGCTGCACCGGCGGGCCTTCGCCGTAATTCTGCATGTGACCGCCGAAGGGGCGCTGATAGATGCGGCCATCCTCGGTGCGCGAGAACGGCACCCCGTAATGCTCGAGCTCATAGACGGCCTTGGGTGCTTCCATGGTCAGATACTGCATGGCGTCGACATCGCCGAGCCAGTCCGAGCCCTTGACCGTGTCATACATGTGCCACTGCCAGCTGTCGGGCGTCATGTTGGTGAGCGAAGCTGCAATGCCGCCCTGCGCTGCCACGGTGTGCGAGCGGGTCGGGAACACCTTGGAGATACAGGCAGTGCGAAAACCCTGTTCGGCCATGCCCAGAGTGGCGCGCAGTCCGGCGCCGCCGGCGCCAACCACAACCACGTCATAAGAGTGATCGACTACCGTGTAGTCGCGTCCGCCAATGTTGACGCTGGACGTCATTACCATAGGTGTCAGCCTCCGAAGCCGAGTTTGAGCACCGCGAACAACGACACAGCGCCGACCACGGTTGAAAAGAACGTGTTGAGGATCAAGAGGCTCACCTTCATGCCCTCGGCATGAATATAGTCCTCGATGATGACTTGCATACCGAGCTTCATGTGAATGATGCCGGAAATAACCACCAGCCCCATCAGCACCGCCACCAGCGGGTTGGACAGCGCGCCGGCAACCACCGCATAGGGCTCGCCATTGTAGGCGAGGATGAAGAAGATGAAGAACAGGATCAGGGGTACATTGGCGACGGCCGTCAGCCGCTGCCGCCAGAAATGATCGGTGCCTTCCTTGGCCGAGCCGAGGCCGCGGACCCGGGAGAGCGGCGTGCGCATCTTGTTGGTATCCATGTCTCTCTCCTAGAGGCGGGTTGCGTAACCGGCGATCCAGATCAGGACCGTCAGGATGCTTGAGCCGGCAATTGTCGCCCAGGCCATTTTGGTCGAGGTCTGCGGATCCAAGCCGTGGCCGGTGTCCCAGATGAAATGCCGGATTCCGCCAAGCAGGTGATGCAGCAAGGCCCAGGTGTAGCCGAACAGAACCATCCGCCCGAGGAACGAGCCCAGGATGCCGTTGACCCAGTCGAAATAATCCGGTCCGGAAGCCGCGGCGACCAGCCACCAGGCGACCAGCAGCGTTCCGGCGTAAAGCGCCATGCCGGTCAACCGGTGCAGGATCGACATCACCATGGTCGGGTATTGTTTGTAGATGCTCAGGTGCGGCGACAACGGCCGGTTCTGCGTCACATTGGTCATCGGGACCTTGTCCTTTGTTCCCTCAAGGAGAGTCGCCAGCAAATCCGCGGCGGCTGTGCCGAGGTTTTAGTGCGTTATATGCACCGCGTCAAAGCTCGGATTGCCGTTGGCGGCGCACCTTTCGTCGATAGCGGTAACCGGGTTTTGCTTTCCATAGCGCTTCAAACGGTTCAAAAGGCTTAACAACGCGAGAATGGGCCCTGTCAGGCTGCGCCTTCAGGCCGTACAGATCCGA
>NZ_JACIYP010000369.1 GCF_014359905.1 Hoeflea sp. | reverse complement strand
CCTCGATCACCTCCAGCCGAGAAACCCCGCCAATCCTTGAACCGTCCAAATGGACGCCCATTTTGCCGTCTATTTCCAAAATCCAAACCCTCCGTCAAGCACATGCGCGCAGAATGGCCGGATCAGGTCAGAAATGGCAGGAGGGGGTCGGCGTTGCGCTTACCGCGCATCCTCTTGATTGCATGGCTTACGACGCAGGCAGTCGCATTGGACTCCGAAAATGACTCTGAAAATAATGGGTCCATTAATCTGAAAATTTGGCCCTGAGGAACAGATTCTGACTCGATCGCGACCACCAGACGGCACATGATGTGCACGATAGCGATGGAGGCAGTGATGGGTCATTCCGAGCATAGCAAGAGGCGCGCAGCCCAACGCGGCGTGACCGACCGCTTTGTCCAGGCGATACTGGTGCACGCGGATATCGAGCGCCCGATCGGGGACAACTGCCGATTGATGCGCGTCAGCCGTCGGCGTTCCCGAAGGCTCAACATAGACGACAGGCTCGGTCGCTACGCCCTTATCTGGAGCGACGATACCGCACGGATCGTGACGGTGATGCCCGTCCATGACGGCGCCAATGGACGGCGCTACAGGAAACTGCATTGAGGGAGGCCGCGATGTCACAGGCCGACAACCGGGACGAACACAGGGAGCGGAAGCGGCTGGCAGAGATCGCCAAGCTGCGGAGCCTCGAAAATGAGGCCATCCAGCAGGGTCGGAAACTTGGTCAGCGGGACCGGCTCAAGGCCGCTTTTTACCTGACACGCGCCTGGGGCGAGGCGAAGACAGCCGGTCTGCGGAAGGAAGACTTCCAGGACAGGATTCTTGGCCGCCTCAAGCGACGGCACGAAAGCAGGCAGGAGTTTCGCCTTTCCAACTGGATATTGAGGCGCGGCGAGGATCCAACCACGCAACCCGAGCTTGTGAAGGAGTACGAGAGCAGGACCACGCCGCAAAAGGCACTGGAGCCTTATCTGGTCGGCATCGCCGTCGCGGCGGAATATTGCGGCGTCAATGCCGAGGACTGGAAACTGGCGATGGCGCGGGATCTTTCGATCTGGTCGCGCCAGTCGGGGGGGGGCGACGTGGTGCCGCTTGATGATCGCCCGGCGGAGACTCTGGCGGTTCTGCTGAATAGGCTGTGCGCGAGACTGGCCAAGTACAACCGGCTGGACCAGACATTCGCGGCCATCCTGGCGAAGAATTGTCACTGGGACATGGATGAAGAACGGCTTTCCGACTCCGGGCATATTCGCCTACAGAGGATCGAAAGCCCGATCTTTCCGAGGAATGAAGACTGTCTTTATTTCGGGGAAATGTTCCCGTTTCCGTCGATCCCGTTGATCCGCGTGCCGTATGTGACCGGCGACGCCGTTTTCAACCTTGCCTTGGCGAACGGGCATGATCCCGGGATGCACACACGCATCGACGTTGGTGAGCCACGACATGAGGGGATCCCTGGCGAACTCGTCTGGTTCCGGGAAATCAGGCTTTGCATCGTGCCGGGCGACCGTGGCGGCTTTGTCAGCGCGCTGGAAACGCGGCCGCATATGGAAGTGCGCATTCAGGGCGAATCCGATTTGGCCGGTCGGTATCCTGTCCTCCAGTCTGCGTTGATCGACATCACTGATGGCAGCCATTACGGCCCACCAGATCTCGACCCGTCAATCCAGACCAAGGATGGCCAGAAATGGGCTATCGAGATGACGTTGTGGCCGGGCAAGCTTCACCATGTGCTGGCCGGGAACATCCGCCCTGTCCTTCCCAATTCCAGCGCGCTCTATTTCGATCCTGATCCCATCGAGGCCGCGGGCGTTGCCGGCTTCGAGCCATGGTATCTGTCGTACACCCCGGCCACTCCGCCATATCTGCGCCATTGGCTGACGCGGGAGTGGCGGCTTGAAAACGAGGCGGCCGTCTGCCCGTGGGCTCGCGACAACTACGAATGGGGCGCGCCTGGGGACCGATGGGATCGCAACATCCCCCCCATCCATGAGCTCAATTTCCCCGACTACAGCCACGCCACCTGGATCGAGTGCTGCCTGCATAACGGACTGATCGAAGAGGCGCTGCAGGCCAGTATCGACCGCCTTACCGAACAGACCATGCGCCTGCAAGCAAATTGGCACGCCGCGCGCGAACGTCACAGCAACGCCTTGCTCCGGCGCTGGAACACCGAAATTGAAGAAGAGGACCGACAGTGACCCGCATTTACGAACGCCAGACCGATGCGCTTTTCCTTGCTGCCTTCGCCCGGAACCCGGCCTTCGCGGCGGCATTCCTCGACGCCATCGACGGGGTGCCGGGCAACCGGGTGCGCAGCGTGGCCAGCCAAACCCGCCATCGGGGCGCCGGACACTCAGGCACCATCGATCTCGAGATCACGCGCCAGGACGGCTCGATCCTCCTCGTCGAGAACAAAATCGATGCTGGCTACAGCGTCACGCGCGTCGGCGATCCCCAGCCTGACCGCTACAGGGCGAGCGTCGCGGAACTTCGCGCCAACGGGCACCGCGCAGCTTCGGTGCTGCTGGCACCCGAGGTCTATCTGCGCGGCACACGACACAGCGCGGTGTTTGACCACCAGATCAGCTATGAGATGCTGCGCCCCAACTTTCACGGTGACGATCTTGCACTTCT
>NZ_JACIYP010000368.1 GCF_014359905.1 Hoeflea sp. | reverse complement strand
CCCGGCAAAAGCATCCAGTTTTGGCCGCTTCACCGCCGCCTTCCGCCGGTAGCCCGGCGGAACCGAGAACGCCATCATTTTGCGGACGCTGCCGCGCGAGATGTTGACCTTTCATCTGGACCATGACCGCCGAGGACATCCTCGAACGGGAACGCCGTGCCCGGACGCTCTCGATGAAACCAGGGAAAATTGGTAGCAAATGTCAGACTCGGGAACACTAGCGGTCCTTGAACTCGGGCTTTCGCTTTTCCGAGAACGCCTTCATCGCTTCGGGGAAATCATGCGCGCACAGCAGGACGCTTTGCGCGTCGCGCTCGATGTCCAGCGCCTCGAGATAGCTGCACTCTGCCGCTGCGCGCATCACGCGCTTGGCCGTCTGCACGCCGAACATCGGGTTTGCCGCAATCTCGCGGGCGATTTCCAGCGCGCGCGCCTCGACCTGTGCGGCCGGAACGCAGTCTTCCACCACGCGCAACTCCCGGGCGGTGCGCCCGTCGATCTCCCGGCCGGTGAGCACGAGCATCCGCGCCACCCCTGCCCCGGCGCGTTGCTGAAGCAGCCAGCTCGATCCGGTGTCGGGGCAGCCGCCGACGCGGGCAAACACCTCGCAGAGCCGGGCATCTTCGGCGGCCACGACGATATCCGCCGACAGCGCGAGGCTGAGACCGGCCCCGAAGGCGACGCCGCAGACCGCCGAAATCAGCGGCTTGCGAAACAGATAGGCGGCGCGCCCGCCATCGTGAACCCGGTCAACCATCTCGGACGTGGCGCGCGCGCCCTTGGCGACCTCGGTCTGGAAACCGACGAGATCCCCGCCGCTGCTAAAATGCGCACCCCCGGTCATCACCACGACGCGGACCTGATCGTCACGGTCCGCCTCGCGCAGGCATGTCACCAGGGCCTCGACGAAGGCGATGCTGTAGGGGTTGCGCTTTTCCGGCTGAAGAAAGCGCAGAACGCCGACAGGGCCTTCCCTGTCCAGACGCATCAATTCGGTCATCTCCGTCTCCTTCAGGTTCCGGTCCAGACCGGGGCGCGCTTCTCGGCGAAGGCCTTGGGCCCTTCGATCGCATCATTGCTGGCGTAGACGACCTCGTGCAGGCGCTTGCCCTCTTCGAGACCGCCCGCGCAGCCCAGATCCATGGTAACGCGGACGCTGGCCTTTGCCGCCACCACAGACAGTGGTGCGGCGCTGGCGATCCGCCTGGCCAGATCATATGCGCGCGCGCGCACGGCATCGGGCGTGTCCTCAAGATAGTTGGTGAACCCGAAATCGTGCAGCCGTTCGATCGGCATCAGATCGCCGGTCAGCACGATCTCCATCAGGATCGGTTGCGGCAGCATGTAGAGGGCCGGCGCCGCCCAGGGCGATCCGCGCCCGATCTTCACCTCGGTGATGCCGACCTTGGTGCCCTTCAGGCCCACGCGCAGATCGCAGTTCAGCGTCAGCATCATTCCGCCGGCCATCAGCGAGCCCGTCATGGCCGCGATGATCGGCTTCCGGCAGGCGCGCATGGTTTCGTGAAAGGGATCGCGCATCTTCGAGAGGATATCGACGCCTTCATCGCGCGCGATCTGGGCGGCTTCCTTCAGGTCCATACCGGCACTGAAGACCCCGCAGTCCGCCGAGGTCAGAATGGCCACGCGAATGCTGTCATCCGCGCCGATCCTGTCCCAGGCATCCGCCAGACCGTTGGTCGCCGCCACGGAAAGCGCATTCTTGCGCTCGGGCCGGTTTATGCACACGGTCGCGATGCCGTCTTCGATCTTCACCTCTATGGGGTTCATTTGCCACGCCTCTTCTGGTCGAAAATCTTCCGGTTTCATGCCGCCACACATTCCCCCGCAGCCCGGCCGCCGCGGGGGGATGGCCATTCATTCGATGGTGAACTTGGACGAGCTTTCCTTGATCACGTCCCACACCACGTCGAGATAGTCGGCGCTCCAGTCGGTCAGCGGAACCCATTTTTCGCCGTCCCACTGTTCGACGCGCGTCGTACCGCCGCCGCCGTGATCCGAGGGTGTGATGGTGATCGGCGCCATCAGGCCCTGGGCATCGAAGTTTTCGATCGACTCGTAGCCCGCCTTCATGCTCTCGGGCGTCAGCGGCCAGCCATTCTGCTGAATCCCGAGGCGCGCCGCCTCGTGTGCCGCCGCCTGGAGCGCAACACCCATGTTGTAGTACACGTCCTGAGTGAGGATTTCCGGCCCGCTGCCCTTGCCATTGGCATAGTAGGTGTCCAGCAGCGTCCGGATGATCGGGATATCCTGCCCGCCGGCGACGTTGGTCCCGCGCAGGATGCCCTTGGCCTCTTGCGCACCGATATTGCGCAGATCGACCTCGTTCAGCCAGTTCACCGACAGGTAGCGATCCGTTGGGAAGCGGTTACGCCGCATTTCCTTGGATGCGACCACATGCGCGCCGGCCCAGACCCAGCTGAGGACGTAATCCGGATTGTCGCGACGGATCTTGCTCCATGCGCCGGACTGATCGGTCCCCGGCAGCGGCACGGGGTAGAGTTGCAGATCGAAGCCTTCCTTCTCGGCCAGGACCTTCAGAACCTCGATCGGCTCCTGCCCGAACGGATAATCAAGATAGAGAAATCCGATCTTCGCGTCGCTGAGATCGCCGCCCAGCTTGTCCTT
>NZ_JACIYP010000367.1 GCF_014359905.1 Hoeflea sp. | reverse complement strand
TGCGGCCTGCTGGCGCTCGGGCTGGTTCGGTTGCGGATGCGGGATGGGGGCGAAGTATCTGACGATACTGGAGAACGTTGCCTACACTATCCGCCCGACCGATGCCGTCATGCAACTCCAACTCACCGGAGAAATGCATGAACAAGCCCGATCCCATCCCCGCGCGCCTGGCCGCGCTCAAGACCACGCCGACGCCTGACCTGAAAAAGCAGTGGCGCGATCTGTTCGACAGCGAGCCGCCGCCGTTCAACCGCCGCTATCTCGAAAGCCGCATCGCCTATCGCATCCAGGAACTCGCCTATGGCGGGCTGAAACCGGAGACGATCCGGCGGCTGGAACGGCTGGGCGAGGAACTGGACGGCGGCGACCGGACGAAGCGCGGCATCCGCGCCGACCGAGACCGCCCGATCACCGGCACGCGGCTGCTGCGCGAGTGGCAGGGCGTCGAACAGATCGTCACCGTCACCGCCGACGGCTTCGAGTGGCAGGGTCGGCCCTACAAGTCGCTGTCTGCCATCGCTCGCGCCATCACCGGCACCCGCTGGAACGGGTGGGTCTTCTTCGGGCTCAAGAACCACAGGGGGCGGAGATGACGAAGGCGCCGGAAAAATCGAAGGTCGTCCGCAAGCTGCGGTGCGCGGTCTACACCCGGAAATCCTCCGAGGAAGGGCTGGAGCAGGAGTTCAATTCGCTCCACGCCCAGCGCGAGGCCTGCGAGGCATACATCGCCAGCCAGCGGTCCGAGGGCTGGGTGCTGGTCCGCGATCGGTACGACGACGGCGGCATCTCCGGCGGCACGCTGGAACGGCCCGGCTTGCGGCGGCTGCTGGAGGATATTGAGGACGGCCTGGTCGACGTGGTGGTGGTCTACAAGATCGACCGCCTCAGCCGCTCGCTGGCCGATTTCGCCAAGCTGGTCGAAGTGTTCGACCGGAACGGCGTGACCTTCGTCTCGGTCACGCAGTCGTTCAACACGACGACCTCCATGGGACGGCTGACGCTGAACATCCTGCTGTCCTTCGCCCAGTTCGAGCGGGAGGTGACGGCCGAGCGCATCCGCGACAAGGTCGCCGCGAGCCGGAAGAAGGGCATGTGGATGGGCGGGGTGCCGCCCTACGGCTACAGCGTCGAAGACCGGAAGCTGGTCATCGAAGACGAGCGCGCCGACCACGTCCGCTGGATCTTCGACCGCTTCCTCGAGATCGGCTCGGGCACGGAACTGGCGCGGGAGGTGGCAAAGCGCGGCATCCGCACGCCGCGGGGCAACCGGATCGACAAGAAGTACCTCTACCGAATGCTGAACAACCGCGCCTATATCGGCGAGGCGGTCCTCAAGGCCGAGAGCTACCCCGGCGAACACGACGCCATCATCGACCCCGAGATGTGGGACCGTGTCCATGCGATCCTGCGGGAGAGCCCGCGCAAGCGTGCCGCCCGCACCCGCGCCGACACGCCCGCGCTGCTCAAGGGGCTGCTGTTCGGGCCCGATGGCGCCGCGTTCTCACCGACGCATACTCGGAAGGGCGGGCGTCTGTACCGCTACTATGTCAGCCAGACAGTGCTGAAGCACGGCACCGGGGCTTGCCCCGTGGGACGCGTGCCAGCGGGGGAGATTGAGGCCGCCGTGGTCGACCAGTTGCGCGCCGTGTTCCGCCAGCCGGAGATCGTGGCGGGAACGTTGAAGGCAGCGCGCGTCCATGCTGACGATATCACCGAGGCCGACGCTCGCGCCGCCCTGCAGCAGCTCGACCCACTGTGGGACGAACTTTTCCCCGCGGAGCAGGCGCGCATCGTGGCGCTGCTCGTCGAGCGCGTGGACATCGGCACTGACGGGCTCAACGTCAGGCTGCGCGTGGACGGCCTCGGCGGACTTGCGCGCGAGATGCTGACCGGCGACATGGGGGCGGCAGCATGACCCGCGCCACGTCAATCCCCGAGATCGTCACGCTCCACGTCCCGTTCCGCGTCGTGAAGCGCGGCGGGCACAAAGAGATGCAGCTGCCTGAGGGCACCGCGCAGCCGCGGCGCGCAGACAACACGCTGGTCAAGGCGCTTGCACGTGCCTTCCGTTGGAAGCGAATGCTGGAATCAGGCGAGTTCGCCACCATCGCCGAACTAGCCGAGCGCGAGGGGATCGCACCCTCCTACATGACCCGTGAAGGACACGGAGTTCGAAATCTACCACGGTGATACGCTAGAAAACGACTGGGACATGCTCCGCGAGATCAACCCGGCGAAGAAGCCCTACTTTGACGCGGTGGTTGCGAATCCTCCGTTCAGCTACCGCTGGGATCCGAACGAGGCGTTGGGCGAGGACGTGCGGTTTAAGAACTACGGGCTGGCCCCGAAGTCGGCAGCGGACTTCGCCTTCCTGCTGCACGGGTTTCACTACCTCAAGGACGACGGCGTGATGGCCATCATCCTGCCGCACGGCGTGCTGTTCCGCGGCGGTGCGGAGGCGAAAATCCGCCGCAAGCTCCTAGACGACGGCCATATCGACACCGTCATCGGCCTGCCCGCGAATTTGTTCTACTCAACAGGCATCCCTGTCTGCATCCTCGTCCTGAAAAAGTGCAAAAAGTCCGAAGACGTCTTGTTCATCAACGCATCCGAGCATTTCGAGAAAGGCAAGCGGCAGAACTACCTGTCCGA
>NZ_JACIYP010000366.1 GCF_014359905.1 Hoeflea sp. | reverse complement strand
CCCCGGTGGCCAGCGTTTCCGCTGGTCACCGGGGTGTTCTCCCAGGTGTGGCAGATGAAGGATTCGAACCTTCGAAGGCAAAAGCCGACGGATTTACAGAGCGTCGGACATACCCGCTTTCACCTGGGGAAACGCTCCCACTTGAGCATTCGGGGCCGCGTCCGGGACGAGCGAGCCCGCCTTGGGCCAGTTCGCGCTGGCCAATGCCTATCCCGAAGGCCGCTCACTGGCGGCTGCTTCCCGAGCGGCGCGCGCGTCTTGCACCGCGCGCTTGGCGCTCTCACTTAGCCGAAGGGGCTCGTCCCAACCGATTGAAGCACCTGCCCGCTCCAGAGCATCGCGGCGCCGCGCGCTCGGATCGAGGCGGTCTAGGGCTTGACCCGCGAACAGCATGTTGTGCGCAGCAGCGCTCCATAAGGCGCGGCGCACCCCAGAGGAAGCGGCCACCGGATTCCGCGAGATCGTCGGTGCCTCGCCGTCAACGAACATCTTGATGACCTCCCCAGACGGGTGCGCGTAGGCGGAGAGGAGTCGAAACTGCATGTAGAGCCACTCTGAGTCCGGCTCCAGCGACTCGCACAGCTTGAAGAACGTCGTGGCCTCACCCCGAGCCCTAGGTGCCGTGTCTTCAGGGGCGGGGTCCGGCTCAGGAATGAGGTCCAGGACGTCATCGAACCAACTTGTTTTTAGCGCACTTCCTCGTAGTTTCCCCGAGGCCTTCACAAGTGCGTAATGGATCGCGCGCGCAGCCTCTTCCGATTCCGCCGCCCAGACGGCGGTCAGCGCAGACTCGTAGGCAACTCGCAACAGCGGGCCAGCAACCGCGTAGTCGAGGTCAACCAAGTGATGGCACGCCGACACCGTGAGTTTCTGGGCGTGGGCTGCGTAGGCGTAGACGATTAGGAAACGATGCGGATCTAGTTCCTGGTCCTCTCGTCCCAACTCAAGGTTGGTCAGATTCTCGAAGACTGAGTACCAGCTCTTACCCAACTCCTCGCACACTCTTTGCAGTTCGTCTTCCGTCGGGCCTTCATCGGGTTCTGCGGCGGAATCGGCGGACAAGTGGGGCTGCTCCATGGCATGTCAGCCTAGGCCGGAGAGTGGGATGCCTGCACGAAAGCGGGTCGCCTCGGAGCGCGAAGGGTCATCGAAGGTCCGCCCTGTCGACAAAACGCCGAGATTTTGCCCCAGATTTTTCTATCCACAAGAGGGCATTCGCATCACAGCAGGTCAGGAACCCATTTCCTCCCAGGAGCCAAGGCTTTCGCGAACTTATACACGCCCCAATCCACAGTCATTGCTTCCCCTGTGAAGCACACGATGGAGGTTATCCACAGGCTCACGCGGATGCCTGTGGATAACTATCTGTCGCCGATGTGGGATGCATGCCACGATCGCTAACGTGTTCGGCATTGCCCGTCATCGAGGGCAAGCGCAGTAGTTGGATCAGCAGCCGCTAGCTCACTGTCGAAAGTTGGCGGCTCAACCCAAGGAGGATCGAATTTGGCCGGCCTGTTCAAAGAAGTAGGACGGACGGTGAGGGCCGCGCTTGCAGGCTGGGGCCCCACCGCCCGTCTGGTAATCGTCGCGCCTGTGCTGACCGCTTGCGCGGTCGCCGTCATCAAGACGATCTGACGATCATCTACACAATAACGTTGGGCCCACCCTCGCGTCAGAGGATGGGCCCAACGTCCACTCGACGGCCGAGCCAGGGTCCGATGGAACCGAGCTCAGCACCCTAAGCCGTTGGCGGCCGAGTATCAGCCTCCCGAATGTGCGCAGCATTGACCCACGACTGCGTGACATGCGTTTTTAGGCCATGGCCGGTGGAGTAGCTCGAGGCGTACATGACCCACCCCTCCCACTCGCCTCGATAGTCCTTCCGCCACATGAGCAAGATGCCCGGGCCTGAGTGGTATCCCCACGCACCCGTCACATCAACCCAGACATGTTGCGGCATGCCTTCACGCATGACGACATGCTAGAACGTTTGTTCGATTCTTGCGAGAATGGGCGTCTGAGGCACGTACCATCAGACAGTGACCTACGTCCTGCGATCCAATGCGCGGCCGCGCCTCAATGCCCCCGACTTCGACGAGCACGCGTGTCGAGAGCTCACGGCCAGCGCCGAGACCTACGTAGGTGCCCTAGAGCAACTGCGCGGACAGGTGCCCGACGGTTGGGTGCTGCTCGGCATCGACCGCTACACCGAGCAGCCCAGCGACTGAGCCTCGCCGGGCCGAACTCAGTCTCGAACCTTCGTGTCAATCATGCTGGCGACGAACTCCGGGAAAACCAGCGAGGTATCAACGCGGACATCTGCAACGTCAAGCTTCGGCGTCTCGTGCCATGCCTCCATGCGCATGCGCTGGACCAGATCGGAGTCACCGCGCTTCCGCAACCTGAGTTCGGCAACGTCATCAGGGCACCACAGTTCGACCACTGTCCATCCGGCCTCCGGGAACGCCGTCACCACCGCATCAACAGCCTCTGGTTGCCCGAGATGAACCACGGGTATTCCGCTGTCGAGCGCCTCAGCCAGGCCCGGGCGGTCGACAGCGTAGATGGCCCCGTAGCGCCGGTTCTCCCAGATGACCTCCCGCCGCAGCCGAAGCTCGTTGAGCGCACCTTTCGTGACCATCCGGTAGGCGTCCTCGTTCCC
>NZ_JACIYP010000365.1 GCF_014359905.1 Hoeflea sp. | reverse complement strand
CGTATAGTCGAGCTCGCTGACCTCGGGGCTCACTTTGAGGACGATGCGATCGTTATCGAGGACGGTCGCCGCCACGTCGAGCTGCACGCCAAACTTCTTGTATTCGATTGTCACCGTTCCGTTGCCTGCACCAGACTGCGGGACGGGCACCGGAATTTCGCCGCCAGCGAGAAATTCGGCATCTTCTCCGCTCCGCACGAGGAGGGTCGGCTCGGCAAGCAACTGCGCCAGATTTGCGTTGCTCAACGCACTTATGACACCGAGGATGTTGGAGCCGGGCCATGCCATCAGAAGATTGAACGCCTGACCGATGGGAAGGTCGGTGTTGGGATCGAAACCGGTATAATCGCCGCCGGGATTGGTCGTCTGGATATTGCCCGGCGTATATCCAAAGCCGGTGTTCGAACTAGGCCCGATCGCCGCAACCTGAATGTTGTTGTCGAGGCTCTGAAAGTTGAGACCGAGCGCCTTGAGCGTACTTGTCGAAACAGCCGCGAAACGTACTTCCACCGCGACCATACGCCGGTCGGCGACCGTCATCATGTCCTCTGCATCCTTGCCGAGATAGGAGCGTGCGAGCGACCGCGCCTTCTGCCGATCCTCCAGACTGTAAACCTGCCCCTTGAGGACAACACCTCTCCCAGTCTCTACCGCCTTGACACCCGAGAGGGTGGAATCGCGACTGAATTCAGCCTGAAGCCCTTTCAGGTCCGCGCCCACGACAACATGGTAGGAAAGCGAGGCGTCAGTGTCGGCGAACCAGACGGTGAGATCGGTTGTCCCTTCCTTCTGTCCAAGTACGCGGAGTTCCCGCGAGGAAACGACCTTCACGTCGATCGTGCCCGGATCGGCAATCGCAATCCGGTCGATGGTACGATCGAGTTTCAGTATCCGCTGACCACCGACGGCGATGTCGAGCGATCGTGCCGCCGCAAACGCCGGCTGAACGCTCAACAGGAACAACACAGCCAGAAAAGCGGCTAGTACCCCCGCAGCCGATATCTTGACCCGCCTGCCCGCCACTGCCTTCCCTCCCGCTCTCATATGTCTCATCCCCGCGGACACTCTTCCATTATCTCGGTGCCGTTACCGTCGACTGGTTCGCGCCGGAATAGATCGTGATGCGGTGACCGGACGATCCGGTTGCCTCCGTTTCCCGCTCGGGATCCACGGAGGCCGAGCCCGGCCGCAAATCATCGAGCGCCACCAACTCCGCCGGTGCAATTTCCCGATCATCAGGATTGCGGATCGCCAGCGTGATGTGGCCGAGGCGTCCCGCCAACGCGAGCTTCGCGAGTGCCTCGGGGGGCGCCGCAACTGTCACGGTGCGTGCGCCGCTGTTCACCTCGCCGCCCTTGGACGAGAGGGCGGCGCCAACGGCGAGCACCTCCATATCCTGGAGAAGGAGCGCACTCTTGCTCTGATCCGCCTTTGTCTGGCCGATGCCCGACTGCTGGCCATAGACCGCTCCTGGAAAAGTCGCAAAAACGTCAACCCTGTCGCCCGCCTGCAAAAATCCTCCGACGATGTCCTCTTCGGCAACGCGGATCGCGAACGCGCGCTGCCCCTCGGAGACGAGAGCGGCCATGCCGGCACCTGCCGGTCCGGCACTGAGGTCGCCGCCGAAAATAATCTGGGAGGCACGAATGTCCGCGGTTGCGACGCGGCCGACCGCCGCCGTTGCTTCGCTGAAGCTGCCGGCCGGAGCGGGCGCCTCCATTTTCCGAAGGGTCAAATCTTCCGCTGTGAAAGCTTTACCGCGCACCACATCGCGTGCCGCGACAAGGACACTGACGGCATTCCCCGCAGCGAGCCCGCCGGCTTCCTGCGGCGCGGCGGTTTTAACTGTCGCCGCGTCGCGTGCGGACAAGTTGAGCCAGATGAGGGCGAGGGCAACAACGATGAGTACAACACCCATGCCGAGAAGAATTATCGGGTTTCGCTGAATCCGCTGCGCAAGGTTCATAGTCTCGTCCCTCCTCCCGCAGCCGCCCCACGACCGCGCGCCTCCCGTCGCACTCGCGACATGCCCTTATCAAGCATTCTACGAATCATTCTCGTCAAAAGAGTCTTAACTCTACACATCCATTTGCACACGAAGAGCGAGAACTTCGCGATCACCAGGAAAATCGCACTTCCAGCAGCAAAGGCTCTAAAACCATGCGCTGAATATGGAAACATTGCTGACCAAGACCTGTCTCTGCCGCACACAGAGTGACAGAGACAAAAGCCAATCCCAATCACCGACTTTCCTTAGCGAACGCAGCAAAAAGCCGAACCTTCCGTTTAAACAAACTCACACGCATTTCGGTTCCGCCATCCCGAATGCGATTCTAGTGAAATCAGTATTTGTCGACGCAATGTATCGCGGGATTTGGTGTGAAGAACGCCCAACAGAAATCGAAGCAGCGCGACACTCCTCGACAAACCGTGTACGGACCGTTCCGTGTTACTCAAATTAAATACAGTACTCTTCTTTATTGTCCCCGCCCGCTTTGTACGATCGAAAGGAGGGAAGCTCGTGTGAGGCGGAGGAACCATGATCCGGAAAACAGGCAAACTACTTGTGGCTGCGTCGGGTATTGCATTGATGTGCAGCCCCGCTGTGGCGCAGAGCACGACGCCACTGAACGCACCGGCCCCCGGAACGGTGTTGACGCCTCCGCCTCCCGCTCCC
>NZ_JACIYP010000364.1 GCF_014359905.1 Hoeflea sp. | reverse complement strand
TGCGGAAGACCTCGGAAAGTGAGGGCGTCTCGCGCTCTTGTCGCCAGGCTGGGATGGACATGGTTTAGGGCGCTCCCGGGTTTCGTCACGATCCCAACAAGACGTGGCGCATAAAGTTAGACAGTGCTAACAATCTGCCCCGCGACTTTACTTGTCAATCCATCCTGTGCGACACTAACGGGATGACAGAGTTGGATCCGACCGCCCGCACCGCGCCGCACGACGGCCCCGCAGACCCGCGCACCGAAGCGTTTCAGGGCGTGCGCGAGGCACGGCGGAATGAACTGGCCGAGGATTACGTCGAGCTGATCGCCGAACTAATCCACGAACAGGGCGAGGCGCGCCCTGTAGACATTGCCGCGCGGCTTGGTGTGAAGGTGCCGACGGTCAGCAAGACCCTCGACCGTCTCGCGCGCGACGGGCTGATCACCCGCGCAAAGTATCGGTCGGTCTTTCTGACCGACACGGGCCGCGCGCTGGCCAAGGAATGCCGGCGGCGGCACGAGATCGTACTGCGGTTCCTGATCAGCCTTGGCCTTGACCCCGAGACGGCAGAGCGCGACGCCGAAGGCATCGAGCATCACGTCAGCGAACGAACGCTGGCGCTCTTCGCGGCCTTCGCCAATCGGTCCTGATCGGCCTCAGCTGTTCTCGACTGCAAACCGCACATCTGCGATCAGGCTGTCTGCGCTGAAGTTCTCCAGCCGCCTGCCGTTCAGAAAGAAGGTCGGCGTCTGTCGAATGGCCAAGGCTTCGACGTCGGCTGCGTCCTGGTTGAGGATGCCAGTAATCCCCGGAAAGAGCTTGTCGCTTTCCGCCCTTTCGAGATCGAGCCCCGCGGCCCCGGCGATTTCCCAAGCCACGTCCAGCTGCGGCGAACCATGCACGGCCCAGCCCGGTTGCTGTTCCAGCAGCGCATCCAGCACCGGCTCGAACTTGTCCTGCATCCGCGCAGCCTCGAGGATGCGCACGGCCTCGTCCGATCCTTCGTGGAAGACGGTGTAGCGGAGCACGACGCGGACCTGCGTGGGGAACTGCCGCCGGATCTCTTGCACCACGGGGTGATAGGCGCGGCAGGCCTCGCAGGACGGATCGAAGAACTCGACCAGTGTGACGGGCGCATCGGCAGGGCCAAAGCTGGGAGAATAGTCCCGGACCAGAAGCGCCAGGTCGGCCGTAGGCGCTGCGGCGGTTGCCGCTTCCGCCTCGGCGGCGCGGCGCTGGTTCAGCACGTAGGCGCCACCCGCAAAGGCGGCAAGCCCGAGCGCAGAGGCCCCGATCAGAAGGGTGCGGCGGTTCATGGGTGGTGTCCTTTCGGGAAGATGAGACAGGCAAGGATCGCCGCGAAGGCGACCGCAGAAAGATAGGGGATCGGCAGGCCGAGGATCATCTGCGCCTCACCGGAGCAGGAGGGGCCATTTTCGGTGCAGGGCACGATTGGCGCGGGCAAAAACCCAGCGTAAAGGCCCGAATGCCACGCCGCCAGCGCCAGCCCGGCGAGGGCCAGGGGCAAGCCGTAGGCGCGCGCCACGCCGTCGCCCCGCCAGAGTGACAAGCCAAGGATCGGCACCAGGGGGAACATGGCGATGCGCTGATACCAGCAGAGCGTGCAGGGCATCTGGCCCAGCACCTCACCGATGAAAAGCGCGCCAAGTGTGGCCGCCAGCGCAATCAGGAAGGCCGCAGTCAAGGCAAGGTCGTCGCGCGACAGGGTTTCCGAGTCAGCTTTGGTCAAGAACCGGCTCCTTGCGGCGGCGAACGGGAAGAGATGCGGCGAGGATCAGGACCGCGCCCAGGGTGATCGCAGTATCGGCGACGTTGAACGTGGGCCAGTGCCAGTCACGCCAATAGAAATCGAGAAAATCAGTCACGGCACCCTGTCGCAGCCGGTCGATGATGTTGCCAAGCGCCCCGCCCACGACCAGTGCAAAGCCGGCACGTTCCAGCGCGTGCTGCGCCCGGAATGCCATGACGGCGAAGGCGGTGGTCAGTGCGCCCGTCAGCGCGGCCATCAGAAGGGGCTTACCCGCCATTATCCCGCCCATCATGCCGAAGCTCGCGCCTGTGTTGAACCCGAGGGAGAGGTTGAAACTCGGAAAGACAGGGACCGCCGTCCCTTGCGACAGCAGCGATAGTGCCGCTGCCTTGGTCAACTGGTCTGCCACCACTGCGGCAGCAATCAGCGAAATCAGCGTCATCTTGGTCATTCCGCAGCCTTGCTCTTCATGCCGATCCAGCGAGGAACCGATGCGGTGTAGCGGTCATAGTCCGGCCCGATTGCCATGCGCAGGGCAGCCTCCTCTGACCGGACTTGCGTGGTGGCGGACCAGAGAAACAGGAGTGGGGCTAGGACCGTCGGGACAGAGGGCACTGCCAGGGTAACACCCGCCAGCAGCGCCGCTTGCCCCACAAAGGTCGGGTTGCGGCTGAAGCGGTAAAGCCCGCCGGAGACCAGATCGCCGGTTTCGCCGCCGACGACGCCGACGCGCCAGGAGGATCCCATCGACATCTGCGCGGCAAAGGCCACCATCGCGCCGAGCCCTGCGACAAAGACCCCGACCAAGCCAAGAAGTACGGCGCGCCCCTCGGTCCAAAGCGGATCGATCTTGTGCAGGATAGGCACGGCGAGCCAGAGAAGCGGCCCGAAGAAGGCGAGCGCAAAGGCCACGCGGAACCCGATTGCCGCCAGCCGGTCGCGT
>NZ_JACIYP010000363.1 GCF_014359905.1 Hoeflea sp. | reverse complement strand
AAATCTACTGCGCCGCCGGCGATACCGTCGCCGCGCAAGCGCCCCTTGTAAAACTCGATCCGGAGGAAATCCAATGACCAAGCATGGCATGACTGATGCGGCCGCAGGCCCGTTCAGTGAAGACCTGAACATGATCCGCGCGCAGCTGCGCCGGTTCATCGAAACCGAAGTGACGGCCAAGGCCGAGCCTTGGGAAAAAGACGGCATGGTGCCGCGCGACGTGCTGCGCCGGATGGGCGATCTGGGCGTGCTGGGCATGCGCTATGACGAGCAATATGGCGGCTCAGGGCTGAATGTGATGTCCAGCGTCGTGCTGGCCGAGGAAGTGGGGCGTTCCACCTTCGGCGGGTTTTCGGCCACGGTTCTGGTGCATACCGACATGGCCTCGCCGCATCTTGAAAACGCCGGCTCACCCGAACAGAAGGCGCGCTGGATGCCGTCGATCACCTCGGGCGAAAAGATCGCTGCGGTGGCCGTGACCGAACCCGGCGCCGGGTCTGACGTGGCGGGGATGCGCACGCGCGCGGTGCAGGACGGATCGGACTGGGTGATCAACGGCACCAAGATGTTCATCACCAACGGCGTGCATGGCGACATCTATTTCGTTGGCGCCAAGACCGACCCGGACGCCAAGGGATCGCGCGGGATCACCATGTTCGCGGTTGAAAAGGGCACGCCCGGATTCTCGGTCGGCCGGGCCTTGAACAAGACCGGCTGGCTGTGCTCGGACACCGCCGAGTTGATTTTCGAGGATGTGCGCATCCCGGCAGAGAACGTGCTGGGTGAGGTCAACCGGGGCTTTTATTCGGTGATGAAGAACTTCCAGAACGAACGGATCGTGCTGGGCGCCATGGCCTGCGCCGAGGCGCAGTCCGCACTGGAAATGACTGTGGATTATGTCAAGCAGCGCAAGGCTTTCGGTGGTGTGCTGTGGGACAAGCAAACGGTGCGCCAGCGGCTGGCCGATTGCCAGACCCGGATCGAGGCGGGACGCCAGCTTATCTATCACGCCGCGTCACTGGATGCCGCGGGCCGCGATTGCGTCAAGGAAGTATCGATGGTCAAGGCCTATTGCGGCGAGCTGGTGAACAGCGTGCTTTACGACTGTGTCCAGTTCCATGGCGGTATGGGCTATATGCGGGAAACACCCGTGGAACGCATGTCGCGCGATGCCCGTGTCCAGGCCATCGGCGGCGGTGCCACCGAGGTCATGCTCGAAGAGGTCGCCAAGCGGATGTGACCTCACCATTACAAAAACCATATCAACGACCAGCTGACACAAGGACTAACGACATGAATTTGGAATCCACTCAACGCCAACCGATCGCAAGTCTGTCCCGAGAGTTCGCAACTATACTCATCGGCACCATTCTTCTGACACTCTCCGCGAAAATCGTGGTTCCTTTCCACCCGGTTCCGATGTCGACCCAATCCCTAGTAGTCCTGAGCCTTGGACTTTTTCTGGGTCCGGTTCGCGGTGGTCTTGTTGTAGTAATCTACCTTCTGGAAGGCGCGCTTGGCCTTCCGGTTTTCGCTGGCACGCCTCCCGCGCCGGCCGGATTGGTCTATATTGCCGGCCCCACAGGCGGATACTTGATTGGGTTCGCATTCGCAGCGGCTGCCGCCGGATGGATGGTTCAAAAGTTGAGAGGGTTTCAGCCTGCATTCAGAGCAACTGTCGCTGTACTTTTCGGTTCTGCACTTATGTATTGCGCAGGGCTGTTATGGTTGGGCGGCTTTGTCGGCTATGGAGAAAAATTGCTGAACGTCGGGCTTTACCCGTTCCTGCTTGGAGATCTGGCCAAGGCGGCAATTGCTGTGGTGCTGTATACAGGGTTCCACAATCGGGGCCGTGTTTGAACGCTGGGCTTCGTTGCTTTGTTCCAGTGCCGGGTTTGACCGACGCTGGAAACCAGCCTGAGGATTCCGAATCTATGCAAGAGCAAGAGGCGGAGCTGCATGATCCGGATTGTTCGCAGTCAATACATGGTCGTAAAGAATGACAAGAAACAACATGTTTTACTCTGAGCCTGACCCTCCTCGTGCGCATGGCGTAGAGGTGGCCGAGGGAATCCTAAGGATCGTTGCGAACAATCCCGGGAAGATGACCTATCACGGGACGAATAGCTATATCATTGATACTCCTGACGGTCGGTTCATTATCGACCCCGGTCCAGCAGAAGACAGTGCACATTTCGAAGCAATCGTCGAGAATTTGGGAGCCAACCCAGCCGGAATTCTCCTGACACATCACCACTCCGATCATTTCGGGGCCGTGCCGGCATTGCGCGAACGCACAGGTTTGCCGGTTTATGTTTCGCGGGCATTTCCTGACGATGCGTTTGAACCTGACGGGTTCTTGGAAGACGGACAGGTGGTCGCTGGTCTCACTGTCCTGCACACACCTGGTCATGCGAGCGATCACCTCTGCTTCGCGAGGCCGGATGGAGTGCTTTTCACGGGCGACCACGTGATGAGTTGGAACAGTTCGATCGTCAGCCCCCCTGACGGCAACATGCGCGATTACTGCGCCCAGCTTCAGCGGCTCATTGAGCGCGACGATAAGATCTGCCTGCCGGGGCACGGACCCGAACTCCGCGACCTGAGACCTTACGCCCAACGGTTGCTCGCCAATCGAATGCGTCGGGAGGCAGAAATTCTCGCGCACCTCTCGAATACCTCCGATTCGCTCCAGAATATTGCC
>NZ_JACIYP010000362.1 GCF_014359905.1 Hoeflea sp. | reverse complement strand
GCCATGACCTCAATTATGTGGGCGGTTCTGGCATCCTGTCGCTCAGCCGGGGGCCGGACGCGCGGCCGACCATGCCGTTCGCGCTGGTCGCCGATATCGGCGGCGGCACCTATCCGGCGGTGGTGAACATCCTTCTTGCCCTGATCGCGCGGCAGCAGGGCGGGCAGGGCACCCATCTGGATATCGCCATGGCCGAGGGGGCATTCGCCTTTGCCTACTGGGCCCATGCCGCGGGTGTCATCGCGGGGCAAGACATCGAAAGCGGGGGCAGCCGATTGACGGGCGGCCTTGCGCGCTACCGGCTTTACACGGCCTCGGATGGCCGGCAGATCGCGGTGGGCGCGCTGGAAGAAAAGTTCTGGCAGGCGTTTTGCGACGTGATCGGCCAGCCGCCGGAGCTTCGCGATGACCGCGCCAACCCCGAACCCTGCGCCGCAGAAGTGGCGCGGCGTCTGGGAAGCCAGCCTTCGAGCTATTGGGAACCGTTGCTGGCGGCGGCGGATTGCTGCTGCTCGGTGGTGAAAACCCTCGCCGAAGCCGCAACCGATCCGCATTTCGCAGCGCGGGGCGTGTTCGGGCGCAAACTGAACATATCCGGTCGGGTCGTGCCCGCACTGCCGCTGCCGATCGCGCCGGAGTTCCGCTCCCCCGAAGGCTCGGTCGGACGTGCGGCCGCCCTGGGTGAGGACAATGTTCGCTTTGCTCCGGGCGTGCGGGAAACGAAATGAATCTCGTTGACGGGCAGGCTTGGGATCATTAATCTAACAGTTGTTAGAAAGCGGGGGAGCAATGGCAAAGTCCGAAGACGACCTGCCGACAGAGGCGGAACGCTATGTCATGCCGTCGCATTTTGTGGAAAGCGACAGCCTTGAAGTGCAGGACTTCGTGTCCTCTGCGTTGCGCGATCTTCCGCCGGATGCGTCCAGGCGTGGCAAGGCGATCCGCCTGTTCGAGGCGGTTCGCGATGGTATCCGTTACGATCCCTATCGTTTCGCGCTGGATGAAGATTCCTATCGCGCCAGCCGGATCGCCGGGGCAGAGGCGGCGTTCTGCGTTCCCAAGGCGATCCTGCTTGCCGCCTGCCTGCGCGCCGTCGGCATCCCCGCCGCCCTGGGGTTCGCGGATGTGCGCAACCACCTGAATACGCCCAAGTTGCAGGAGTTGATGGAGAGCGACCTCTTCATCTATCACGGCTACGTTCAACTGTGGCTGGACGGCAAGCCCTGCAAGGTCACGCCGGCGTTCAACATCGAGTTGTGCGAGCGCTTCGGGGTCAAGCCGCTGGTCTTCGACGGGTATCACGACGCCCTGTTCCACGAGTTCGATGAACAGAACCACCGGCACATGGAATATGTGAATGACCGGGGGCTCTATTTCGACGCGCCGATAGCGGAATTCCTGGCCGCCTTCAGGGAAACCTACCCGAAACTGGAAGAGTTCAACCGCGTGCGGATTTCCGCGGATTCGAGCGGATACGATTCCGGTTTCGCGAAGGAGGGGGCCTCTTGAAGTACCTCGATGATTTCGCGCCGGGGCAGGTCTTTCGCTTTCGCAGCGCCCCGATGAGCGCGGACGCCATAAAGGCTTTCGCCCGGGAATGGGATCCGCAACGGCTGCACACCGACGAGGATTATGCGATTTCCATCCACGGCAGCCTGATCGCCTCGGGCTTCCAGACGCTGCTGGAGGTGTTCAGGCCGATCATGGCGGAAATGATGGTCGATGTCGCCAATATCGGCGGCATGGGCTTCGACAATCTGCGCTGGCTGCGGCCTGTTCGTCCGGATGAACCCCTCGATATCGAGATGACGATCAACTCGGTCACCCCATCCAGAAGCAAGCCCGACCGGGGCGTCATGCACTACACCGTCAAGGCCTGCAATCCCGATGGCGAGGTCGTTTTTTCAACCGATACCCCGGTGATGATCCAGCGAAGAATGAAATGACACAGACCGACATGCTTTCCAGCGACCAGGAAGACCTTCGCCTGCTGCGCGAAAGCGCGCGCACCCTGTTTGACCGTGCCGGCGGCAGCAGCCGGGCCAGAAAGCTGCGTGATGCCGGTGGCGGCTGGGATCCGAAGATGGTTCGCGAACTGGCCGAGGCCGGCGTTTTCGGCGTGACGGTACCCGAAGCGAATGGCGGGCTTGGCATGGGCCTGGCCGCCGGCGGCGTCATCGCCGAGGAAGTCGGCCGCGTGATAGCCCCGGAACCGGTGGTGGCGACGATCGGGCTGAGCCTTGGCCTTCTGCGCCGGCTTTGCCCGGATCACCCGAAGATGGCGGAGCTCATCAGCGGCGAAACTGTCCTGGCGGTGGCCTGGCAGGAACGCGGCCCGAACGGTGCCCCCGCCGAGACGACCTGCCGCTATGCTGACGGCAAACTGACCGGCAGCAAGGCCTGGGTTGTCGGTGCCGCCGGGGCGCATGGATTTCTTGTCGTGGCAGAAGGCGACGATGGCCCGGTTCTGGCCATGGTCGAGGCCGCCGCAGAGGGGCTTTCGGTTGCCAAGCGCACCCAGGCCGATGGCAGCGCGATGGGAGAGCTTTCCTTTTCGGGAACCCCGGCCGAGGAACTGGCCCGGGGAGCCACGGTAAGCAACGCGCTTGCCGAGGCGATCAGCGACGCAACGGCGCTGGCCGCGGCAGAACTTGTCGGCCTGAGCGAGCGCGCGCTGGAAATCACCCTCGATTACATCAAGACCC
>NZ_JACIYP010000361.1 GCF_014359905.1 Hoeflea sp. | reverse complement strand
GGCAGGCTGACGGTTGAGCGGCAGGGGGTAGTGCACCGCCGTCGGAATGCCCGCCGCCTTCAGCGCCGCCTGAACCGCATCACGCCGCTGCACCCGGATCGTGTATTGCGCCCAGGCGCTCTGGCAACCGGGGCTGACATGCGGCGTGGGCAGGCCAAGGGGGGCGAAGGCGGTGTCATAGGCGTCGGCCACGGCCTGCCGTGCGGCAATCTCGTCATCAAGGATGGCCAGCTTGGGCAGCAGGATCGCGGCCTGGATCGTGTCGAGGCGCGAATTCACCCCCACGCGCAGGTGGTGATAGCGCCGGTCCTGCCCGTGCCGTGCGATCTGGCGGATGACCGTGGCCAGCCCCGCGTCAGAGGTGAAGATCGCGCCGCCGTCACCGTAACAGCCCAGCGGTTTCGACGGGAAAAAGCTGGTGCAGGCGATGGTGGAAAGGTTGCAGGATTTGCGGCCCTTGCTTGATGCGCCAAAGCTCTGCGCGCCGTCCTCGATCACCGGCAGGCCGTGTCGGTCGGCGATGGCATTGATCGCGTCGAAATCGGCAGTCTGCCCATAGAGCGAGACGGGAATGATCGCGCGGGTCCGCGGCGTGATCGCCGCCCCGAGCAGCGCCGGGTCCAGGTTGCAGGTCGCCGGGTCGATATCGACATAAACGACTTTCGCGCCCAGAATTACCGCCGCCTCGGCGGTGGCGATATAGGAAAATCCGGGCGTGATCACCTCGTCGCCGGGCCCCACGCCCAGTGCCATCAGCGCGATCTGCAATGCATCCGTGCCATTGGCGCAGGTTATGCAATGGGCGGCACCTGTATAGGCAGCCAGCCGTTCCTCCAGCTCGACCACTTCGGGGCCGAGGATGTATTGGCCGTGGCCCAGAACGCGCGCGATGCCCGACTCGATTTCTGTGCGAAGGCGGTCTTGCTGCGCGGCGAGGTCTACGAATGGGATCATGGGCCGGTCTCCACGCTGTTCAGTTTGCCGTCGCGCAAGCGATAAAGCGCGCCCGTTGCTGGGCACCGGGTCTCGCCAGTACCCGTCACGGGCAGATCAAGCCGCGCGCCGTACGCACTTATCCAGCCGATCTGACGGGCAGGGACGCCGACCATCAACGCGAAATTGGGAACGTCGCGGCTGACGACAGCGCCGGCCCCGACGAACGCGAATGCGCCAATGGTGACACCGCACACTATGGTGCAATTGGCGCCGAGGCTGGCCCCCCGCCTGACCAGCGTATCGCGGTACTCGTCCTTTCGCTCGACCAGGGCGCGCGGATTGTGGACGTTTGTGAACACCATGGAAGGGCCGCAGAATACCCCTTCTTCCAACGTCACGTTGTCGTAAACGCTGACATTGTTCTGAACCTTGCAGCCGTCGCCGATCATCACCCTATTGCCGACGAACACCCCTTGGCCAAGCGATACGCCCTGCCCGATACGTGCCCCGGCGCACACATGCACGAAGTGCCAGACGCGGCTGCCATCGCCGATCTGTGCGCCCTCGTCCACGATCGCACTGGGATGAACAAAAACGCTCACCCCACCTTCCCCACGAACGGATGCATCTCGCCGCCCGCCCCTAAAGGCGCGTTGCGGATATGGGCCACCGTTTCGATTGCCACGCGGTTCTCCTCCAGCCCGAAACCACGCCCGGCCTGGACTTCCTCGTAACTGCGCGTGTGCAGGTCAGTGAAGCCATCCGAAAACTCTACACTCTCGCCATCGGAGAGAACCGCGCGGAAGGTGCGTTTACCCATCGCCTGTTCTTCAGCGGGCACATCATTCACGTCAAGCGACAGGAACCAGCGCACACGGGCGCGCTCATACTCCAGATACCCCGCCGCCTTGGTTGGCGTATTCAGATGCACGATGTTTTCCTGAAGTGCGCCATAGACGAAATGCAGCATGTCGAAGAAATGCACGCCGATATTGGTGGCGATACCCCCCGATTTCTCGGTCAAGCCCTTCCAGCTTTTCAAATACCAGTTCCCGCGCGAGGTTATATAGGTCAGATCCACTTCGGCCTTGCGATCCTTCGGCATTGCCGCCACACGATCACGCAGGGCTAGGATCGCCGGGTGCAGCCGCAGTTGCAGGATGGTGTGAATCTTGCGACCGGTCTCGGCCTCGATCGCCTTAAGCTCGTCGATCTGTCCGGGATGCAGCACCAGCGGCTTTTCGCAGATCGCGTCCGCCCCGGTGCGCAAGGCCCATTGCATGTGGGCTGCATGCAGGAAGTTCGGCGAGGCTATGGATACATAGTCGAGCGCGCGCCCAGCGCGGCGCTCGGCGTTCACATGGGCGTCGAAGAGTTCGAAATCAGTGAAGAACTGCGCGTCGGGAAAGTGGCTGTCGATGATCCCGACCGAGTCGTTCACGTCCATCGCGGCGACCAGATCGTTTCCGGTGTCGCGGATCGCCTTCATATGCCGGGGGGCGATGTAACCGGCGGCCCCAATGAGGGCAAAGTTCTTCATGGTTTCATGCCTTTACAATGTTTTCTGCCGGGGTGCGATAAACTCCGCGGCTGTCAATGATGACCTTCGCATTGGCGCGGATCATGTCGTAGTCGAATTTCGCGTGATCCGTTGCCAGCACGACGGCGTCAAAGCCGGCCACGGTTTTTGGGGTAAGTTCGATCGAAGAAAGGTCGAACTTGTGTTCACGCATCTTCGGAAAGACTGGCACATGAGGGTCGGAATAGGAAATT
>NZ_JACIYP010000360.1 GCF_014359905.1 Hoeflea sp. | reverse complement strand
GACAGAAATGATGCGCGAACTGGGCGCGATCCTGGGGCTCTCAGTCGGCTACGTCGTCAAGTATAATCTCGATCGGCGCTTCGTATTCACCGGCCGACGGTTGGCGGCGTCAACATGAAGCTGTCGGGCTGGGGGCGATATCCGGTTCTGGAGGCTCGGACGCATGCGCCGCGCAGCGTGGATGCGCTGCGGGAACTGGTTCTGTCCGAACCAAGCCTGATCGCCCGCGGCAACGGCCGGGCCTATGGGGACAGTGCCATCAACATCTCCGCCACCGTCGAGACGCGCCATCTCAACCGGATGCTGGCCTTCCATCCCGTCTCCGGCCAGCTTGTCGCCGAAGCCGGAGTGCTGCTTGGAGACATCATTTCCGCCTTTCTGTCCCGCGGTTGGTTCCCGATGGTCACGCCTGGAACCAAGTTCGTCACGCTGGGCGGCGCAATTGCGGCGGACGTCCACGGCAAGAACCACCACAAGGACGGGAGTTTCCGCGCCTGCGTGGACTGGATCGACGTGATGATGCCCGATGGCGAAATCCACCGCTGCTCGCGGCAGGACGATGCGGCCTTGTTCGACCATACGCTGGGCGGCATGGGTCTCACCGGCATCATCCTGCGCGCAGCCATCCGCCTACGCCCGGTTGAGACGGCCTGGATTCGCCAGACCACCATCGCGGCACCGAACCTCAAGGCCGCGATGGCCGCATTCGAGGCCACACAGGATGCGACCTATTCAGTGGCGTGGATCGATTGCCTTGGGACGAATAGCAATCTCGGCCGTTCCCTGGTCATGCTCGGGGAACATGCCACTCGAAACGATCTGTCTCCGCAACAGGCGCAGGCACCCTTCCAGATCAAGCCCAAGCGCAGGTTCACTGTCCCGATCGACTTCCCCGCCTTCACTCTGAACAGCCTCGCCATGCGCGGCTTCAACGCCCTTTACTACTGGGCTGGGGCGCGCAAGACCGGCGCGCAGCTGGTGGACTGGGATAGCTACTTCTATCCGCTTGATGCGATACTCGGCTGGAACCGAATCTATGGCCGCAAGGGGTTTGCCCAATTTCAATGCGCTTTACCCTTGGACCGCTCCGAAACCGGGCTGACTGCGCTCTTGGCCGAGATCGCCAAGGCCGGGTCCGGCTCATTTCTTGCGGTGCTCAAGCGGTTCGGCAAACAGGAGAGCGCATTCTCCTTCCCGATGGAGGGCTACACATTGGCGCTGGACTTCCCCGTCACGCCTAGGACCTTGGCCTTGCTTGATCGCCTTGACCAGATTATGATCGACTATGGCGGCCGTATTTACCTCGCGAAAGACAGCCGGATGAGTTCGGCGACGCTGCGCGCTTCGGACCCCCGCGTTTCAGATTTCCATGCCCACCGCAACAGCCAAGGCTTCACGAGCCGGTTCAGGTCGGCCCAATCAGAAAGGCTGGCCCTATGACAAAGCCCCCCGTTCTCATCCTTGGCGCGCGGTCCGATATCGGCAAGGCCGTAGCGCATAAGTTCGCCTCGCTCGGGCACCCTATACAGCTGGCCGCACGCAACGCCGCCGGTCTTGAGGCCGAGAAAGCCGATATGGAGTTGCGCCACCGGATTGCGGTTAGCCTGCATGAGTTCGATGCGCTGGCCACGGACACGCACGAAGCGTTCGTCAGGGGGCTTCCACAACTGCCGCAGATCGCAGTCTGTGCGGTTGGATTGATGGGGAAGCAAGCGGAGAACGAACACGACATTCAGGCTTCCATCCGTGTCATGAGGAGCAATTACGAAGGCCCGGCAAGCATCCTTGCGGTCTTGGCAAACAGCTTTGACGAGCGCGGAAACGGCACCCTGGTTGGCATCAGTTCCGTCGCGGGCGAGCGCGGTCGTGCCACGAATTACGTCTATGGCTCGGCCAAAGCGGGCTTCAGCGCCTTCCTCTCAGGGCTGCGCAACCGGCTCGCCAAACGCGGCGTCCATGTCGTGACGGCCCTTCCCGGTTTCGTCGCGACGCAAATGACCGAAGGCATGGACCTGCCTGCGAAGCTCACCGCCGCCCCGAGCGAGGTCGCTGATGCCATCGCTCGCGCTGTCGAACGAAAGAGGGACGTGATCTACGTGCGCCCGATCTGGCGCCTGATCATGCTTATCATCCGTAACATTCCGGAGCGAGTTTTCAAGGTCATGAAGATATGATGCGCGAGCAATCCAAGGCAGATCACACCTCAGTGCTCCCCGCTTTCCTTAAATATGCAAGCGACGGCATTCTGTTACTTGGCTTTCTTTATGTTTCACTCCGGGTTCTTTATGATTACATAGCAGGCGGAAACAGCTGGAAGCAAGGCGATTGGCTGATTAACAATGCAGCTGGATCCATAAGGCGAGGCCCCCTCGGGTCATTCATCATATCAATTGGTGATCTTGTCGACTTGAATCCCCTGTTCGTCGTGTCGGTCATACAAATAGCTCTTCTGGCAGTTCTTTTCATAACTTTTCGTCTTCTTGTCACCAAACTCCACAATCCACGAATATCGATACTGCTAGTAGCCTCTCCGGCAATCTTTACCATATTTTGGATTGCAGACCCTCAGGGATCCGTTCGGAAGGAGCTGATAGCATTTTCCGGTCTTTCTCTATATGCTCTCGGCGCCGTGCGAGAGAAGTCATCGTTCCTCTGGCTTGGCACCGCGCTCTTTTGCATAAGCACCTTGGCCCACGAAGCGATGGTTCTCTTCACGCCAGCATTCCTCGCGATAAT
>NZ_JACIYP010000036.1 GCF_014359905.1 Hoeflea sp. | reverse complement strand
CGATGGCGATTCTCCCAATATGTTTAAACCCACCCGGGTGTGTTGGGGAGAACTTCAGAAGTCATTGGCAAAATACTCTGATGACAAGAAAAACAAGTACGTAGTGAAAATAGACGTTGCGAATTTTTTCGGATCGCTGAACCAGCACACGCTGATTAATGTCCTCTCAGACGCTGGATACCCTAATAAATATTCAACGAGATTAGACGCTGTGCTGACGGCATATACGGGTGACCGGAGTTCGAGGGGGATCATCCAAGGGATCTATCCGTCCGACCTTCTTGGAAATTTCTACATGGAACCCATCGACCGCTTTCTTGCCGATCAAAATATTCCGTCCGCGCGATATGTCGACGATATGTATATTTTTCTTGGCAGCGTCGATGCCGCTGAACGACTGATGAGGCAATTAATCCCAGAACTCCGTAGTTATGACTTGGTGCTAAACGAGGCGAAGTCCGTCATTATGCCCAAGAATGCGTTGAATACCGAGGAACCGGACCTTGAAGCACTTTTTGAAGAGGCCGTAGAAGAGATCTCCAATCAGATCGACGACGAGGACTTCGATGCGGACTATGGATTCCAATCAGAGTGGGAGGAGGACGATCATGATGAAGAAGAGGAGAATAACGACACCGGAAAAGACGATGATGACCTTGAGCTAAAGGCCACCAAGTTTCTTTTTGACGCTATTGCGGACCATCCTGGGCATGAGGAGACTATTGAGCGCTTTTGCCTGCCGCTATTCGCGAAGGCTTCATCGGACTACGCGGTCGATCACGTGTTCGACGCTTTCAAGAAGCGGCCGTCGATGACCCAGATTTATGTGTCCTACCTTTCGAAGATCCTGCCTGATGGGCAGATTTACAGCTTTCTATGCCAGAGCCTTGATGACCAGGCTTTAAACGACTGGCAGATAATGTGAATTCTGGCCGCCCTTGCAACCAAGGAACCATTGGACGGTGCTCCAGTGACTAGGGCACTTCAAATTTTGAAGAGTGGCTCGGTTCACGACGCTACAAGGGCGGTCGCAGCTATCTACGTTGGAAGATACGGTGATGCCGCTAGACGTAAAGCATTAAGTGCTGTCTGCGGCTTGGTTTCTCCCTACGTGCAGTCAGCGATTTATTTCTCGTCACAGTACTGGCCGAAAGTCGAACGTAGTAATGCAAAGGCGCAATGGGGCGCACTAAATCCATTAAACGAGCTGTTGACCAAGGCAATGTCAAAATAATCCGTCGCAAACATGACAGGCGCCAAATTCCGGCCCTCAAGCCTACACCTCACCAGCCCCCTAAACCTCCACCACCTTCCCATCCGCCAGCGTCACCCGCCGGTCCATCAGGCTGGCGAGATCGTGGTTGTGGGTGGCGATCACCGCCGACAGCCCTGACTGGCGCACGAGCGCGTCCAGCGCCTCGAACACGTAGCCGGCGGTTTCGGGGTCGAGGTTGCCGGTGGGTTCGTCGGCGAGCAGGATGAGCGGCGCGTTGGCGACGGCGCGGGCAATGGCCACGCGCTGCTGTTCGCCGCCCGAGAGTTCCGACGGGCGGTGGTCGGCGCGGTGGCCGATGCGCATGTAGTCGAGCAGTTGCGCCGCGCGCTCCTTCGCATCCGCCTTGGACAGGCCGGTGATCAGCTGCGGCATCATGATGTTTTCGAGCGCGGTGAACTCGGGCAGCAGGTGATGGAACTGGTAGACGAAGCCGATCTCGGAGCGGCGGATCGCCGTGCGGCGGTCGTCGGTCAGGTGCCCGCAGGCCTCGCCGTCGACGATCACGTCGCCCTCGTCGGGGCGCTCGAGCAGGCCCGCCAGATGCAGCAGCGTCGACTTGCCGGTGCCCGAAGGCGCCACCAGCGCCACGGTCTCGCCGGCGGCAAGGGTGAAATTGGCCCCGTCGAGAATCGAGATCTGGTTGTCGCCCTGCAGGAAATGCCGGCCGACATCGACGAGCTGAAGCACCGGCTGGCCGGATATGCGCACCTGATCATTCATAACGGAGCGCCTGAACCGGATCGAGCCTGGACGCGCGCCAGGAGGGGATGAGGGTTGCGATGAAGGACAGAACCAGCGCCACCACGAGGACCACGATGGTCTCGCCCGAATCCATGTCGGCGGGCAGCTGGCTGAGGAAATAGAGCTCGGGGTTGAACAGCGCCGTGCCCGAGATCCAGGAGAAGAACTGGCGGATGCGCTCGACATTGAGGCAGACGACGACGCCGAGCACGAAGCCCGCGAAGGTGCCGGTGACCCCGATCGCCGCCCCGGTCATGAAGAAGATCCGCATCACCGCGCCCGAGGTCGCCCCCATGGTGCGCAGGATGGCGATGTCGCGGCCCTTGTCCTTGACCAGCATGATCAGGCCCGAGACGATGTTGAGCGCCGCCACCAGGATGATCAGCGTCAGGATCATGAACATCACGTTGCGCTCGACCTGCAGGGCCGAGAAGAAGGTCTGGTTGCGCTGCCGCCAGTCGGTGAGGAAGATCTGCCGCTCGGCCGCCGCCTCGATGCGCGGGCGCATCGTGTCGATGTCGTCGGGATTGTCGACGAAGATCTCGATCGACTGCACCAGCCCCTCGGCGTTGAAATAGAGCTGCGCCTCCTCGAGCGGCATGTAGATGATCGAGCTGTCATACTCCGACATGCCGACCTCGAAGATCGCCGAGACCGGATAGGCCTTGACCCTGGGTGTCATGCCGAACGGCGTGACGTCGCCCTCGGGCGCCACCAGCGTGATCAGGTCGCCGGCGCTCAGTCCCAGCGATTGCGCCATGCGCGAGCCGATCGCCACGCCCTCGCCTGAAATGAAGCCGACCATGTCGCCCGACTGGATGTTTTCCGACACGATCTTCATCGCCTGCAGGTCCTCGGCGCGGATGCCGCGCACCAGCGCACCGGTGCCGGCGCCGCCCACGCCCGAGGCGAGAGTCTGACCTTCGACCAGCGGGATCGCCATCTTCACGCCCTCGACACCCTTGAGCCGCGTGGCGAGCGCATCGTAATCATTGAGCGGGCGGTCGATGGGCTGCACCACGATGTGGCCGTTGATGCCCAGGATCCGGGTGATCAGCTCGCCGCGAAAGCCGTTCATCACCGCCATGACGATGATCAGCGTGGCGACACCGAGCATGATGCCGACGAAGGAGAACCCGGCGATCACCGAGATGAAGGCTTCCTTGCGCCGCGACTTGAGATAGCGCCACGCCACCATGCGCTCGAACGCCGAAAACGGACGCGCGGAGGGCGATGGCGTTGGCGGCGTCGGCGGGCTTTCGCTGATGGCGGCGTCCGTATCGGTCATGCGAGGCTTCCCTTTGCGCCGGACAATCGTCTAGCGGGCTTGTGCGAGGCGGTTGATGGCGTCGTCGATCGACAGCGTTTCGCGCTCGCCCGTCGCCCGCACCTTGATTTCGACATTGCCCTCGGCCACCGCGCGCGGGCCGGCGATCACCTGCAGCGGCAGCCCGATCAGGTCGGCCCTGGCGAATTTCGCCCCGGCGCGCTCGTCGGTGTCGTCGTAAAGCACCTCGAGCCCGGCATTCTCGAGCGCCGTCTCGATCTTCTCGCAGGCCGAATCGCACGCCGCGTCGCCGGGCTTCATGTTGATCAGCCCGACATCGAACGGCGCCACGCCCCTGGGCCAGATGATGCCGTTCTCGTCATGCGACGCCTCGATGATGGCGCCCAGCAGCCGCGACGGACCGATGCCGTAGGAGCCCATCGAAACGGGATGCTGCTTGCCGTCGGGTCCCTGCACCACCGCGCCCATCGGCTCGGAATACTTTGTGCCGAAATGGAAGATGTGGCCGACCTCGATGCCGCGGGCGGAGACGCGGGAGTCCTCGCCGAGCTTGTCCCAGGCCTCGCGCGCCCAGTCTTCCTTCTCCATGATCTCGTCGGTGGCGGCGAACGGCGTCGTCCACTTGTCGACGATGGCCGCGACCGCCGCGTCATCGTCGTAGTTCATGTCGGCGCCGGGAACCGCAAAGCCCTCGAAATCGCGATGACAGAACACCTGGCTTTCGCCGGTTTCCGCCAGAACGATGAATTCATGGCTGAGCTTGCCGCCGATCGGGCCGGTGTCGGCGCGCATCGGGATCGATTTCAGCCCGCAGCGCTCGAAGGTGCGCAGGTAGGAGACGAACATGCGGTTGTAGGCGGCCTGCGACGATTCGTAATCGAGATCGAAGGAATAGGCGTCCTTCATCAGGAACTCGCGGCCGCGCATGACGCCGAAGCGCGGGCGGCGCTCGTCGCGGAACTTCCACTGGATATGGTAGAGGTTGAGCGGCAGGTCCTTGTAGGACTTGACGTAGGAGCGGAAGATGTCGGTGACCATCTCCTCGTTGGTCGGGCCGAACAGCATCGCCCGGTCATGCCGGTCCTTGATGCGCAGCATCTCGGCGCCGTAGTCGTTGTAGCGGCCGCTCTCGACCCAGAGGTCGGCGGGCTGGATCGTCGGCATCAGGATCTCGATGGCGCCGGCCCGGTTCTGCTCCTCGCGCACGATGTCGCAGACCTTGTCGAGCACGCGCTTGCCCAGCGGCAGCCAGGAGTAGATCCCGGCGGACTGCTGCTTGATCATGCCTGCGCGCGCCATCAGGCGGTGCGAGACGATTTCCGCATC
The DNA here is from genome assembly GCF_014359905.1 of Hoeflea sp. Taxonomy (GTDB): domain Bacteria; phylum Pseudomonadota; class Alphaproteobacteria; order Rhizobiales; family Rhizobiaceae; genus Hoeflea. The sequence continues at coordinate 43,214 of NZ_JACIYP010000036.1, read as the reverse complement.
CTTGGGGTTTTCTTTCAGGATGGGCAGAAAATACTTGGACAGACGCATGGGATAATCCGGTTTGCTCGAGCCTTGCAGGCTGAATCAGGCGAAATGAGGGACGGCGTGCCAAGCGTTCATATCCGCTTCGCCAGGCAAAGAAAACCCGTTACAACGGCGCTTGCGGACCGCGCAAAGGACAATGTTCCTTTTGTGATCACGATTGCCACATCGATGTCACAAAACGCGTGACAAGCCCATTTGATTGAGCTAAATAAAGCTCACTAAAGAGGCATTTCCCACGGGATAATGCTCATTTCGCGGTCAAAGTCTTGGGAGGATAGGATCTCAGGCGCGCTTTGTTCGCAGCCCCCGGGCAACCGGGAAGCAGATCACGCGACACCTGAACAACAAGGCCATGTGCCTTGTTTTTTTTTGCATTTGTTCTGACGGGATATGTAAGTCTGCCCGCACATAACCGGGCAGACCTGATCTCGACGGCCGGGATTACTTGCCCGCGCCCTTGCCGAGCTCGCGCTTCGCGCGGACGTCCTTGTCCATCTTTTCAAGACTGTCCTCGACGCTGTCGTCGGGCTTCTTCCTGACGTCCGGCACGGCCTGGCGCTGGTTGTGCACCGAGGCCTGGTCATTGCCCTGCAGCGCGTTGTCGCCCATCTTGTCCTGGGCAAGGTCGGCCTCGGTCAGGCGGCCGGGTTTGTCGGTCTTGTCAGTCATCACAGTCCTCCATGGATTCATCACGCTTCTCTCCCCAACGGGAAAGCCAGCGCATCGTTCCATGAAGGATTGGTCGTCTTTCTCAGGACCTGAAATCAGGCGACAGCGCGATCAGATCGTCAAGCGAATAGCCGCCCACCTCGGTGACCAGGAAATAGAGACCGAACACCGCGGCCGATATCAGCGTCGTGCGCCAGAAGACCGGCCAGAACCGGAAATCGGCGGGCGCGCTGTGCGTGGTCCCCAGCGTCACCTCGCCCTCGTCCGCCTGGCTGCGCGCCGAGAACGGCAGCACCGTGAACAGCACCACCCACCAGATGATGAAATAGATCGCAAAACCGGTGCCAAAACCCATGACGGATGCTCCTAGGCCTGTTCGAGTTCGATCAGCGTGCCGTTGAAATCCTTCGGATGCAGGAAAAGCACAGGCTTGTTGTGCGCGCCGATCTTGGGTTCGCCGTCGCCGAGCACTCGCGCGCCCTCGTTTTTGAGATGGTCGCGCGCCGCCAGGATGTCATCGACCTCGTAGCAGACATGATGCATGCCGCCTGACGGGTTCTTTTCCAGAAACGCCGCGATCGGCGAGCCCTCGCCCAGCGGCTCGAGCAGTTCGATCTTGGTGTTGGGCACCATGACGAAGACCACGGTGACCCCGTGCTCGGGCAGCGGCTGCGGCTCCGTCACCTGAGCGCCCAGCATGGTGCGGTACTGGGCGCTCGCGGCTTCAAGATCGGGCACCGCGATGGCGACATGGTTCAGGCGTCCAAGCATGGTCGTCCCCTCACACCTTGATGACAAACACCGTCACGACGGGCTTCTTGCCCCATACCTCGTTTGCGGCGGCGCGAACAGAGCGGCGAATTGCCTCGCGCACGCCGTCGAGGTCCTTGCGCCGTCCGCGCGGGATGCTTTCGACCGCGCCAAGCACCGAATCATAGAGAATGTCCTCGATGTCGTCGCCCTCGCCGTCCATGGCCGGCAGGCCGATGGCCGAGACCACCGGATCGCGCTGGAATTCGAAACGCTGGTCGAGCACCACATTGACCGCGACATGGCCCGCAAACGACAGCTTGCGCCGCTCGGAGATGCCCAGTTCGTCGATATCGCCGAGCAGGTTGCCGTCCTTGTAGATGCGACCGTGATGCGCCGTGCCGATGACTTCCGGCGTGCCGGGCGCCAGCCGCAGGATCGAGCCGTTGCGCACCTTCGGCGTGATCTTGATGCCTGAGTCCTGCGCCAGTTCCGCCTGCGCCACCAGGTGGGCCGCTTCGCCGTGCACCGGCACCAGGATCTGCGGCTTGACCCAATCATACATCTGCACCAGTTCGGAGCGCCGCGGATGGCCCGACACATGCACCAGCGCGTCCTGATCGGTGACGATCTTGACACCCTGCTCGATCAGGCCGTTCTTGATGTCGATGATACCCTTCTCGTTGCCGGGAATGGCGCGCGAGGAAAACACCACGGTGTCGCCCGAGGCCAGCGCGACATTGCGCATCTCGTCGCGGGACAGCTTGGCGAGCGCCGCGCGCGGTTCGCCCTGACTGCCGGTCAGGATGATCACCACCTTGTCGCGCGGAATATAGCCGAATTCATCCTCGGCCAGAAATTCCGGGATGCCCTCCATCATGCCGAGGTCCCGTGCGACATTGACCACGCGCTTGATCGAACTGCCGAGCAGCAGGACTTCGCGGCCGGCGTCGCGCGCCGCTTCCGCAATCGAGCGGATGCGCCCGACATTGGACGAGAACGTTGTGATCGCCACCCGGCCCTCGGCCTGTTCGATGACGCCGCGGAGACCGGCGCTGATTTCCTTCTCCGACGGCGAAATCCCGTCGCGCATGGCGTTGGTGGAATCGCACATCATGGCGAGGATGCCTTCCTCGCCCAACTGCCGGAACCGGTTCTCGTCGGTCAGCGGCCCGAGCGACGGCGTCATGTCGATCTTCCAGTCGCCGGTGTGAATGAGCTTGCCGAGCGGCGTGCCGATTGCCAGCGAAAACGGCTCCGGGATGGAGTGATTGACTGCGATCGGCTCGATCTCGAAGGGTCCGGCGGTGAACCGTTCGCCCGCCTTGAACACATTGACCGGCACCTCGGCGCGGGTGCGCTCATAGGCGCGCTTGGCTTCCAGCATGCCGACCGTGAAGGCCGATGCATAGACCGGCGCCTTCAACTGCGGCCAGAGCTGCGCCAGGCCGCCGTAATGGTCCTCATGGGCATGGGTGATGATGATCGCCTTGAGCTGGCTGCCCAGACTCTTGACGAAATCGATGTCGGGCAGGATGAGATCGACGCCCGGCAGGTCCGGTCCCGGAAAGGTCACGCCGCAATCGACCATGATCCACTCGCGTTTCTTGGGCGAGCCATAGCCGTAAAGCGCGAGGTTCATGCCGATTTCGCCGACGCCGCCGAGCGGGAGGAATACGAGATCCTGGTCTTGTGTCATCAATTGTCCTGTCTGATCATGTCATGATGGCGCCGCGCATTGCAGTCAATGCGCCAGGGCCACGGAGGTCTTCATTCGTCATGCTGCATGGTTTTCACCCCGGACAGACCCGGCCCGGGGTGAAAATCATGCGGCATCGTCAGGCAAAAAACACGTCGCCCGCGGCGATTGCCTGTCTTTCACCATTCGCCAGCAACAGCATCAGCCTGCCCTCGCCGTCAATTTCTTCAAACAGACCGTGGATGTGCCGGTCCGGCAAATTCACCGTCACCGGCTTTCCAATTCCTTCGGCGCGGCTTATCCAGGCGTTTCGAATGCCTGAAAGCCCGCGGCCCTGATTCCAGTCGGCAAGCCGCCCGTCCATGCTCACCACCAGGCGCGCGAACAGCTCCTGCGGAGTGGCGGAACTGCCCTGGTCTGCCAGGCATGTCGCCGGATACAGTCCGGTCTCGGGCTTGTGACCGATATTGACGCCGCAACCGATCACCACCGCCCGGCGGCCATCCTTGAGTTGCTCGGTTTCTATCAGGATGCCCGCGGTCTTGCACCCTTCAATCAGCAAATCATTGGGCCATTTGATCCGAAGCCTGTCCATATCGCCCGGCAACAGCGCAGAAATGGCGTCATGCACGCCAAGGGCCACCGCAAGCGGCAGGCTCGCCATGCTTTCCCACGGCGCCGGATCAATCAGCAGAAGTGATGCATATAGGTTGCCCGGCTCGGATATCCAGATCCGGCCCCTGCGGCCGCGGCCGCCGGTCTGCCGCGCGGCCGTGATCCATACCCGGCCGGCGTCGCCTGCCCGCGCCCATGTCATGCACTCGGCATTGGTGGAGGACACATCCCCCAATTCGATGTGCCGGAACTCCGGTTCCTTCATGCCGCCCGCCGCGGCATCTCAGAAGAATGTCTTGGCGGCAACGTCGGCTGCGAGACCGAGGGGGTTGGAGACCACCACGTAAAACAGCACGAACAGACCGGAAATGCCGAACACCAGCTTGAGTTCGCCCGCCACCGGCACGAACGAGCCTGACGGCTCGTCAAACCACATGATCTTGATGATCCTGAGATAGTAGTAAGCGCCCACCACCGAGGCCAGGACGCCGATAATCGCGAGGCCGTAGAGCTTGGCTTCGATCGCCGCCACGAAGACGAAATATTTGGCAAAGAAGCCTGCCAGCGGCGGAATGCCGGCGAGCGAGAACATCAGGATCGTCAGCATCAGCGCCATGAACGGATTGGTCGACGACAGGCCCGCCAGATCGTCGATCTGCTCGACATTGCCGTCTTCCTTGCGGCGCATGGCCAGAATGCAGGCGAAGGTGCCGAGCGTCATCACCATGTAGATCAGCATGTAGAGGATCACGCCGCGCACGCCGGCCTGGCTGCCCGCGGCAAGCCCGACAAGCGCAAAGCCCATATGGGCGATCGACGAATAGGCCATCAGCCGCTTGATGTTCTTCTGGCCGATCGCCGCAAAGGCGCCAAGCACCATCGAGGCAATCGAGATGAAGACGACGATCTGCTGCCAGTCGAGCGTCACCGGCTCGAAGGCGACGATGACGATGCGGATAAACAGCGCCATGGCGGCCACCTTCGGGGCTGCCGAGAAGAACGCCGTCACCGGGGTCGGCGCGCCTTCATAGACATCCGGCGTCCACATGTGGAACGGCACGGCGGAGATCTTGAAGGCAATGCCCGCGAGCAGGAACACCAGGCCGAAGATCAGGCCGAGCGAGCGTTCGCCGCCGGCGATCGCCGCAGCGATCTCGTCAAAGCCGGTGTGGCCGGTGTAGCCGTAAACCAGCGATATGCCATAGAGCAGCATGCCCGAGGACAGCGCGCCGAGCACGAAATATTTCAGCCCTGCCTCGGTCGAGCGCAGGCTGTCGCGGTTGATCGCGGCGACCACGTAAAGCGCCAGCGACTGCAGCTCGAGCCCCATATAGAGCGCCATCATGTCATTGGCGGAGATCATCAGCATCATGCCGAGCGTCGCCAGCACGATCAGCACCGGGAACTCGAACTTGTCGATCCGCTCGGCCTTGGCGTGGCCCACGGTCATTACCATCGCGGTGATCGAACCGATCAGCGTGAGAACCTTCATGAACCGGGCGAAGGGATCGGACAGGAACGCGCCGTTGAAGGCTTCGCCGTTTTCCGTGAGCAGCACCAGCACAAGGCCCGCCATGATCAACAGCGCCACCGCCAGGCCATTGACCAGCGTCACCGATTTCTCGCCGGAGAACACGCCGATCATCAGGAGCACCATGGCGCCGACGGCCAGCATGAGCTCGGGCACGGAAAGCTGTAGGCTAGTTGTGAGTATCTCTGGCGTCATGGTCCCGCAGTCTCCGTAGCTCAGTTGACCGACAGCGCGAGATCGCGCGCTGCCTGCAGCGAAGCTGTGTAATTGTTAATGAGCGCGTCAACCGAAGCTGCCGTCACATCAAAGATCGGCGCCGGATAGACACCGAAGAGGATTATCAGCGCCACGAGCGGATAGAGGATCACCTTTTCGCGGCGAGACAGGTCGAGCATCGCCTTCAGGCTTTCCTTTTCCAGCGCACCGAAGACGACGCGGCGATAAAGCCACAGCGCATAGGCCGCCGACAGGATCACGCCGGTCGCGGCAAAGGCCGCCACCCAGGTGTTGACCTGGAACACGCCGATCAGCGTCAGGAATTCGCCGACGAAGCCCGACGTCCCGGGAAGCCCGACATTGGCCATGGTCAGGATCATCAACGCCACCGCGTATTTCGGCATGTTGTTGACCAGCCCGCCATAGGCCGAGATCTCACGCGTGTGCAACCGGTCGTAAACGACGCCGACGCAGAGGAACAAGGCCCCAGAGATCAGCCCGTGGCTCAGCATCTGGAAGATCGCGCCCTGCACGCCCTGCTGGTTGGCGGCGAAGATCCCCATGGTCACAAAGCCCATATGCGCCACAGACGAATAGGCGATCAGCTTCTTGATGTCTTCCTGCATCAGCGCCACCAGCGAGGTGTAGATGATCGCGATCACCGACAGCGTGAAGATGAACGGCGCGAAATCGGCCGAGGCCAGCGGGAACATCGGCAGCGAGAAACGCAGGAAGCCGTAGCCGCCGAGCTTCAGGAGAATGCCCGCCAGAATGACCGAGCCCGCGGTCGGCGCTTCCACGTGGGCGTCCGGCAGCCAGGTGTGCACCGGCCACATCGGCATCTTCACCGCAAACGAGGCGAAGAAGGCGAGCCACAGCCAGGTCTGCATCCCGGCCGGGAAGTCATGCGCCAGCAGCAGCCTGATGTCGGTGGTGCCCGCATCCCAGAACATCGCCATGATCGCGAGCAGCATCAGCACGGAGCCCGCGAGCGTGTAGAGGAAGAACTTGAAGCTGGCATAGACCCGGCGCTTGCCGCCCCACACGCCGATGATGATGAACATCGGAATGAGGCCCGCCTCGAAGAAGACGTAGAACAGCACGATATCGAGCGCGCAGAACACGCCGATCATCAAGGTCTCCAGCACCAGGAAGGCGATCATGTATTCCCGCACGCGGGTCTGGACCGACTTCCAGCTGGCAAGGATGCACAGCGGCATCAGGAAGGTGGTGAGGATCACGAACAGCATCGAAATGCCGTCGACGCCCATCGCATAGGAGAAGCCCGAACCCGCAAGTTCGATGCTTTCCACCATCTGGAAGCCCGGATCGGAGACATCGAAATTCGCCCAGATCAGCAGCGACATGATGAAGGTCGCGGTGGTGCCGAGCAGCGCCACCTGGCGGATGTTGCGCCGCCCGATCTCGGTATCATCCTTGATCGGCAGCAGGAACAGCACGCAGATCAGCGGTATGAAGGTGACAACTGACAGAAGTGGCCAATCGGTCATCAGAATGCACTCCCGAGCATCATCCATGTGACAAGCGCTGCAATTCCGATCAGCATCACGAAGGCATAGTGGTAAAGATATCCGGTCTGCAGCCGGACAACCCATCCGGTGATGTCCTGGGCGCGCGCGGCGATGCCGTTCGGGCCGTAGCCATCGATGGTGCGGACGTCACCCTGTTTCCACAGGAACGACCCGAGCCATTTTGCAGGGCGGACGAAGAGGAAGTCGTAGAGCTCGTCGAAATACCACTTGTTGAGCAGGAACCGGTAGAGGATCTGGTGATCCTCGGCCAGCCTCCTGGGTGTTTCGGGCGAGCGGATGTAGAAGAACCAGGCGGTCGCAAGGCCGATGAGCATGGCCACGAACGGGCTCAGCTTGACCCACAGCGGCACGTGGTGGAATTCCTCGAGGATCTCGTTCTCCGCAGCCGTGAACAGCGCGCCCTTCCAGAATTCGGCATAGTTGTGGCCGAAGAAGAATTCCTTGAACAGGACACCGCTGAACAACGCGCCGGCGGCCAGGATGAACAGCGGCACCAGCATCACCATCGGCGATTCATGCGCGTGATGCATGACGTCGGCGGATGCCCGCGGCTTGCCGTGGAAGGTCATGAAGATCAGCCGCCAGGAATAGAAGCTGGTGAACAAGGCCGCGATGACCAGCAGCCCGAAGGCGACACCCGCTGCGGAATTGTGCGCGACATAGGCCGATTCGATGATGATATCCTTGGAGAAGAAGCCGGCCGTGCCGATCAGCGTACCGGGAATGCCGACGCCGGTCAGCGCGATGGTGCCGATAATCATCATCCAGTAGGTCATCGGGATCTTCTTGCGCAGGCCGCCCATGCGCCGCATGTCCTGCTCGTCGGAAACGGCATGGATCACGGAGCCGGCGCCAAGGAACAGCAGCGCCTTGAAGAAGGCGTGGGTGAAGAGGTGGAAGATCGCGCCGCCATAGGCGCCGATGCCGAGTGCGACGAACATGTAGCCGAGCTGCGAACAGGTCGAATAGGCGATCACCCGCTTGATGTCGTTCTGCACCAGGCCGACGGTGGCGGCGAAGAAGGCGGTGATGGCGCCGATCCAGGTCACGACAACCAGCGCATCGGGCGCCTGTTCGAACACCGGCGCCATGCGCGCCACCAGGAACACGCCTGCGGTCACCATGGTCGCGGCATGGATCAGCGCCGACACCGGCGTCGGGCCTTCCATCGCGTCGGGCAGCCAGGTGTGCAGCAGGAACTGCGCCGACTTGCCCATGGCGCCCATGAACAGCAGGAGGCAGACGCCGGTCAGCGCATGGGCCTTGTCGAGCTGCATGCCGAACAGGGTCAGCACCGCTTCCCCCGTCTCGGCGCCTTCCGCCGGAAGGTATTCGGCAGCACTTGCGAAGATCGTGTCGAAAGAGGCCGATCCGAACAGCACGAACAGGCCGAAGATGCCGAGCAGGAAGCCGAAATCGCCGACCCGGTTGACGATGAAGGCCTTCATCGCCGCGGCATTGGCGGACGGCTTCTTGTACCAGAAGCCGATCAGCAGATAGGACGCCACGCCCACGCCTTCCCAGCCGAAGAACATCTGCAGCAGGTTGTCCGAGGTCACCAGCATCAGCATGGCGAAAGTGAAGAACGACAGATAGGCGAAGAACCGCGGCCGGTGCGGGTCGTGATGCATGTAGCCGATCGAATACACGTGCACGAGGCACGACACGGTGTTGACCACCACCAGCATCACCGCCGTCAGCGTATCGACGCGCAGCGCCCAATCGACACTGAACGAGCCCGAGTCGATCCAGCGCATCACCGGGATGCGCACCGTCTCGCCATCACCGATGGCGATGGAGAAGAAGGCCACCCAGGACAGCAACGCCGCGACGATCAGGAACAGCGTGGTGACATATTCCGACGCCTTAGCGCCGATCGCGCGGCCGCCGAAGCCCGCGATCAGCGCGCCGATGAGAGGAAGAAAGACGATAGCGTGGTACATGGCTGTCTCAGCCCTTCATCATGTTGACGTCTTCCACGGCGATGGAGCCGCGGTTCCGGTAAAAGACGACGAGAATGGCGAGCCCGATCGCCGCTTCGGCTGCGGCAACCGTCAGGATCAGCAGGGCGAAGACCTGGCCGACAATGTCATTCAGGTGCATCGAGAAGGCCACCATGTTGAGATTGACGGCAAGCAGGATGAGCTCGACCGACATCAGGATGATGATCACGTTCTTGCGGTTCAGGAAGATCCCGAAAATGCCGAGCGTGAACAGGATCGCGCTGACCGTCAGGTAGTGGGAGAGTCCGATTTCCATTCGCTTTTTCCTTCACATCCCTGCGTTCAAATGCCCTGGCCCGGCTTGACCTTGACCACCTCGACGGCGGTCTCCGGCGTCCGGGCGACCTGACGGGAGATGTCTTGCCGCTTGATATTTTCGCGATGCCTGAGCGTCAGCACGATGGCCCCGATCATGGCCACCAGGAGCACAAGGCCTGCGATCTGGAAGTAGAAGATGAAGTCGGTGTAGAGCACGTCGCCGAGCGCTTCGGTGTTGGTGCGTTCGCTCAAGGCCGGGATCGGGCTGGCGCCGCTGCCCGCAGCGGCCGGATAGAAGGTATTGCCGCCCACCACCACGATCAACTCGACTGCCAGGATAATGCCCACCAGCGCGCCCATCGGCGCATAGTCGAGCGCGCCGGACTTCATCTCGGCAAAGTCCACATCCAGCATCATGACGACGAACAGGAACAGCACCGCCACCGCGCCGATATAGACCACCAGCAGGATCATCGCCAGGAACTCGGCGCCGGTGAGCAGGAACAGCCCCGCCGCGTTGAAGAAGGTGAGGATCAGGAACAACACGGAATGCACCGGATTGCGCGCCGCGATCACCATGAAAGCGGATGCCACTGCCACGAAGGCAAACAAATAGAAAAACAGAGCCTGCAGACCCATGATCGGCGCCTTTTCGTCTTTCCCCCGAGCATCAGGAACCCCGTGTTCCTGTCCCGATTGAGGTTAGGGTCTGGCCCAAGCCGTCCCCTGCCCCCGCGTCTGGTTTGAAAACGCCGCGCAACGATCGCGCGCCGTTACGATGTCTTACCTGTAGGGCGAATCGACCGCGATATTGCGGGCGAGTTCCCGTTCCCAGCGGTCGCCATTGGCGAGCAGCCGGTCCTTGTCGTAGTAGAGTTCCTCGCGCGTCTCCGTCGCGAATTCGAAATTCGGCCCCTCGACGATGGCGTCGACCGGGCAGGCTTCCTGGCAGAAGCCGCAATAGATGCACTTGACCATGTCGATGTCGTACCGGACCGTGCGGCGCGTGCCGTCATTGCGGCGCGGCCCGGCTTCGATGGTGATCGCCTGGGCCGGGCAGATGGCTTCGCACAGCTTGCAGGCGATGCAGCGTTCCTCGCCGTTCGGATAGCGCCTGAGCGCATGTTCGCCACGGAAGCGCGGGCTCACCGGTCCCTTTTCAAAGGGATAGTTCAGCGTCGCCTTGGGCGCGAAGAAATAGCGCATCGACATGAAGAAGGCGCTGACGAATTCCTTCAGGAACACGGATTTTGCGGCTTGAACCAGGGCCATGTCAGGCTCCGCTCTTGCCCGGCAGCAACTGCCGGAAGGTTGCATGGATGAGGATCGCGATCATGGCGCCGTTCCCGTGAGCTTGAGCACGAAGGCGACGATGACCAGCATGGCGAGCGAGATCGGCAGGAAGACCTTCCAGCCCAGCCGCATCAGCTGGTCATAGCGGTAGCGCGGCACGAAGGCCTTGACCATGGAGATCATGAAGAACACCAGGCAGACCTTGAGCACGAACCAGATGATGCCCGGCACCCAGTTGAGGAACCACACGTCGAGCGGCGGCAGCCATCCGCCCAGGAACAGGATCGTGGTCAGCGCGCACATCAGCACGATGGCCGCGTACTCGCCGAGCATGAACATCATGTAGGGCGTCGAGCCGTATTCCACCATGAAGCCCGCGACCAGCTCCGATTCCGCCTCGGGCAGATCGAAGGGCGGGCGGTTGGTCTCGGCCAGAGCCGAGATGAAGAAGATCACGAACAGCGGGAACAGCGCGAACCAATGCCAGTCAAACAGCGAGTTCGGCAGGCCCACGCGGGTGCCCACGCCATTGGCCTGGGACATGACGATGTCGGTGAGGTTGAGCGAGCCGACGCAGAGCAGGACGGCGACGATGACGAAGCCGATCGAGACTTCGTAGGACACCATCTGGGCCGCCGAGCGCAGCGCGCCCAGGAACGGATATTTCGAGTTCGAAGCCCAGCCGCCCATGATGATGCTGTAGACTTCCAGCGAACTGATGGCGAACACGAACAGGATGCCGACATTGATATCGGCAATCACCCACCCGGCACTCACCGGAATCACGGCCCAGGTCGCAAGCGCAAGCGTCACCGCCAGCAGCGGCGCCAGCAGGAACACGCCCTTGTTGGCGCCCGAGGGGATCACCGGCTCCTTGAACACGAATTTGAGCAGGTCGGCGAAAGATTGGAACAGGCCCCAGGGCCCGACCACATTCGGGCCGCGGCGCAGCTGCACGGCAGCCCAGATCTTGCGGTCGGCGTAGAGAATATAGGCAACAAAGATCAGCAGCGCCGACAGCAGGAGCAGCGACTGCCCCAGCATGATGGCCCCGGGCCAGACATAAGTTGAGATGAAACCGTCCATGATGTTTCCCGCCCCTATTCCGCCGCCACGGCCTTGGCGGTCTTCGCCAGAGCCGAGCATTCAGCCATCACCGCCGAAGCGCGTGCGATCGGGTTGGTCAAATAGAAGTCTTTGACCGGTGACGCAAACGCCGATTTGCCCATTTTGCCCGCTTTCTTCGCAACCTCGGCAATTGCGCCGCCGTCAGCAGTGGAAATCATGTCGATTTCGGCAAAATGCGGATACTCGGCATAAAGCGCTGCGCGCAAGGCAACGAGCGAATCATAGGGCAGTTTCTTGCCCAGCACGTCCGACAGCGCCCTGAGCACAGCCCAGTCTTCCCTCGCGTCGCCCGGGGCGAAGGCGGCACGGTAGGCCAGTTGCACCCGGCCCTCGGTGTTCACATAGGTTCCGGATTTTTCCGTGTACGTGGCCGACGGCAGGATCACGTCGGCATGATGCGCGCCATTGTCGCCATGGGTGCCGATATAGACCGTGAAGCCCGCGGTCTTGGTGGCGAAATCCAGCTCGTCCGCGCCAAGCAGGAACAGCACGTCCGTGCCGGTCAGCATCTCGGCCGCGGTGAGACCGCCCTCGCCCGGCACCAGGCCGAGATCGAGGCCGCCGACGCGCGCTGCAGCCGTGTGCAGCACGGCAAATCCGTTCCAGTCGCCGCTGACGGCGCCAATCGCGTCCGCGAGCTTGGCGGCATTGGCGAGGATGCTCGCGCCATCGTCCCGCGACAGCGCACCCTGGCCGATGATGATCATCGGCTTCTTGGCGCGCTTCAGCTTGGCTGCAAACTTGTTGGATCCGTCCACGAGCGCCATCAGCGTCTCGGGACCGGCGCCAAGATACTCATGGGCATAGCGCAGGTCTGCCTGTTCGCCGATCAGGCCGATCGGCAGGTCGCCCATGCGCCAGCGCTTGCGCAGCCGGGCGTTCAAGATCGCGGCCTCTCGGCGCGGATTGGATCCGATGATCAGGATCGCGTCGGCGTCCTCGATGCCTTCGATGGTCGGATTGAAGATGTAGCTGGCGCGTCCCAGCGCAGGATCGAGCGCTGCCCCATCCTGGCGGCAATCGATGTTGACGGAGCCGAGCGACTTGATCAGCGCCTTGAGCGCGTACATTTCCTCGACAGCCGCGAGGTCGCCGGCGATCGCGCCGATGCGCTCCGGCTTGGCAGCGGAGACAGCGGCGGCAATGGCTGCGAAGGCATCGCCCCAGGATGCCGCTTCCAGCCGTCCGTTGCGCCGGACATAGGGCCGGTCGAGGCGCTGGGTGCGCAGACCGTCCCAGATGAAGCGGGTCTTGTCGGAAATCCATTCCTCGTTGATCGCCTCGTTGACGCGCGGCATCACCCGCATCACTTCACGTCCGCGCGTGTCGACCCGGATGGCCGAGCCGCAGGCGTCCATCACGTCGATCGATTCGGTCTTGGTGAGTTCCCAGGGGCGCGCCTGGAAGGCGTAGGGCTTCGACGTCAGCGCGCCGACCGGGCAGAGGTCGATGACATTGCCCTGCAGCTCGGAGCTCATGGCGTGCTCGAGATAGGTGGTGATCTCGGCATCCTCGCCGCGGCCGATCAGGCCGAGTTCGGAAATGCCGGCCACTTCCGTGGTGAAGCGAACGCACCGCGTGCAGTGAATGCAGCGGTTCATGATCGTCTTGACCAGCGGGCCGATATATTTGTCCTCGACCGCGCGCTTGTTCTCGGCGTAGCGCGAATTGTCCATGCCGAAGGCCATGGCCTGGTCCTGAAGATCGCATTCGCCGCCCTGGTCGCAGATCGGGCAGTCGAGCGGATGGTTGATGAGCAGGAACTCCATCACGCCTTCGCGCGCCTTCTTGACCATCGGCGTGTTGGTGAACACTTCCGGCGGCTCGCCATTGGGGCCGGGCCGCATGTCGCGCACGCCCATGGCGCAGGAAGCCGCAGGCTTGGGCGGTCCGCCCTTCACCTCGACCAGACACATGCGGCAATTGCCGGCAATCGACAGCCGTTCGTGGAAACAGAACCGCGGCACTTCCGCGCCGGCCTCCTCGCACGCCTGCAACAGCGTGTAGTGATCCGGCACTTCGATCTCGTTTCCATCAACCTTGATCTTGGCCATGCAAGCAGTCCTACCTTTGCGAACGGTCGAGATGACCGCGTACCATCCCGCGTCGGGACATGAAAGTGTCGAAGCCGGGCGGCGGTCAGGCCGCCCGGCATTGATTGTCTAACCGGCGGTCACGCCGCCCTTTGCCAGTTCAATGGCCTGGGCAATCCAGTCGTCGCGGTCGATCCTGCCGCTGAACTGCAGGTAATCATCGACCCAGGCGACTTCTTCCGGTTGCCAGGCGGCGATCTGCGCGAAGGTCCAGACGCCGAGCCCGTTGAGCACCTGCTCGAGCTTGGGTCCCACGCCTGAGATCAGCTTGAGATCGTCCGGGGTCTCGGGCCTTTCGATCTCCGCCGGGCGGCGAAAGTCTTCCGGCTCCAGCGCCGCGGCGGGCGCGATCCTTGCAGGCTTTGATTCCGGCGCCGGCTCGCTGGCGACCGCGGCTGCGACTTCGGCGTCCGACTTCAGCTTCTCGACCACAGCCACAGCTCCCTCCTTGAGAGGAGCGGCCTCGACCGCCTTGCTTGCGGCCTTGCTGGCAGGCGCCGCCATGGCCTTTGCGGCTTTCGCCGCCTTGGCTTTGGGCTTTGCCGGTGCAGCCGCAGCTGGGGGCGTCAACGCGACGATATCGGCGGACTTCGATTCCGCCACCGGCTGCATTGCGGCAAGGCCTGTCTGATCCTCGTCCTCTTCCGGCGGAATATCTTCCGCCAGCGTCGGAACCACCCAGCTCAGATCCGGATGCGCGCCCAGAAGCGCACTCTGGCTTTGCAGGGCGCCCTGCATTGCGCCCATCATCAGCCCTGTCATCTGACCGGCAATGCCGAAACCGACAGCGGTTGCCGCCGCCGCCGCGCCCAACGGATAGACCATCAGCGGCGAGACTTGCAAGTCTGCCGTCCTGGTCCAGTCGGTCATGGCGGTCATTGATTTCATCAGCTCGTTCGTAGTCATGTCTGCGGGAAAAGAAAACATCGACATCAGTCTCTCCTTAGTCGTCTGTTGGCTCTCGTCCCCTGTGACGTTTCCTGTCTTGCCGGGCCCGACTGCGCGGGCCTCTTATTCCGCCGCTTCCAGCCGCTGATTGCGGCTCTGGACGGCATTGCGTGTGTACTGATCGATCCGGGCTTCCATCTCGGGACGGAAATGCCGGATCAGGCCCTGGATCGGCCAGGCCGCCGCATCGCCAAGCGCGCAGATGGTGTGGCCTTCGATCTGCTTGGTGACATCGAACAGCATGTCGATCTCGCGCTTCTGCGCATTGCCTTTGACCATGCGCTCCATCACCCGCATCATCCAGCCGGTGCCTTCACGGCACGGCGTGCACTGGCCGCAGCTCTCGTGCTTGTAGAAAGCCGACAGGCGCCAGATGGCTTTGACCACGTCCGTCGACTTGTCCATGACAATGACGGCGGCGGTGCCAAGGCCCGATTTGAGATCGCGCAGGCTGTCGAAATCCATCGGCGTGTCGATGATGTCGGCGGCCGGCACCATCGGCACCGAGGAGCCGCCCGGAATGACGGCCAGCAGATTGTCCCAGCCGCCGCGAATGCCGCCGCAATGGGTTTCGATCAGCTCGCGGAAGGGAATCGACATCGCCTCTTCCACCGTGCATGGCGTGTTGACGTGGCCCGAGACGCAGAACAGCTTGGTTCCGGTGTTGTTGGGCCGGCCGATGCCCGCGAACCAGGCGCCGCCGCGGCGCAGGATGGTCGGTGCAACGGCAATCGATTCGACATTGTTGACCGTCGTCGGCGCGCCGTAGAGACCCATATTGGCCGGGAATGGCGGCTTGAGCCGCGGCTGGCCCTTCTTGCCTTCGAGGCTTTCGAGCAGCGCCGTTTCCTCGCCGCAGATATAGGCGCCGGCGCCATGGTGCACATAGACATCCATGTCGTAGCCGAGCTTGGAGTTCCTGCCCAGAAGTCCTGCGTCATAGCATTCGTCGATGGCCGCCTGCAGCGCCTCGCGTTCGCGCATGTATTCGCCGCGCACATAGATATAGGTCGCATGCGCGCCCATCGAGAAGCCGGCAATGACGCAGCCTTCGATCAGCGTGTGCGGATCGTGGCGCATGATGTCGCGGTCCTTGCAGGTGCCGGGTTCCGACTCGTCGGCATTGATGACGAGATAATGCGGACGCCCGTCGCTTTCCTTGGGCATGAACGACCATTTCAGCCCGGTCGGGAACCCTGCCCCGCCGCGGCCGCGAAGGCCCGAGGCCTTCATCTCGTTGATGATCCAGTCGCGGCCTTTTTCCAGGATGTCCTTGGTCCCGTCCCAATGGCCGCGCGCCATCGCACCCTTCAGCGACTTGTCGTAAGTGCCGTAGATATTGGTGAAGATGCGGTCTTTGTCAGCTAACATGGTCGTCACTCCGCGGGTTCGCCAATGATGTCAAGGCGTCGCTCGATTTTGGTCAACCAGCTCTTGATCGCGCTGGTGCGCGAAAGAATACTGTTAATTTCACCCTGCTTGGCATGCATGTGTAAGCGAACCCCAATCAACTCTTCTCGAATGTCACCCTGGCTGTCCTCGATTTTCGAAAGGCGATCCTTGATCCCCTTCAAAACCTCGTGGATCAGCTCATTGGTGACATCGGCCATTTGCGTTCCTCACCGCGGCGACTTGCCGAAGACCCTGATGTACTCGGCCTCGCCGCCCTTGGCCAGCGCCTCGGCCTGCCGGACCCAATCCTCGCGCTCGATGCGGCCCTTGAATTTGAGATAGCCGTCCACCCAGTCGCGCTCGGCCTTTTCCCATGCCGCAACCTGCGCATAGGTGTAGATGCCGAGCGAATTAAGGATGCCTTCGATCTTCGGTCCGACGCCGGAAATCAGCTTGAGATCGTCGGGACTGTCCGGCCTGTCGATACCTGCCGGACGGTTCTCGTCGTCGATCTGCGGCGCCGCAGCGTCAGGCGCGGCCGATCCGGTGCGTCCCTTGGCCGACGCGGCAACGGCCATGGTCGGGTTGCCTTCGGTCACCGGCTTTGTGGTGACCGGGCCGGGCGTGACCGATTTCGCGGTCGATGCCACGCGGGACGTCGCATTGGACCCGGCGGTTGCCGACGTCTTGCGTGCGCCGGTGATCCCCGGCGCCACCACAGCGTCGTCCGCGTTTTCTGACCGGGCCTCGACATTGGCTTTCGCCTTGGCCGGAGAATCGGTTTCGGTCTCTGTCGTGGGTCTGTCCGGACGTCCGGCCTTGGTGGCCGACGGTGACCGGGATTCTCCGGACTTCCTGGCCGCTCCATGGCTCGCCGACTTCATCTCGGAAGTAAGGCTGGTCAGCCCGCCTGCCGGCGCCGAATTGATCCGGTCGATCTGGGTTCCGGGCGTGATGTCGCCGGGACGGCCGGCTTCGAACCGCTCGATGATGTAGGCCAGCCGCTCGGGCGAGAGATCCTCGTAGGAATCCTTGAAGATCATTACCATCGGCGCGTTGACGCAGGCGCCCTGGCACTCGACCTCTTCCCAGGACAGGGTTCCGCTCTCGTTGAGATGGAAGGGTTCCGGGTGGATCTTGGCGCGGCACACATCCATCAGCGCTTCCGAGCCGCGCAGCATGCACGGCGTGGTGCCGCAGACCTGGACATGGGCGCGGGTGCCGACGGGCTTCAACTGAAACTGGGTGTAGAACGTCGCCACTTCCAGTGCGCGGATATAGGGCATGCCGAGCATGTCGGCCACCGTCTCGATGGCGCGCTTGGTCACCCAGCCATCCTGCTCCTGCGCCAGCATCAACAGCGGGATCACCGCCGACTGCGCCCGCTCCTTGGGATATTTCTTGATCCACACCTTCGCCTGGGCGGCGAAATCGCGGTTGAAGGCGAATTCCGCGGGCTGGACACTGTCTTCGGCAAGTCGACGAACGGACATGATGAGCTCTTTTGTCTTTCTTCCGGCCTATTTGACCTGGCCGCGGGGCGACCTAGTCATGGTGTCAACGCCACGGCACATGGCGGTCATTGCAAACAGCGTCACCGGTCAACCTCACCGAACACGATGTCAAGCGAGCCCAGAACGGCCGAGACATCGGCCAGCTGATGGCCGCGGCAGATGAAATCCATCGCCTGCAGATGCGCGTAGCCGGGCGCGCGGATCTTGCAGCGGTAGGGCTTGTTGGTCCCGTCCGACACGAGATAGACGCCGAATTCGCCCTTCGGCGCCTCGACGGCGGCATAGACCGCGCCTTCGGGCACCCGGTAGCCCTCGGTATAGAGCTTGAAATGGTGGATCAGCGCTTCCATCGACCGCTTCATCTCGCCGCGCTTGGGCGGCACGATCTTGCCGTCGGTGGACGACACCGGTCCGGTCTTTTCCTTGCCCAGCAGCATGTTCACGCACTGCTTCATGATCCTGACCGACTGGCGCATTTCCTCCATCCGGATCAGGTAACGGTCGTAGCAGTCGCCGTTTTTGCCGATGGGGATGTCGAACTCGAGCTCGGAATAGCATTCATAGGGCTGCGACCGGCGCAGGTCCCAGGCGGCGCCCGAGCCGCGCACCATGACGCCGGAAAAGCCCCAGGCCCAGGCGTCATCGAGCTTGACGACGGCGATGTCGACATTGCGCTGCTTGAAGATGCGGCTGTCGGTCAACAGGCCTTCGATGTCGTCGCAGGTCTTGAGGAACGGGTCGCACCACTTGCCGATATCCTCGACCAGCGCATGCGGCAGGTCCTGGTGAACGCCGCCGGGACGGAAATAGGCCGCGTGCATGCGCGATCCCGACGCGCGCTCGTAAAACACCATCAGCTTCTCGCGCTCTTCGAAACCCCACAGCGGCGGGGTCAGCGCGCCGACATCGAGCGCCTGGGTGGTGACGTTGAGCAGGTGCGACAGAATGCGGCCGATTTCCGAATACAGCACCCGGATCAGCTGACCGCGCTTTGGAACGCTCACCCCAGCGAGCTTTTCAACGGCCAGCGCAAAGGCATGCTCCTGGTTCATCGGCGCGACGTAGTCGAGCCGGTCGAAATAGGGAATGGCCTGCAGGTAGGTCTTGGCCTCGATCAGTTTCTCGGTGCCGCGGTGCAGCAGCCCGATATGCGGATCGACGCGCTCGACGATTTCCCCGTCGAGTTCCAGCACCAGCCGCAGCACGCCGTGCGCCGCCGGGTGCTGGGGGCCGAAATTGATGTTGAAGTTGCGGACGTTGTGTTCGTTCATGGTTCCCGTCCTCACCCCTTGGCTTTTTCATCACCCGGGAGCACGTAGTCGGTGCCTTCCCAGGGGGAGAGAAAATCGAAATTGCGGAATTCCTGCTTGAGCATCACCGGCTCGTAGACGACCCGCTTGAGCCCGTCGTCATAGCGCACCTCGACAAAGCCCGTCAGCGGGAAATCCTTTCTCAGCGGATGCCCCTCGAAACCGTAGTCGGTGAGAATGCGGCGCAGGTCCGGATGCCCGGTGAACAGGATTCCGTAGAGATCGTAGGCTTCGCGCTCGAACCAGTCGGCGCCCGGATAGACCGCGGTGAGCGACGGAACCGCCACGTCTTCAGACGTCATCACCTTGACGCGGATGCGCAAATTCTGGCGTGGCGAAAGCAAGTGATAGACCACGTCGAAGCGCTCGGGCCGACCCGGCCAGTCAACGCCGCAGATATCGATGAAACTCACGAACTGGCACTGCGCATCGTCGCGCAGGAACGTCATCAGTTCGATCAGCGTGGCTGGCTGCGCAATCAGCGTGAGCTCGCCACAGGCGGTCTCGGCGCGGTCGAACAGATCGCCCTTGGCTTCGCTCAGGTAGACCGACAGATCCGTGAGGGCTTGGCTCATCATGGTCATCATGTCTCCTAGCGCTCGATCGTGCCGGTGCGGCGCATCTTCTTCTGCAGAAGCAGCACGCCATAGAGCAGCGCCTCGGCCGTCGGCGGGCAGCCGGGAACGTAGATGTCCACCGGCACCACCCGGTCGCAGCCGCGCACCACCGAATAGGAATAATGATAATAGCCGCCGCCATTGGCGCAGGAGCCCATCGAGATCACGTAGCGCGGCTCGGGCATCTGGTCGTAGACCTTGCGAAGCGCCGGCGCCATCTTGTTGGTGAGCGTGCCCGCGACGATCATCACGTCGGACTGGCGCGGCGAGGCGCGCGGCGCGAAACCGAAGCGCTCGGCGTCATAGCGCGGCATCGACATCTGCATCATCTCGACCGCGCAGCAGGCGAGGCCGAATGTCATCCACATCAGCGATCCGGTGCGCGACCAGTTGATCAGTTCGTCCGTCGAGGTGACCAGGAAACCCTTGTCGGCGAGCTCATTGTTGACCTCGCCGAAGAACCGGTCGTCACTGCCCACCGGCTTGCCGGTGCTGGGATCGATGATTCCCTTGGGCGCGGGCGCCACCATCGGTGTGTTGGTCACTCCCATTCCAGCGCTCCCTTTTTCCATTCATACACGAACCCGACCGTCAGCACGCCCAGGAACACCATCATCGACCAGAAACCCATCCAGCCGATATCGCCGAACGACACCGCCCAGGGAAACAGGAAGGCCACTTCCAGATCGAAGATGATGAACAGGATCGAGACCAGGTAAAACCGCACGTCGAACTTCATGCGCGCGTCGTCAAACGCATTGAAGCCGCATTCATAGGCTGAGAGTTTTTCCGGATCGGGATCCTTGTAGGCAATCGCGAAAGGCGCGATCAGCAGAGCCAGTCCGATGACCAGAGCCACGCCGATAAAGATCGCGATCGGTACATATGCGCCCAGAAGTTCCGTCATGACGTCCGTTCCTGTACCCGCTGCAGTCGAAGCCCCGGTCTTGTCCGAAGATCTGGAGCCGGCCCCTCAGCCTGCGCGGCTAATCATGTTGCAACGCGGCGTGGTTAGCGCAGCCAGCCACCCTGCGCAAGAGCGCGCGAGGGATTTGACGCATTAGTACCAGCTTTCACGGCCCATTGTCGCGTCTGACTGCAATTCCCTTTCAAGGGATGCAACGGTTTGCCAGTTTGACCCGCGGATTCGGACCGGAAAGAATCGCTTGAGGCCGCGGGACAAGACCCGAAGCCGCGCACCGGGCGGCGAAGAGTCGTGCGACGAGACCAGTGGGGGGCCGGGATTCCACCGGCGGAGCGCAGCCGGGATGCGGCGCAACCGCCGACAATCGCCCGCGCGTGTCCCCTGTGCGTCCAGAGGGACGCACGGCGCGCCAGCTTAAACTGAGCTATGCCTGAGCGGGATGAGTGGCGGTCCTGCATGCCCCGTGGGGCGGCTTGGGCCAGGGCCCAATGGTTTGAAAAATGGCGCGAGTGACGGGGCTCGAACCCGCGACCTCCGGCGTGACAGGCCGGCACTCTAACCAACTGAGCTACACCCGCGCATCTTTCAATCGAAACGGTGGCTGACCGCCGTTCCGTGAGCGGCTGATTACGGCGTTCGCCCGGAGGTGTCAAGCAAGATTGCGAAGGAAAAACGACAATGTCGCAACTTGTCCGCAAACCTGCCTGCCCTTGCGCCCCTGCATCCTTGGCGCCCGGGCGCCTGAAGCGTTTTTGACGGGGCCGAGGCAAGATTTTGTCTTGCGGAACCGCCACGAACCCCCTAAAGCAGGCGCCACCTGACTGGGGGCGATTAGCTCAGTTGGTAGAGCGCCTCGTTTACACCGAGGATGTCGGGAGTTCGAGTCTCTCATCGCCCACCACGCCACCCCCTTGAAATCATTGAAACCTGTTGATTTGCCTGCACATTCCCCACTTTGATGTCACAAACGGCGTCACAAAATCGGGTTCAGGCATTGCAGGCAATCTTCGGCATTTGAAAGAACGGATCGGGCGTTTTCGGCGCGAGTCGTCGTGCCGAAACCATTGCGTCCCTATGTAGACGGAAAAGCAGAGCTGGAGATCCAACTCGGAGGCGGCCGGAGGGAGGCGCTTCGCAAGCACGCCGCAGCCGTCGCCGCGATCCAGCGGCAGATCGGTCTTGCCAGTCAGAATCTCGAGCACGCGACCGGCACCCGAAGCCAACGGCCTGCACGTCCCCTAACAGCGCAGCAGATCGCCCTTCACGACCATCAGGGCCAGATCGACTTCGATGCTGAAATTCGCGCCCATGACCACCGTTACGCCGGCATGGGCGTGGATATCGATAGAGCGCAAGAGCTTCGGGGCGGTTTCGCGGGCAAGCTGAGCGACGACGATCTGGAAAGGCTGAGCGGATACCGCATTGAGCGCGCAGTCTTCGCCGGCTACTTCGATGCGGCGAAGGGAACCGCCGAGTGGCGAGGGCTTGCCCAAGCTCTCTGCGTGTCAGGCTACGAGGCTTTGGAGCGGGAGGTCGAGCGGGACGAAGGGGACTTCAACGGGAAGCCAGCCCATCCGTTATTGGCTGATGCTTCTGAGTTCATCGAGCCTGAAGCCGGCGCTTCCTTCAACGAAATTGTCGACGAGGAAGCGAGGCGCCGGGCCAGAGGAAAGAACGCCAAGCCCCTGCCCGACCGCACCGCGAAGAAATACCGCGATGCCGCGGCCGAGTTTGCCAGCTTCAGGGTTAGGGTGAGTGTGATCCCGTTATGCGTTCCTCGCCATGCTTTGCGCCCACAGTATCAGATCAAAGCGTCTGGGCAATTTAGCTGGGCATGCGGGCAGAGGCGAACAGAAATTCAGCTGCAATTTCTGATGTTGAAGCGTGGGGTGGGGTTGGAGCGATATAAAGCTGACGCGCGCTTTGGTGGTCAGATTCGGATCCGGGTTGTTGTAGGCGTCCCGGATCTCATCGAGCCAGATCACTTCGTTGCGCGTGACGATCGTGCCAAAGATCTGATCGATAACACCGACCGTGGTATCACTACCAAGCTACTCCAGCGCAAACCTAAAGAGAAATGCGGGATAGCGCCGAGGTCGATTTTCTCGATATCAATGCCGAGCCGGGTGACGGGACAACCACCAATTTCGCCAGCGCCTTTCGCGACGAAAGGTTCTACCCCGTTGTCCTAAACCCCGAAGATGGAAGCGGCCTTCGCGGAGTGGTTACCGACGCGCATTTGGACTCAGGCGAATTCGGCTTGCGCCGTTACGGCAAGGCCGCCCGCCTCGCTATGCGCCCAGAGGGTGGCGCGGGCGTCTTGCAGACGGCCTGATATCTCAAACGGGGCGATATCATAGAGCGGGCTGAGCGCCTTGAAGGTGAAGTTGCGCAGAGGCCGCCAGGCTGTGTTGCGGCCGAGCAGGTCAACCAGCAAGGTGGCGATCAGCGGGCCATGGACTACCAGACCGCCATGGCCTTCGACGTGAACGGCATGCTCGCGGTCGTAATGGATGCGGTGACTGTTGAAAGTCAGCGCGGAATAGCGAAACAGCATCACCGGGTCGGGCCTGATCGTATCGGTGAAATGGGGGTCTTGCGGGGCCTCCTCCGGTGCGGGCATGGCTGCGGCTTTCCCCGCCGCCGCCTCACGGTAGACAAGGTCCTGCTCTTCGCGGATGGACAGGCGGTCATCGGCATAAATCTCGTGGGACACCGTGACAAAGCACAATTTACCGCTGCGGCCCTCCTTCGGCGTGACCGCCTTGACGGTGGAGACTTTCTTGAGCGCCGCTCCGTCATGGAGCTGCGCCAGGAATTCAACCCGGCTCCCGGCCCACATCCGGCGCGGCAGACCCGTATCCGGGATGAAGTCCCCCACGCTGGGATGGCCATCCCGCCCGACATCCGCCAGCACCACGGCCTGGTGAAACTGGCACCAGTGACTGAGCAAGGGAAGTTCGGATGTATCCCCGAGCGAACGCGGCACGGGCAGGATCGATTGCAGCAACCGCGCCCGCTGAAGGTCGGCGCGGTCTTCCAAAACCTGCACCGCGTCTTGCCCGATCGCAGTCATGGGCTATCCCCACTCCAGAAGATCATACAGGCGTCCGGCATCGGCTGCATGCTCAAGGCTCCAGATCATGTCAAAGACCTGCCGTGAACGCTCGGTGGACAGCAGTCCGGCGGCGCAGTCGGTGAACTTTGCCTCAAGTTCGGCATCCGACAAGGGGTTGTGCGGGCTGCCGCGATAGGCCTCGTCGGCCCAGCGCTCGAAGGAGCGACCGTCATGGGTGACCACTTCAGTCTTCGAGCGGATCCGGTCCCATCCCATGTCCTCGATCGATTGGTCGAAGACCGTTTCCACCCGGCCCTGCATGTCCTGGCAGGCATCCGACAGCACGAATTCATCGGTGAATTCCGCCTTGCCGGCGCGGCCTTCCAGAATGATGGCCGCAAGCAGGAACGCAAACGAGAATTTGCCTTCGAGCTCGGTGCGGGCGATGCGGAAGCGGATCGGCCCGAGCACGTTGCTGCCGGCCTTCAGCGTCACGGATTTGATGTCGGCGGCGTTCAGGCCGTTTTCGCGCATCAGGAACAGCATCGCGTCCATGCTCGGATGGGTCAGCACGCCGGAGGGATAGGGCTTGATGCTGACGCCGGGGCTTTCCATGGTGTGCGGCGCGCCGAAGCGGTCGCGCACCAGGGCGGGATCGCCCCCCGGTCCGGCGATGGCGAGATAGCCCCATCGGCCATCGAGCGCTTCCGGATTTGCCGACATGCCGAACCGCGCCAGCAAGGCGGCGGTCACCCCATTCTCGGCGGCGCGGCCGACATGCATCGGCTTGGTCATGGTGCCGAAGCCGGCACGAATGCCGGAGGCCATGGAGGCCGCAAGTCCGAGCGCGCGGGCCGTTGCCTCTTCGTCGAGCCCCAGCATATGGGCCGCGGCGGCCGCGGCGGCAAAGGTGCCGATGGTGCCGGAGGTGTGGAAGCCGCGCATGTAGTGGTCGGGATTGATCGCTTCGGCAATCTTGCAGCCCACCTCGAAGCCGGCGGTGAAACTGGCGATGAGCCGCTTGCCGTCCACCGGTGCGCCCTGTTCCTGCGCGAAAAGATCGGACAAGGTAAGCGCGGCCACCAGCGGCGGCATGGTCGGGTGCATCAACAGCCCATAGGGCCGTCCCGGGCCTTCGGCGAGCTGGGTATCGTCCCAGTCCATGGCGTGGCCCGCAGTGCCGCCCCAGAGAGCTGCGAGATGGGCAGGCACGCGTGCGGCCGACTTGCCAAGCAGGCGCGCCTGCGGCGCGCCGCCAAGGCTCGCGATGTAGTCGCCCACCGGCTTCATGCCGGATTGCTCGCTGCCGGCGAGCGCCACGGCCAGGCCATCGAGAATGCAGCGCCGGGCGAGCCGCAGGGTCTCCGCGTTCAGATCCTCATAGCGATGGGCGGCAACAAAGCGGCTCGCCGCACTCGTCAGCCCGGTCAGCGAGGCCCATGGATCGCTTGCGGGCGCGGTGGTGTCATTGCTCATGTCAATCTGCCTTCTTCGAATTTTGCATGTCGGTCCCCGTCGTGAATTCACGGCGAATGGCGTCGCCATCACTGTCGAGTTCCGGAACGGGGCCAAAGGATCTGGTTTCACCGCGCCGGAGCGCGGGCGGCGCCGGCATGTCGACAATGTCGTCTCCGGCTTCCACCGCGATCTGCCGCAGATGCGGATGGACCAGCACGTCCTTGACCGTGTTGGCGAGGCCGTTGGCGATGCGGGCCTCGTCAAGACTGGCGAGGATCCCGGATGCGGTCGATTGCGCGAACACCTCAAGGATGATGGCGTCGAGCGCCTGGCGATTGGCCGTGCGCGCCGATGGGGTTGAAAACCGGGCATCGGTCGCCACATCCGGCCTGGCCAGCACTTCGGCGCAGAATCGCAGCCATTCCCGTTCGTTCTGGATGGCAAACAGCACGTCCCGGCCGTCGCCGCAGCGATAGGCGCCGTAGGGCGCGATGGAGGCATGGTGGAGCCCGAGCCGGGGCGGGTTCTCGCCGCTGCCGCGCGTCTGCAGCAGCGGCACGGTCATCCAGTCGGCCATGGCGTCGAACATCGAGACATCCAGAATGGCGCCCTCCCCGGTCAGGCCGCGCGCGGCCAGCGCCTCCAGGATCGCGGCATAGGCGTACATGCCGGTGGCAATGTCACAGACCGAGACGCCGACTCGCGCCGGCGCTTGGGCGGTGCCGGTGATCGACGCCAGCCCGGCTTCCGCCTGCACCAGAAGATCATAGGCCTTCTTGTCCTTGTAGGGGCCGGTCTCGCCAAAGCCGCTGATGTTGCACTGGATCAGGCGCGGATGGTCGGCCTTGAGCCTTTCCGCATCCAGTCCCAGCCGCGCCATGGCGCCACGGGCGAGATTCTGGATCAGCACGTCGGCGCGCGCCAGCATGGACGTCAAGACTGCCATGTCGGCGGGCTGCTTGAGATCAAGTGCCACCGATTGCTTGCCGCGGTTGAGCCAGACGAAATAGGAGGAATGGCCGTCCGCGAGCCGGTCGTAATTGCGGGCGAAGTCGCCTTCCGGACGTTCGATCTTGATCACGCGGGCGCCGGCGTCAGCCAGCTTGCAACTGCAATAGGGCGCGGCGACGGCCTGTTCGATGCTGATGACGAGGAGGTCCTTGAAAGGTTGCGCGGCCATCATCAACCTCAATAGGAGCGCGGCATGCCAAGCACATGCTCGCCGATATAGGACAGGATCAGGTTGGTCGAGATCGGCGCCACCTGGTAGAGCCGCGTTTCGCGGAACTTGCGCTCGACATCATATTCTTCGGCAAAACCGAAGCCGCCATGGGTCTGCAGGCAAGTGTCGGCGGCTTTCCAGGAGGCTTCCGATGCCAGGAGCTTGGCCATGTTGGCTTCCGCCGCGCAGGGCTCGCCCGCATCGAACAGGTGCGCTGCCTGATAGACCATCAGGCGCGCAGCGGCGGCCTCGGCATGGGCGCGGGCGATCGGAAACTGGACGCCCTGGTTCTTGCCGATCGGACGGCCGAAGACCACGCGCTCATTGGCATAGCTGGTGGACTTGCGGGTGAACCAGGTGGCGTCGCCAATGCACTCGGCGGCAATCAGGATGCGTTCGGCATTCATGCCGTCGAGAATGTAGCGGAATCCCCTGCCCTCCTCGCCGATCAGGCAATCGGCCGGGATCTCCAGATCGTCGAAGAAAACTTCGGTGGTGGAATGATTAATCATGGCGCGGATCGGCTTGATGGTCATGCCGTTGCCGAGCGCCTTCTTCATGTCGACCAGGAACACCGACAGGCCTTCGCTGCGGCGGACCACATCCTCCTTGCGGGTGGTGCGGGCAAGCAGAATCATCAGATCGGAATGCTCGGCGCGGGAGGTCCAGACCTTCTGGCCATTGATCACATAGGTGTCGCCGCGCCGTTCGGCCGTTGTCCTTATCGAGGTGGTGTCGGTGCCCGCCGCCGGCTCGGTCACGCCAAAGGCCTGCAGCCGGATCTCGCCGGTGGCGATCTTCGGCAGCCACATCTCCTTCTGCGCGGCGCTGCCATGCCTGAGCAGCGTTCCCATCGTGTACATCTGGGCGTGGATGGCGGCCGCATTTGCACCGCAGGCATGGACCTCTTCGAGAATGTTGGCGGCCACCACCAGGCCCTGGCCGACGCCCCCATAGGCTTCCGGCACAAGCACGCCCAAGAACCCCGATTGCGTCATGGCGTTGACGAAATCGGAGGGATATTTGCGCTCGCGATCGAGCTCGCGCCAATATTCATTGCCGAAGCGCTCGCACAACGCGGCGACGGAGCGGCGGATCTCGGCGATGTCTTCGGTGGTGGTCGGTTCCATGCGTGTCTTCCGTTCGGTTGTGGTGCGACGAACGCCGCGTACTCAGGTCTCGGTGATTTCGCGCATTGTCTTGATCAGTTCGGATTTTTGCTCAAAACCAATGCCCGGCGCATCCGGAAGGCCGACGCGCCCATTCTCGACCCGGATGCCGTCGGCAAATCCGCCGAAAGGCTTGAAGACCTCGGGATAGGATTCGTTGCCGCCAAGCTTGAGGCCGGCGGCGATGTTGAGCGAGAGCTGATGGCCGCCATGCGGAATGCAGTTGCGGCTTGAAAAGCCTTCCTTGCCGATCGCTTCGAGCGTGCGCAGATATTCCACAAGGCCATAGCTCAGCGCGCAGTCGAATTGCAGCCAGTCGCGGTCGGGACGCATGCCGCCGTGACGCACTAGGTTGCGCGCATCCTGGTGCGAGAACAGGTTCTCGCCGGTGGCCATGGCGCCCGGATAGGCCTTGGCGAGTTCGGCCTGCAATTGGTAATCCAGCGGGTCGCCCGCCTCTTCATACCAGAACAGATCATATTTCTTCATCGCTTCGCCATAGGCCAAGGCGGTCTCCAGGTCGAACCTTCCATTGGCGTCCACCGCCAGGTGCTGGCCGCCGCCCACCACTTCGAGAACGGACTCGATCCGCCGCATGTCCTCGTCGAGCGGCGCGCCGCCGATCTTCATCTTGACCACCGAATAGCCCATGTCGAGATAGCGGCGCATTTCGGCCTGCAGCTGGCTGTCGTCCTTGCCCGGATAGTAGTAACCGCCGGCCGCGTAGACGAAGACGCTGTCGTCGGGCTGGCCGTCGCCATAGGCGCCGGCAAGGTGCTTGTAGAGCGGTACGCCGGCGATCTTGGCCACCGCATCCCAAACAGCCATGTCGACCACGCCGACCGCAACCGAGCGCTCGCCATGGCCGCCGGGCTTTTCGTTCGACATCATCACCGACCAGATCTTGTGCGGGTCGAGATTGTCACCGGCCTCATTGATCAGAGCCTCGGGATCGGCCTCGCGCAGGCGCGGCAGAAAGCGTTCGTTCAAGAGCCCGCTCGCCGCATAGCGCCCGTTGGAATTGAACCCGTAGCCAATGACGGGCTTGCCATCGCGGATGACGTCGGTGACCACCGCGACGACGCTCACCGTCATCTTGGAGAAGTCGATATAGGCGTTGCGGATCGGCGACGCGATCGAGGCGACAGCCTCCCGGATTTCAAGGATTTTCATTGGAATTCCCTTTCTTGGGCGGCTGTCCGGTGAACCGGAGAAGCAAGGATGGAACAATCATGTTGGTCAGGAACGAGCGGACAAACTGGAATCCGGCAACCAGCGCCGAGGCGACGCCAAGGGCCTTGGCGGACGCGATCATCTCGCCCAGTCCCCCCGGCGCCGTGCCGAGCACCAGCACGGCGAGATCTGTGCCGGTCAGGGTTGCCAGAAGCGGCGCCACGGCAAGCGCCATGAAGGCGATCAGCGCAAGTCCGGAGACCACGCCAGCCAGGGCGGCGCGCGGCATGCGGGCGAAGTCATCCCGCTTCAGCCGGGCGCCGAGCGAAAACCCGATCAGCACCTGGGCGGCGATCAGCAGAGGCGTGGGCATACGGGCGATCGGAAAGCCGCCGAAGACGAAGAGGATGCCGACCAGCATCGGCATGATGATGTAGGGATTGAGCAGCCCGATCCTGTCGGACACCAGGGCAAACGCCAGGCCCAGGCCGAAACAGGCGAAGAGGGCGGCGACGCTGCCGCCATTGTCGAAGACGGGCGGGGCTCCCGACCCGGACACGCCAAGAAAGACCGGAACGCAGAGCACCACCAGAATGACCCGTATCGTGTGCACCACGGTGACCACTTCGGTCCGCGCATTGACCTGCCTGGCAAGCGACGCCATCTCCGCCATGCCAGCGGGCAGCGAGGACAGAAGCGCGGTGGTCCGGTCGGTGCCGGCGATATAGGCGAGCGGCCAGGCGAGCAGCAGGCCGAAGACATTGGCGGCAATGGCGGCGGCGAGCATCGCCGGAAGCAGGCCGCCCATCGTATCGAGAAGCGCCGGGGTGAGCACGCCCGCGGTGGCGGCGCCGACCAGCAATTGGCCGGCGCGGCGCAGATAGCGCGTCTTGCCCGACAGGCCTACCGTATTGCCGTAGAGAGCCGCGCCCGCCATCGCGCCGAGGATCCAGCCCAGCGGCACGCCGGCCCAGGTGAACGCGGCGCCGAAGAGCGCCGAGACCACAAGTCCGAGGGCAAGGGACAGGATCGGGTTCTTGATCATGCGAGGTAGGCACCGCCGTTCACATGCAGGGTTTCGCCGGTGATGTAGCGGCTGGCGGGCCCGCAGAGGAAGGCAACGGCTTCCGCCACGTCTTCGGGCGAACCGCGATGGCCGAGCAGATTGGTGCGCTTGTCATGGTGTTTGGGCGCATTGCCCGGACCGCCCGCGCGCGCTGTCTCGATGAGGCCCGGCGACACGCAGTTGATCGTGATCCCGAGCGGCGACAGTTCATGCGCCATCGCCTTGGTGAGGCCCAGCAGACCGGACTTGGCGGTGATCACATGGGCGCGTTCGGCAGCGCCCGTATGGGCGGTGAGACCGCCGATATTGACGACGGAGGCCATGTCGCTCGCCTTGAGATGCGGAAGAGCGGCCTGGGAGACCAGGAACACCGCGTCGAGCGCGATGCCCATGACATTGCGCCAGTTCTCGTAAGTGAGGTCCGCGAACGGGACCTCGGGGCGGATGGCGGCATTGTTGATCACCATGTCGAGCCGGCCGAAGGCGGCGGCGGCATCCGCCACCACCGAGCGGGCGATATCGGGTTGTGACAGGTCGCCGCTCAGCACGACCGCTTCGCTGCCGGCCTCGCGCACTGCCTGCGCGGTCTCTTCGCCCGCGGCGCGGTCCTGCCCGACATGGACGGCGATGCGCGCGCCGCGGCGGGCCAGCGCCACCGCGATGGCGCGGCCGATATTGCGCGAGGCGCCGGTGACAAGCGCCACCCGTCCCGAAAGATCGTGAGTGTTGTCCTGTGTCATGCTTGTCCCAACTCCTGGATGAATGTGCTGCCGCCTTCGCCCGCTGCTATGCGATCGCACAGGGCGAGCACATCATCCGGGCTGGCATGGCCGCCGAAGCGCATATTGGCGCGAAACTTGTCGTCGATTTCCTGCCGGCTCAACGGCTCGGTGGCGCCGCCGCGCATATGGCCGCGCTCGGCCTCCTCGATTCGTCCGTCCTCATATTCGATGCGGACATGGCCGGTAAAGGCAGCCGGATAGGGATTGTCGGGATCGATCTCGAAATCGACCTTCGCGGCAAGGGCCAACAACTCGGGATCGGTGACGGACTGCTCGGTGAAATCGCCGAGGTCGGCATGACCGCGGACCAGTCCGAGCGCCACGCCATAGGGCACGGAGAATTTGGCCGCATAGGCGGTCGGCGGCTTCTGCTTGAGCTCGAGTGGCTCCCACAGCCGGTGGACGATGCCTTCTGCGGTCTTGCAGACGATGCGCCTTATGCCTTCGGTGCTGACCGATCGGGCCTTCAGCGCCATGGCGCAGTCGATATAGGGCTGGACCATGGTGCCGCAGGGATAGGGCTTGAAGGTGATCAGATCCATCACCCAGACCTGGCCGAGATCGGCGAAGAGCTTGTCGGTCAAAGGGGTGATCGAGGGGGCGAAGGCCGAAAACGCGCCATGAGTGCCTTCGAACACATGGCGCGGCCCCTTGAAGCCGGCCTTGGCCATGCCAAAGGCGCGCAGCGCGGACTGGGCGGCCCAGCCCGGATGCATCCGCTTGGTCCAGCTGCCGTCGCCCAGGTATTCGATGATGCCGGACGCCATGCTGCCAACGATGCCGAGCGCATTGGCGGTGGTCTTCTTGTCGGCTTCACAGGCGGCGCAAATCCCCGCAGTTGCCGCAAATGCTCCAAGAACAGCAGTCGGGTGAAACCCAGCCTTGTGAACGGCCTTGGGCAGGGTCAGCGCCAGCCGGCACATCACCTCGATGCCCACGGCCATTCCGAGCATGACACGGGCGTTGGAAAGACCATGCATCTGTCCGGCGGCGATCAGCGCGGGAACCAGCACGACGCCCGAATGAACCGGTCCGCCTTCGAATGTGTCGTCAAAATCCTCGCCATGGGCTGCCGTGCCGTTGATCAGGGCGGCGCTCGATGGCGAGACACGTTCGGCGTGACCGATGATGATGTGGTCGCCCGGCTCCGCCGCCGCCTTGACCGCTCTGACGTAGTCGGTCTCGCGGGCAGCGACACACAGGCCGACAATATCAACGACGATATCGCGGGCGGTTGCGGATGTCCTTTCCGAGACATCATCGGCAGAGATCGTTTCGATCCATTCGGCAAGACGTTCCGATACGCTTGCGGCTTCGGGTGATAGAATCTGTTTGGTACTCATTCCGAGCCCTCCGAATATTTTTCTGTTGGGCGATGGCGAATGGCGTCGAGGATGCGCTTGCCGACGGAGCCGGCGACGAAAAGGAAGGCGACGACAAGCAGCGCCAGCGAGACCTTGTCGGTGACAAAGATCGACACGTCATCGCCCGATAGAACCAGCGACCGTCGGAAGCTGCTTTCTATCAGATAGCCGAGCACCAGGCCGAGCACAGCCGGCAGGAACGGAATGCGCAGCATGCGCATGAAGAAGCCGACCGTTCCGGCAACCAGCATGATCGCGAGGTCGAAGAGCGAGGTATGGATGGAGTAGATACCCGACAGGATCAGCGCAAAAATGAAGGCGCTGAGATAAGGCCGCGGCCGATTGACCAGCCAGATGCACATCGGCAGCATCATCATGCCGATCGCGAGCAGGCTGAGTGCCGCAATGAAAAGTCCCGCGTAAAGACCGTAGACGACATCCGCCGAGCGCGCGAACAGCATCGGACCGGGCACCAGCCCGTGGATGAGAAAGCCGCCGAGCAGGATGGCTGTGGAATTGGAGCCTGGAATACCGAAAGAAAGAAGCGGCACCAGCGCGGTTTCGGCCACGGCGTTGTTCGCGGTTTCGGGCGCCGCTATGCCCTCGGGCGAGCCCTTGCCGAATTCATCCTTGTGACGCGACCAGCGCCGCGCTTCGTTGTAAGACATGAAGGAGGCGATGGTGCCGCCGGCACCGGGCATCACCCCTTCAAATGTGCCGATCGATGCCCCGATGGCCTGAGGAAACGCCAGCCGTTTGGCGAGCTTGAGGCCGGGGAATTCCATTCGCGGACGCGACAGAACCTTGACGCCCTCGCTGCGGTCGGATGCCTGAACCAGCAACTCGCTCATGGCAAACATGCCGACCATGATCAGAACCGGCGCGATGCCCGTGAGCAGGTCCGAGCTGCCGAAGGTGAACCGGTTGGATCCGGTCACGGGATCGGTGCCGATGGTGGCAATCATCAATCCCAACAGCGCGGCGACGAAGCCCTTGAGCAGCGATTCGCCCGACAAGGTGGCGATCACGCTCAATCCGAGGATGCCGAGAGCGAAATAGGCGGGCGGTGTGAAGGCGAGCGCGACCGAGGCCAGCGGCTTGGACAAGAGCATCAGCATCATCAGGCCGAACAGACTGCCCAGGACGCCGGAATAGAGCGAGATCCCCAGCGCCAGACCGGCCTTGCCCTGTTTGTTCATTTCATAACCGTCGATGACCGTGGCGGCAGCGGCGTTGGTGCCGGGCGTGCGGATGAGGATGGCCGGGATGGATCCGCCATATTCAGCCCCGACATAGGTGGAGGCTAACAGCACGATCGCCCCGGTCGGGTCCATCGTGTAGGTGAACGGCAGCAGCAACGCCATGGTGATCGAGGGCGAAATACCCGGCATTGCTCCACCGAGAATCCCCCAGGCGACACCAGCCGCGGCGGCCAGAAATATGTAAGGGTCGCCCAGATGCATGGCGGTTTGGTAGAGGATTTCCATTGGCTCAATCCAGTTGGCCGGAAACCGCATGGGTTTCCGTGCAGGGTCGATGCAATTTAGAGACTGGCGAACAGGCCCATCGGCATGGATACGCCGAGGACCAGAACGAACACCGCCCACAGAAAGGCCGCGCCACCCAATCCAATGGCCACGATGTGAAGACCGGGTTTAGCGCCCTGATAGAGTGCGACCGCGACAAGCAGCAGCGCGATTGCCAGCGGATAGCCAAACGTGCTGACGCCGGCGATATAGCAAACCCCGATCGCAAGCAGGCCGGCAGCCCAGACAATGCGGCGCCCCTGGCCTTTCCACTCAAGCTTGAGATCGAAAACCGTGCCTGACCTCATCTGTTTGAAGATGGCACCAGCGGCGATCATCAGTCCGAGCGCCATCAGCAGCCAGCCATAGGTTCTGGGCAGACCGCCCGGCCCGACCGAATCGTCAAGCGCGCTGGTCCGCAATTGACAGGCAAAAACCAGATAGATTCCGCCAATCAAGATGGCAGACAAACCGCTGACAAAATCACGACTGAGCATGGTGTGTCCTTATGAGTCCGAGAGGCGCCGTTGCTGGCGGCCGGCACAAAACAAACCTCCCACCACTTGGGGCCGGATTAGGTCCATAGGCCTGCACGTGGCAGCCAAGCTACTTAGGCGGAACCGCGCCTCGTGAGCGCGGCTCCGAACCTGACGCTGCAACTACTGGATCACGCCGGTTTCGCGCAGAAACGCAGCAGTCTCATTTGCGAAATTGTCAATGAACGGGCCGTATTCCGCATGAGTCATGAAGTTGGCCCTGAGATTGTCGGCATCATAGGCCTTCTTGTATTCGGGCGAAGCCAACACCGTCTGGGCTGCCTTTTCCCATGCGGCAATCACGTCGGCCGGCAGGCCCTTGGGTCCGGCAATGCCGCGGAACTTCCGCACGACCACCCCATAGCCGAGCTCTTCAACGGTCGGGAGATCGGGATAATTGTCGAGACGTTTGTCGGAAAAGGTGGCGAGCAGGCGGATTTCACCGGCTTCGAGCTGGGACTTGATTTCCTGAACCTCACCCACGCCGATCTGAAGCGTTCCATTGAGAACGTTGATCATCAGGTCACCACCACCTTCATGGGTGACAATGCCTGCATCCACGCCGGTTGAAGCCTTGAGCTGTTCAAGCGCCTGGCGCTCGAGCGAGGCGGGATTGGCTGCGCCCCAACGGCCGCGGCTTTCCTTCGACGCCGTGATCACGTCTTCAAGTGTCTGATACTCGCTGCCTGCGGCAGTGTAGATCACTTCAGGATCGATGAAGAAATTCACCAACGGCTCGAGATCCGAGTATTTGTACTCGGGCTCGGAGAGCAGCGATGTGTAGATGAAGGTCGGCGTGGTCGCATAAAAACGCGAACCGTCCGCGGGCGCTTGCGCGATATCGGCCATGGCCTTGGCGCCGGAACCGCCGCGCACATTTTCCACAACCACATTCACACCCAGTTCGGGCGCAAGATATTTCGACATTTCGCGCAGGAACACGTCACTGCCGCCACCGGGGCTCGAATGCGTGACCAGGGTGACTGTCTCCACCGGATAGTCCGCCGCGGCTGCCGGGAAAACCGACATTGCTGTTGCAGCCAATGTGGCTGCAATGAAGTGCTTATATAACATTAGTGCTTTCCTCCCGAAAATATTTGAAACTGTTGACAGGGTCTGATTGCCAGCACCCACGACCTTGAAGGTGTTCCTGTCGATTGTCAACAATTTGGACAAATAACTCCTGTTCAGACGACCAAAGTGTCGCGAAAAGCGTCTTCGTTCAATGTCAGCCCAAGGCCAGGACGGTCCGGGATATCCAGCCAGCCGCCGACGGGCTTGGGCGCATCGGTAAACAGCGTCTCGCCGACCGCGACCATGCCCAGATGCCATTCCGCGATCCAGCCATTCATCATACCTGCCAACAAATGCATGTTGAACAGGGGCCAGCCGCCGCCATTTGCAATCGGCATGTTGTAAGTTTGGGCCAGATGGGCGATTTTGCGCGCCTCGGTAAAGCCCCCGCAATAGGTCACATTGGGCTGGAGAATATCGACCGACTGATGCTCAATGAACTCCCGGTGCCGCCAGCGGTGGCCTTCCATCTGACCTGCGGCGATGGGAATTTTGGTCGACCGGCGCAGGTCACCCAATGCACGGGCATCATTCTGCGTGAGCGGCTCCTCGAACCACGTGATGCGGCAATCCTCGATTTCGCGGCAGAGATAGCTGGCCTCGACCGGATTGAAGAGATAGTTGGCGTCGATCATGATGTCGATGTCCGGCCCGACGGCGTCGCGAATTGCCTTGATTCGCCTTGCATCCTCGCGCCAACCGCCCTTGTCGACAGCCACGACGGACTTCAAGGCGGTAAAGCCGTTGGCCACGTGCAGGCGGGCTGCATCGGCCAGTTGATCGATGTCA
Source organism: Hoeflea sp. (assembly GCF_014359905.1). GTDB lineage: Bacteria > Pseudomonadota > Alphaproteobacteria > Rhizobiales > Rhizobiaceae > Hoeflea. The sequence goes on along the minus strand of NZ_JACIYP010000036.1, from coordinate 7,438 downwards.
TACTGCGGAAAACCGAAGGTCACATAGGCCGGAATCCGGTTGCGCGCATTGCCCAGCATGGCGGCGATACTGCGGCCCGACTGCTTGCCGGCAATGTCCCAAAGCGCGATGTCCAGGCAGGACAACGCCATTGAGATAGTGCCCGACATGGCGCGTGGATTGAGCTTCTGCCAGATCCGCTGATGGATTTTCTCGACGTCGCGCACATCCATGCCCTTGACCACCGGCAGGATGTGCTCGTGCAGCGCGACGATCACCGATTTGGCGAGAAAGTGACCGGTCAGGCCGAAGCCGATCGTGCCGTCCTCGGTTTCCACCTGGCAAAAGACAAAGTGGGTCTGCTCAGCCCTGCCATAGCCTTCGACACGACCTTCCAGCAGCGGAATGGTTATGGAAAATGTGTGCAGGCTGGCGCGAATGTCCTTGATGATCATGATCGGTCTCCCTCAAATATCGCCCAGGCAGGGCAATTTTTCCGCTCCGCAATTGTGTAGCAGGCTTTTGTATTGTAAACAATTTACAATTTGGAGAAACCATCATGTCATCAGTTCAAATGCCGCCGCTCAAGACCTCCGCCACCCTGATGGAGGGGTTTCGCCGGGAAACCGTAAAGACAAGAGGCGCCGAAATTCAGGTTGCCATCGCCGGTGAAGGCCCCCCGCTCCTGCTCATCCACGGAAATCCGCTGACGCTGGTCAGCTGGCACAAGGTGGCGCCCTCGCTGGCGCAGGGTTTCACCGTCATCGCCATGGATCTGCGCGGATATGGCGACAGCTCCAAACCGGATGGACAGCCGGACCATTCCGCCTACACGTTCCGGGCGATGGGTGAGGACGCCTTCGATGTCATGAGCCATTTCGGCTTTGAAAACTTCGCTGTGGCGGGCCATGACCGGGGCGCCAGGGTGGCTTTCCGGATGGCGCTCGATCAGCCGCAGCGCATCACCCATCTGGCAGCCCTCGATATTGTGCCGACCCACAAGGTGCTGACCAATGTGACCATGGGCTGGGGGCTTGAGAGCTATCACTGGTTCTTCATGGCGCAGAAGGCACCGTTTCCCGAGCGATTGATCGGCGCCGATCTTGACTATTACATCCACTACAAGCTCAACAAGAAAGGGGTTGGACTGGAGATCTTCACGCCCGAAGCCATGGCGGAATATGTCCGCTGCACCACCCATGAGCAGATCCATGCCGTCTGCGAAGACTACCGGGCGACAGTGACGCTGGATCTCGAGATGGACAAGGCGGATTTCGGCAAACACAGGATCACCTGTCCGGTGCTTGTGCTTTGGGGGTCCAACAGCCATTGCGGCCGCCACTTCAAGCCGGTGGAAGCCTGGGGCGAATGGGCCGACGATCTGCAGGGCTTTGCAGTTCCGACCGGTCACTATCCGGCGGAACACCGGCCGGACCTGGTCTACCAGGCGTTTTGGTCGTTCTTTCATGGCGCACCGGTCACGCTGCCGGAGCCGGGCGGCGACGCATGAGCGGGCTTGACGTCAAGGAAGCGCGCGCACTGGTTCACGGCGGCCAGGAACTCGCATTCCTGGATATTCGCGAGGCCGGCCAATTTGTCGAGGGGCATCCGCTCCTCGCCATTCCCCTGCCCTTCAGCCAGCTGGAACAGCGCATTGGCGCACTGGCGCCGCGGCTGACTGTGCCGCTGCTGCTCGTCGACACGGGCGACGGTGTCGCGCAACGGGCGCATCGCCGCCTGAGCGAAGCCGGATACACCGATGTCCGCTGGATCGACGGCGGCATGCCTGCATGGGAGAAGGCCGGCTATCCGGTCTACAAGGGCGTCAATGTCCCCTCCAAGACGCTGGGCGAGATGGCCGAGCACATCTGGCGGCCGACAATGATGACGGCGGATGAGCTTGGACAAGCGACCGCCGAAGGCCGACCTCCCGCCTTTTTTGATGCGCGTCCGGCTGCCGAATACGCCAAGATGCGGGTGCCGGGCGCTGTCTGCCTGCCCAACGGTGAATTGGCCCACCGGATTTCAACGCTTGGCGACGCCTCCCGGATTCTGATTACCTGTGCGGGCCGGACCCGTGGGATTACCGGCGCAATCGGGCTCATGCTGGCGGGCTTTGAAGGCTCGGTCGCAGCACTGGAAAACGGCACGCAGGGATGGGCCCTGTCAGGCCGCGATCTCGAGCGGAACAACCGGCCAGACTCATTCCCCGCGCTGGATCCGGCCGGACTTGCCGCATCAAGAAAACGGGCGGAGGCGCTGATTGAGCGGTTCTCGCTTCCAGTGGCGAGTTGCGATGACGTCGTGCGGATGATGGCCGAGCCCGATCGAACCACCTATGTCTTCGATGTTCGCTCCCCGGATGAAGCACGAAACGATCCCCTCTCGGTTGCCGTCCATGCGGCTTCAGGACAATTGGTGCAGGCAACCGATCAATGGGTCGGAGTCCGCAGTTCACGGCTCATCCTGTGTTGCGATACAGGTCTGCGCGCCGCACTTGCGGCCTTCTGGCTCAGCCAATTGGGATATGAGGTACATATCGTGCGAATTGATGACGAGTTGCGCAATCTGAAGGCACGTCCCGCGGTCGGTTTACCGGCGATCGGGGAGACAGCAACAATAAGCGCTGCTGATCTGCTGGCAATGCCCGGTGCAACTATCCTCGACATGCGGCCGTCCCCTGATTTCCGCGCTTCCCATGTCAAAGGCGCGATCTGGACGACCAGACCGGGCCTGCCGGAGACGCTGGCGCGGTGCGGCACCGGACCGGTTGTGATCCTCGCCGACACCGGGGACCGGGCGCGAATTTTTGCGCGGGACGCCGCCGAACTGGGCTATGCCAATATCTTTGCACTCAGTGATGACCACGAGGCGCTGGTCCATGCCGGCGCTGCGGTGGTCTTATATTCCACTCAGCCGGAGCCGTCCGAGGCGATCGACTTCCCCTGGTTCGTGCATGACCGCCATGACGGCAATCTGGAGTCCTCGCGGCGCTACCTGGCCTGGGAAACCGGATTGATCGCCCAGCTGGATGCGGACGAAAAAAAGGCCTTCAGACTTTTTGAAAATGTCTGAAGGCCGTTCAGTCAAGGCAGTTCCAAAGAGGGATGCCTATGATTCAGCTGCATCCGCAACGAGGAGTGCTTTCTTGCGCCGGTATTTCGAGATCGCAGTCATGCCGACCGAGGCAATCATGACCACCAGGATCAGAATGGCGCCGGGGCGTTCGAGCAGATAGCCCAGTTCGCCGCGGCTGATCTGCCAGGTCCGGATGATGTTCTGTTCCAGCAGGCTACCGAGCAAAAGTCCGACCACCGTGGCTGCGACCGGATAGTCGTAGCGCACCATGGCCCAGCCGAGGATGGCGAAAATGAACAGGGTGATGGGGCCCGCAAGCGATCCCAATATCGCATAGGAGCCGAAGGTCGACACCACCAGCACGCTCGGGATCAGAAACCGCAGCGGAACCCGCACGATGGATGCAGCGAGATAGACAAATCCCAGCCCGACGAACAAGAGCAGGATTGCCTGGGCGAAATTCGAGAAGATGATCGCATAGACGATGTCCCGGTTCTGCGCGATGAATTGCGGTCCGCCGATGATGTTGTGCATGGCAAAGGCCGCAAGCAGGATGGCGGTTGCGCCGCCGCCCGGAATGCCGAGCGCCAGCATGGTCGCCATGGCGCCGCCTTCGGAGGAGGAATTGGCCGATTCGGCCGCGATCACGCCCTTGGGATTGCCCGACCCGAAGGTGTCGCCATCGGAGGCGTTGCGCTTGGTCTCCGAGTAGGAAATCAGGTTCGAAATCGAAGAGCCGACGCCGGGGATTGCGCCAATGATGACTCCAATGGTGGCACCTCGGAAGATAATCGTGGGGTATTTAAAGGCCAGCCTGACGCCTTCGAGGATCCTGGCAAAACTGATCTTGCGGTCGTCTTCGTTCTCGATCAGGTAAGTGGTGTTGATCAGATTGAGCAGTTGGCTTGCCGCCAGCAGCCCCATCATCGCCGGGATTGCGGGAACGCCGTCAAGCAGCCAGGGAACACCCATGGTGCCACGGATGAAGCCGGCCGTATTCATTCCGATGGTCCCAAGTAGAACGCCGAACACGCCCGCCAACAAGCCGCGCCAGACAGACGAACCGGACAAGGATCCGAGCAGCAACAGCCCCCAGACCGCGATGGCGAACATTTCCAGCGGCCCGAGCTTGAGCACGATGATGGACACCGGCACGATCAGAAACAGCAAAAGCACGTAGGACGACAAGGTGCCCACCACCGACGAGGCCAGCGCCACGCCCAGAGCCTGGTTGTGCCGGCCGGCGCGCGCCATCGGATAGCCGTCGAATGTGGTGGCGACCGCCGACGAGGTGCCCGGAATGTTCATCAGCACGGCCGGAACCGAACCGCCGAAGCCCGCGCCGGTGTAGATCGAGGTCAGGAACACGATGGCCGGAAGGAAATCCATGTAGAGGGTTATCGGCAGGAAAATCGCCATCGCCATGGTGATCGATATTCCGGGCATCGCCCCGAACACGAGACCGATCACGAGCCCGGGGATGAGCCAAAGCCAGGCGCTCCAGGACGAGGTGAGGATGCCGAAAGCACCATCAAGGGCTGAAAAGTCAAGCATCCAGGTTCCTCAAAGAACGGTGAGCGGGAATGGATAGGGCACGAGCGCCTGGTATCCGTAAACGACCAGCACCGTGAAGATGGCGGAATAGACGCCGATCACCCAGAGCTTCTTCTCGCCGCAGAGATAAAGACCGGCGGCAACAAAAACGAAAGTCGCGATGTCGAAGCCGATGGTTTCAAGCGAAAAGACAAACAGGCCGAAGGCGCCAGCGAGCAGAGCCACGCGCCCGACATTGAGCAGGTCCTGCCTGCGTGCGGTCGCATCAGGCACCTCTTCTACAGAAACCTTGCGAAAAACCTGCGGCAGGACGAGCGCCACCAGGACAAGTCCGAGAATGGCGCCAGGCTGGACAAGCAGAAGATTGTTGGTCTTGAGTGAGGTTCCACGTGCATCCAGCCAGTAGGCAAGAATGATGGCTGCGATCACGCAGAGAAGCAAGAGATGCCCCCAAATCACGACGCGGCGTTGGCCCGAACTACCCATATTGGTCTCCTCCGCTGACCGCATACAGTATGCGTCTCCGGGCTCTCATGCGAAAGCCCGGAAACGATGGCAATGCAGGCGGGATCAGGTGCCCTTGAGCAGGTCGATGTGCTGGGTCATCACCTTGGCGGTGGCGGCAAGCGCCTTGTTGCTGGCCTCGGGTCCGATCCAGTCCGTGGCAAGATCCTGAGCCACCAGGCTGGCCATGGCCTTCTCGTCCTTGCTGGCGCTTTCGATTGCCGCAAGAAGGGTCTGGTAGCGGTCGGGATGCTTTTCGACAAAGGACGCATGCACGCCCCAGCCACGCTGCGATCCGGCGACATATTGCGCGTCCGCGCCATTGAGTTCGATCACCGTTGGCGATGTCCAGTTGTCCCGGGCCGCATCATCAAAGACAAGCAACGGGCGGACCTTTTCGGCAAGCGGGATGAAGCCCTGGCCGCCAACCATTCCGATATCGACCACACCACCGGCCGTGGCGTTGCGGGCCGGTCCGCCGCCGTCATAGGTGACCAGGCGCAGTCCGGCGCGGTCGATGCCGTTGGCGTCGGCAAACAGCATCATGTTGATCAGATCGGCCGAAGCCGGCTGGATGCCGATCGAGAGCGAGCCGGCATCAGCCTTGAGGCGCGCGACAACGTCTTCAACACTCTTGATATCGGAATCGGTGCTTGTCGCCATCAGCGTGTAGTCACGCGATGGAAGGTTGATCATGTGGAAATCCTCGACCTTGAACGGCGCATCCTGGGTCAGGATGTTCAGCGGCAGATAGGGCGCTGCCGAGGTGCAAAGGATGGTGTAGCCATCGTCAGGCTGCTGCATGAAGTAGCTGTGGCCAAGAAGCGCGCCGCCGCCGCCGCGGTTGATGATGGTCAAAGGCTGGCCGATCGCCTCCTGCAAAAAGGGTGCGAAGGCCCGGGCCAGGCGGTCATTGTACCCCCCCGTATCGAACGGGACGACGATAGAAATCGGACGGTCCGGATAGGCGCTTTGGGCGCGCAGAATTGACGGCATCGCAAACGATGCTGCGATTCCGCCCGACGCGACCTTGAGGATTGTGCGGCGTGTAAGTGATTTGCTCATGAATTCCTCCACTGCGGGGCGTAATGCGATATTTCCCCTGCGGCGCAACGCGTCGCTGTCTCTCCCCGACTGTCGGCAGGTTATGGTTGGGAATTTCAATTGTCAACAATAATGAGATTTTTAGGACAAAATCGATCAAGTTGAGGCAAACAAAAACATGCCCATCAAGCCACAGAAAACATCGTGAATTCGAATATACATCAATTATAACAATAATTTAGAAGTTTAAAATCGCTCATCTCACAGCGCCCGACATTTCGATCATGATCTCAAAAGTTGTTGACAATTCTCAGATAAGGTCGTTCAAAAGGGCAAGCGCGTCTGGGCGGGCTCACACGCATCTTCGTCCAGCCACATGAAATTCAGGGAGACACGTCAATATGAGCAGTTCAGCAGCAGACCGGGCAGTTGGTTCAATCGGAGATCTGGGTTTGAGCCAGGAAGTCGCCAATTTTGTTGTCGGCGCTGCCATCGGCGACCTGCCTGCCATCGTGATCGAGAACGGCAAGAAATCGATCCTCGACGGACTTGGCCTGGCGCTTTCAGGCTCGGTTGCCCAGTCGGGCGAATATGTTCGCACCCATCTTGCCGATATCGGGCGTCCGCAGGGCGCCGCCACCGTGATCGGCTCCTCGATGATGATGCCGCCCCGCTTTGCGGCATTCGCCAACGGGGTCGGAATTCACGCCGATGATTATGACGACACTCAGCTCGCCGTGGCGCGGGATCGCGTCTATGGCCTTCTCACCCACCCCACCGCACCCGCCCTGCCCGCGGCGCTGGCGCTTGGCGAGGCGCGCAAGAGCACCGGCGCCGATGTGATGCTCGCCTATCACCTAGGCGTTGAAGTCGAATGCAAGATCGCCGAGGCGATCAATCCCAGGCACTATCAGACCGGCTTCCACGCCACCGCGACGTGCGGCACCTTTGCCGCGGCTTCCGCCGCCGGACGCCTGATGGGTCTCAACAACGAGCAGATGGCGCGCGCGCTCTCCATCGCCGGCAGCCAGTCGGCGGGCCTGCGCGAGAATTTCGGCACCATGACCAAGCCCTTCCATGCCGGGCGTTCTTCGGAGAGCGGCGTCGTCGCCGCGCAGTTTGCCTCCTACGGTTGGACCGCGACCGACAAGATCCTCGAGGCCCCGCGCGGATTCTTCTCGGCGGCAGGCGGCGGTTACGATGCGGACGCCATTCACGGAAAGCTTGGGGCGCCATGGACCTTTGAAACCCCCGGCATTTCGATCAAGCCGCATCCTTC
>NZ_JACIYP010000359.1 GCF_014359905.1 Hoeflea sp. | reverse complement strand
TGGGCGGACAAGAGGACATGATCGAAGATCTGGCCCTGACCTGGCAACGCGAACGCGCCGCAGCGCGCTGATCCCTTCATCGCGTCGCTGTCGTGGATCGCTTTGAAGTCCGCATAGCCAGACTTCAAGGCGATCAGTATCTTTCCGGGCGAGGACACGCTGCTGCGCCTCGTCAGCGCCGTGTTGGACGGGATCGACGAAAAACGGGCCTCCGACATCAGGGCCTACATCAAGTGGGAATACCAGGATGCATGCCCCCTCTCAGCTCGACTTTGTACGTTATGCGGCGAAGCATAGTGCCTCAGCCATGCGCACGAGGCGGTCTGGCGGTATTTCTTGCTGTTCTCGGTTGGGCGGGGAGTGTTGGAAAACATCTCCGACCCACAGGGCAAGGCGAACGCCACCGATGGCGTCGGTGAAGGTGAGGTTGGTCTTGCGATACCAAGCTGCGGCATAGGGTGTGCTGGTCGTGCTTAGAAGATCGCAGGCCCACAGGGAGATCAGGCTGTAGAGGCCGAGCAGGGCGGGCGTTGTTCGTCCGATTGCCTTGTCGGACCATTGCCGTTGGGTTTCCACGCCGAGATGTGCGCGGGTTTCCGCAAAGGTGACCTCGACCTGCCAGCGGCGGACGAAGAGTGCGATGATGTCGGCTGGCTCGCGGGCGGTGTCGGTGCTGAAGAAGGCCTGCGGGGCCCGCTTGCCTTCGGGGTCTCTGACAAGCACCCAGCGGATTGGTCTGGGCCGCGTGCCGGGGCGATACCAAAGCGCGGTGTCCGAGGTGATCTCGAGCGCCTTGTCTTGTTTGCGGCCATACCAGGAGGCCACGGTAATTCTGTGCCATGGCGTCGCAGGGTTCGAAAGCAAAGTCTTCAGCTTGGGCAATGGTGCACCCTTCTGCGCCGGGCGGCCCATGGTGTGCGCTTGGCGCTTCGCAGGGGGCTCGAAGAGATTGGCATCGAGCCGAAGCCGGCTGATGAGGGTAGCCCGGCCTGCGATGGCGTGGGCCAGGTCATGGACGGCGAAACCGCTGTCGCCGACGAAGACGATGTCGCGACCGGGCAACCAGCGGCAGAGCTGGAGCGCCCCCTGGCGGGCCCAGTCGGTCAGCAGCTTGTGCCTGCGGCCCCGCTGTAGGTTGGAGCGTTGTGATGGGGCGAGCAAGGTGAAGACCGGCAGTGCCTTCACGACCCCCGCCCACGGGACCGGCGTCAGCACCATGAAACTCAACCAGCGCAGCCCGCTGGCCTTGACGAAATGGCCATGGCTGGAGCGGACGGGATCGCGATAGATGCCGCGCGCAGTGATCCTGCGTCCCCACCGGCGTTCGATGGTGTCATCCATTCCGATGACCACCGGCCCCTCCGGCACAAGGCGATCGATGATCATGACCAGCAGGCGCCGCGCCACGGCGTGGGGGGCCCAGCGGGCACGGTTGAGGATCTGGTGATAGCTCGAGAAATTGTTTGCTGCGGCACGCCCCGTCATCCGCAGGCAGGCGCTGATGGTACGCTTGCCCGGTGCCAGCACTGCGCCCATCACCAGGACGAGCACATGCTCCCAACTGGGAGCCGTGAAGCACGCGCGCAGCGGGTGCAGCCAATCGCGCAAGATCCAGGGAACCGGATCGCCCGGGCGTGACGGGGAGGTAGGGTGATGTTGCATCCCCTGTTTCGAATCCCTTGCTGCCGACCATGCAAGTCAGGGGCCCGCGACATAGTGAATCATCCGCCTTGAACGGCTCCCGTGTATGATCGGCCCATGCAGTATGACGATATCGCCTCTCGCATCGAAGCCTTCGACGACGCCAATGGCGGTGGCGTCGGCTACTACAAGGACAAGGGCGCCTACCATCTCTACCTGTTGGAGACGGAGGCACCGATTGCCCGCCTGAAGTCGACACGAAACGGTGACGAGGTCCGGCTCGGATACTGGTCACACCGGCGCAAATGGGAGGATATCGATGACATGGGCGGCGTCGTCATGCCCCTCGACGACGCGCTCGAGTTCATAGCAAACGAGGCCATCTTCTGGACTTGGACCTGAACCAAAAACGTACAAAGTCGAGCTCAGTGCACGGCTTGATCGCCACCGGCCCCCGCGCGCCGAGTCGTGGTGCGCCCTACACGTTCGTGACGACGGACGCTTTCCTCGCGGCCTTCGGGATGGAGAGCTTGCGCGACCTGCCCGACCCGGAACAGTTGGGAGACGCAGGGCTGGCGGCGCGCCCCTGAAACCCGCTGGGGATCCTCACAGCGCTTGCCGCTTCTGATGGAGCCGCGCGGCCGCCTGAACGAGGTCTGCCAAATGCGGACCAGCGGTGGTGGAGCAAGGCCCGGCTTTGGGCCGAGGCAGGACGGCTTCGCTGAATGATATCGCCAATCCGCGCCAGGTTGGTGCAGCTTGGGCGCCGTTTTTCCAGTATGAGATCGCGAGATCTTCTTCGCTTTCCGAACGGTGTCGATCGCCCTTCCGTCAGTTGCCGAAACAGCTGATGGCGGTTCCGATGGGGGAGGCGCGCGATGGACATTGGCCGTCGACCAAATTGAAAGCAGGCTGATCCAAGCAGGTCCGGCAGTGATCTTCCTTCTCCAATCCGATGCCCCGCGGCATGCAGACGAAGGAAATCGTCGATCAGGCGCTCAAGGTGTCGAACGCCAGCGGTGGTGGGACGGGTGCGTTTGCAGAGCCCCGCGCCGCACAAGGCGCAGATCTGATGCGGCACAAGACGCTTCTGGCTGAATGGGGCTTTGTTG
>NZ_JACIYP010000358.1 GCF_014359905.1 Hoeflea sp. | reverse complement strand
CATGTTCAGCTCGTCGAACGCCAGCACGCTGCCCTTGGTCAGATGCGGCAGAATCGCTTCCAGGCAGTCCCGCGTCGGCTTGTAGATATCGAAGTCGAAATAGGCCAGCGCCACGATGGTTTCCGGATGCGCCTGCAGGTAGGCGGGCAGAGTTTCTGTAGCATCGCCCTTGACCAGCGCATGCTTGGTCTTGTGGGGTATCGGCGCGTTCTTGGTATGAAAGTCCAGAATAGTTTCCAGCTCGTCCGTCCAGTTCTCGGCAACGCCATAGTCACCGGCCTGTACGCGCCCACCATCCTGTGGCGTCACTGACGGGAAGCCTTCGAAGGTATCGAAGCCGATCACCATGCGGTTGTAGTTGAACGGCTCGTGGATGCCGCGCAGCGCCGAGAACAGGGCCATGTTCTGACCCCAGCGCACGCCAAATTCCATGATGACGCCATGCACCGGTACGATCATCCTGTAGAGCGACTGCATGAAATTGATGCGCGACAGTGTCTGCCGGGTGAGGTAGAGGCCGATATTATCGAGCAGTTCCTGATCGGGAACCGGCGAGTTGCGCAACCGGCGGGCAAGGTCCAGCTTGCGGTCAGTTTCGGATTGCGTCGAGCCGACGAGGGTGCGGATGGGCTTGTCTTCGGCCATGCTTCGGTTCCTTCGCTGATCCTGCGGCACGTCACGACAACATGCGGTGGCGCGCCCCCGCTTTTCGTATATCATGGGGCCAACCCCTAATAGACCACAAGATGCGGCCGCTGTGCAGGGGGAACGCGCAGTTTCGGCGTCGCATCCGGCACAGGCGGAAAGGTGCGGCCATGCCTCCCATGATGACCATTGATGGCCGGCCGGTCGGGCCGGGTCATCCGCCCTATATCGTGGCGGAGATGTCGGGCAACCATAATGGCGAAATCGAGCGCGCGCTCGCCATCCTGGACGCGGCGAAGGCGGCCGGCGCCGACTCGGTGAAGCTGCAGACCTACCGCGCCGACACCATCACCATCGACCATGACGGTCCGGATTTCCGCGTCGGCAAGGGTCTTTGGGAGGGCCAGCGCCTGTACGACCTGTACCGGGACGCACATACGCCGTGGGAATGGCACGAACCGCTGTTCCGCCACGCGCGGGAGATCGGCATCACCATCTTCTCCGCCCCGTTCGATCCGACGGCGGTCGAGCTGCTCGAATCGCTGGATGCGCCCGTTTACAAGATCGCCTCGTCGGAGATCGTCGATATCCCGCTGATCCGGCTCGTGGCCCGGACCGGCAAGCCGCTGATCCTGTCCACCGGCATGGCAACCTTCGAGGAAATCGAGGAGGCGGTAGCCGCCGCGCGTGAGGCCGGGGCGAAGGAGATCGCCATCCTGCACTGCATCAGCGCCTACCCGACGCCGATCGAACGGGCCAATTTGTCGAACATTCCCGATCTTGCGGCGCGGCTGGGCACGGTGGTCGGCCTGTCCGACCACACGATGGGCACGCTGGCCTCCACCGTTGCAATCGGGCTTGGCGCGGCGTTGATCGAGAAGCACTTCACGCTGGCCCGCGCCGATGGCGGCGTGGACAGCGCCTTCTCGCTGGAGCCGGCGGAGCTGGCAACGCTGGTGGCCGACACGCGCGCGGCGCAGGCCGCCCTGGGAACGCCCGTCTATGGGCCGACCGAGGCGGAACGGGACTCATTACGGTTCCGCCGCTCGCTCTATGTCGTGGCGGATTTGAAGAAGGGCGAGACGATCACCGAGGCCTCGGTGCGTTCCATCCGCCCGGCGCACGGGCTTCTGCCGAAATATCTCGATGCTGTGCTGGGCCGCAAGGCGTCGCGCGACCTGAAGCGCGGCGAGGCCTTCAAGGCCGATATGGTGGAAGGCGGCGTGCCCGGGGCCTAACCAGGGGGCTTTAGCCCCTTTCCATCTCCGCCAGCAGGGCCGGGAAGAAAGACAGGTCGGGGATAGTGTGGCGGGCCTCATAGCCCGGCTTCGCGGCGACATGCCGGTGCCGGCCTGTCAGTACGCGCACGGTCTGCGCCCCCAGCGGGTTCAGCCCGACGAAATCCTTGGATGGGTCATCGGCGATATAGGCGATCTGCCGCCAGTCCGCCTTTTCCCGCCGCCGGATCAGCTCGAAGCAATAGGGCGATGGCTTGGCGTGCCGCACGCCATAGCGATGGGTGATGAAGCATTTGCGGAACAGCGGCGCGATGCCCAGCGCTTCCAACTTGTTCGCCTGCACGATCTTGTGCCCGTCAGTGACGAGATAGAGCGGACGGGTGGAAAGCTTCGGCAGCAGCGAAGCCGCCGCCGGGAACAGCGACAGCGCCGGCTTGTGATGGCGGTAGGTTCTCACACAGGCCGCGACCAGCCCCTTGCCGTGCCGCCCATGCGCCGCCAGCCAGCGGTCGAACACCGCACCACGCCCCTCGCGCGCCAGCGTTTCCCGCATCTGCGCCAGCGACTCCTGTTCGTCCCAGCCGAAGCGGTCATGGCCGAAGCCGGCGACGGCGCGGAAGCCGCTCTCGACGAAACGGCTTTCGTCGTAAAGCGTGTCGTCCAGATCGAAGACGAGAATCATTCGGGCAGAATGAAATGTGTGTCGGCGGGCAGCCGCACCTGCCGCACCTCGCCGGAAATGCGGGCGAAAGGCAGGGCGGCGACGTCGTGGCCGGCCACCTCCGCCAGGCTCCAGTACAGCGAGTCCAGCCCGGCGGCGATGCCGGCGGTGGAGGCGCCGCCGAACCGGCTGTTGCATTCGATGATGTGCG
>NZ_JACIYP010000357.1 GCF_014359905.1 Hoeflea sp. | reverse complement strand
GACGCGGAACTTGGCGATGCGCGCTGCGGGATCGATCTGGAAAACGCCATCTACAAGGGCACTGGCGTGGTGACCGAGCTGCTGCGCGACCGCGCGTTCCGGGCCTCGGGCCTCGCCGGGTTTGACGCCGGGTGGTTTGCCGCCGGGACGCTCACCTGGACCAGCGGCGCGAATGCCGGGCGGATCACTGAGGTGCTGTCCCATGGCCTGACCGCTACCATCGCCACCCTGACCCTTCTGGAAGCGCCGGTGCGCGCCATTGCTGAAGGCGACAGTTTCATCGCGCGCGCAGGCTGCGACAAGCGCATCGCCACCTGCAGCGGGAAGTTCGCCAACACGGCCAACTTCCGGGGGTTTCCCAACATACCGGGGCAGGATGCCGTGCTGCGCTATGCCAGCCAGGACGGCAGCCATGATGGAGCAGTTCTGTGATAACCGCCGATCCCGCCCTTGTCATTGCCGCCGCGCGCCGCTGGCTCGGCACGCCCTACCACGATCAGGCCAGCCTGCGCGGGGTCGGTTGCGATTGCCTCGGCCTCGCCCGTGGCGTCTGGCGCGAGGTGGTGGGCAATGAGCCGTTCCCGATCTCGCCCTACAGCCGGGACTGGGGTGAGACCGGGCCGCGCGAGGTGTTGGCCGAGGGCGCGCGCGCGATGATGCCGGGAATCACCCCATCTGAAGCTGGTCCCGGCGCGCTGATCCTGTTCCGGATGGCCCCCCGCGCCATCGCCAAGCATGTCGGGATCCTGACCGCGCCTGAGCAGCGGCAGGGGAACGCGGTGCGGCCACACGCGCCAAAGACGGCGCAGGCCTCTGCGTCAAGACGGGTTATCAAGGAGAAACAACATGAGCGAACGCAACCCCATCCTGCAAGAGGTCGCTCAGGCCTTTCGCGACAACGGCCTGACCGCCGCCATCACCGCCCTGATCGGCGGCACCATTGCCCTGCTGGTCGCGGTGACGCGCCGGGCCTTTACCAATGACGCCATGCTGGCCCGGCTGGACCGCGAGCTTGGCCAGGAACGCAACCGCGTCGATCACCAGCGCGCTGAGGATCGCAAGGCGGATGCCGACCGGCTGGAACGGATCGAGGCCGACATCCGCGCCATGCGCGATCTGATGTTTGAAGCCTTCCAGCGCGGTCGCACCGACTGACCGGTCGCACCGACTGACAACCATTCCTATAGCGCGGATATGCAGCTTATTGATCTACAGACTATGAGTCCGTATTGCCGCATCCAAGAATGTTCCCGAGGGATCATGTCGTTGCCTCAACCATTTGTTCCTGAGAATGTCCGCCCTTTTCGGTCTCAGGTTCGGTTGGTTGCAGATGACCTCTGACGCGCGCAGCCTCCAAATTGCGCAGCGCGTCAGAGGTCATCTGCGGTTGCGCGTCCCCATTGGGCCCGAACACCAATGATCTGGCCATGTCTCCCCGCCAGATCTTCACGCGGCGCTGCACCGTGCGGATCAACGCGTCAGGATAGTCATCCGGATGAGCCGCCTGAATCCTGCCCAGGAGCTCGCGCCCGGTTTGTGACGGGTCTTCGTGGAACCACGCCTTGAGGTCGTCGGTGACCTTGGCGAGCGGATCGGGGCGCCGCCGCCCTCGAGGCGCAGGCGGCTTTTTTCGCGACGTGGGCCTGACCTCACCTTCCTTCCAGGCATGGCGCAAACCGCTCAGGAAGGCATCGACGTCTGCCCTGGGGTCATGAGCGCCTTCATTGACCGGCCCTGCATCGGCCAGCGCCGTCAACCGTGCTTGTGACTGGCGGATGGCGTGAAGCAGGACGACCGGATCGAGCTGTCCGAATTGGGCGGCAAGCGCGTCCTTGGCTTCCTGCGCGACGGCGGGATGGGCCTGCACGCGCTGGAACGGTGTCAGCGGCGAGTGATAGCGCTTCGTCACCCGGGCCCCGTCGCGGGTCTTTTCCATCAGCTTGAACGAGGGCTGGAAGAAGTTCACGTAGAGCCGCATATCGCGATAGAGGTGTGCCAGTTCGGTGGCCGCGGCAATGTCGGCGTATCTGCGATAGCCCACCATCCGCCGCACCACCGCCCCGTTCTTTTGTTCGACATGGGCCTGATCATTCTTTCGATAGGGGCGCGAGCGGGTGAATTCGACCTGCGCCGCCTCGCACCAGTCCTTGATCGTCTCGTTCATGAAGACGCTGTCATTGTCCGTATCGAAGCCCAGCAACGGAAACGGCAGCGCCGGGCGCAGCGCGGTCATCACCTCGCTCAGCAGGCGCTGTTCGCGAAACAGAAGAGGCGCACATTCCGTCCATCCTGTCGCCACATCGGTCAACGTCAGCGTCTGCACGAAACTCCCGCTTGCCGACGGGCCGCTATGCGCCACGAGATCCGCTTCCATGTATCCCGGCGCGGGGTCGTTCCAATCCGCAAATGTGCGGACCGGCACGCTGCGCCGCACCGCCGAGGAGTGGGCATTGCGCCGTCGCCCTCCGCCCGACGCGCCCGCCCGGGCCGGGGCGAGCACCCGGTCAATCGTCGCTGCGCTGATCTCGAGCAGACGCAGGCGCACCGTCTCGTCCAGCGCAAGATGGCCATGCCGCTCCATCGCCGGGATCAGCAACGGAATGAGTGGCTTCAGCCGCTTTCCGCAGATCCGGTCACCCGCTTCCCAGAGCACGACCAGCGCCTCGCGCACCGCGTCGTCATAAACGCGGCGTTCCGGTCGGGGCCGCGACCGGTCCACGACATGGTCGCGCCGCAGCAGCCGTTCTGCATGCTT
>NZ_JACIYP010000356.1 GCF_014359905.1 Hoeflea sp. | reverse complement strand
CTGGCCTCGGGCAGGGCGGATTGGGCCAAAGGGCGCTATCTCAGCGCGAACTGGGATGTAGAGGAGCTGATATCGCGCAAGGACGAGATTGTCAGGGACGATCTGTTGGTGAACCGCCTGCGCACCAAGGCCTGACCGGGGGCGTCCTGGCCCCGCATCTTCGCGCGGCGGGACCACCGGCAAGGTCCAGCTGTGGTGGTGCAGCCCGGGGGCGTTTCGCCCATCCGGCCTCCGGTGCCGGCTCGGCTTTTATCGTTGTTCCAGAAGTCCCGCGGCGGCGGCCTCGAACGCCGCGGGGTTTTCCAGCGCCGTCGCCAGCAGCATCCCGCCCTCGAGCGCAGCGATGACCTGCATCGCACGCGCCTCGGACAGGCCGGATTGCGTCAGGCGGGGCAGGCCCAGTTCAAAGAATCGACGCGCTTCGATCAGCGCCTTGTCGGGCAGATCGCGGGACGCCGCACTCAGGGCGCCGCACAGGCACATCCTTCCGTCATCCCTCAGCGCCCGCCTGGCCGACAGTTTCTTTGGGGGAAGAGGAGTTCCTCAAGCCGCCTTGGCGGATTTCAAGGAAGCGTAGAAACTGCTCTCGAGGTCTAGGTAGCCGGTGAAGGACACGGGATCCCCGAAGGGCAGGATCTGTGTCGCCCAGAAGCCGCCAAATCCGTTCGCGCGGTCGATCCAGTAGAACAGGTTTGCCAGCCCCGCCCAGCCGAGCGCGCCTGCCGGTCGGCCGGTCGGGGCCTCATCGTCATTGACCATGAAGCTGTAGGACCACGATTTCGGGAGGCCGGGAAAGAACTCGGCGTCGTTCGAAAGCGATGGGATCACGCCCGGCAACATGCCGATCTTCTTGTCGCCCAGGTGATTCTGCGCTGCCATCGCGACGGTTTCGGGTTTCAGAACGCGGCCATGAGGGCCCATCCCGTCGTTCAGCCACATGCGGATGAACTTCATGTAGTCGCCAACCGTCCCATAGAGCCCATGCCCGCCCATGTGGATTTCCGGCTTGTCGGGCAGCTCGAAATCCATCGGTGTCAACGAACCGTCCGCGCCGCGGGCATGCATGACGGCCAGCCGCTTGCGCAGCCCGTCATGCAGTTCGAACGTCATGTCCTCGATCCCGAGCGGCTCGAATATGCGGGTCTGGAAAACCTCGCCCAGCCGCTTTCCGGTGATGGCTTCGACCACCTGTCCGGCCCAATCCATGTTGGTGCCATATTCCCACTTGTCGCCCGGATCGAATTGCAGCGGCGTCATGAGCGACGCCTTCGACGCGGTGATGACGCTCGGCTGACCCTTTTCCTGCGCAAGCCGATTATAGGTCTCGCTGAAGAAGTCATAGCCGAAACCACCGGTGTGCAACAGCAGGTGCTTGGTGGTGACCGGGCGTTTCGGCGCGCGCAGTATCGGCTCGCCGGCCGGGTCGAACCCGTCGATGACCTGTAGCGTACCGATGTCGGGCGCGTAGTCACTCGCTGGCGCATCAAGATCGAGCTTGCCTTCCTCGACAAGCTGAAGCACCGCAGTAGCGGTGATCGCCTTGGTGGTCGAAAATATGGCGAAGGCATCGTTGGTGGTCATAGGAGTATCGCCGTCGATCCGTCGCAGCCCCGCAGCGCCTTCGTAGATGTTCTGCTCGCGGTCCGTAACCATCGCGACGACACCCGGCACGCGCGGGTCCGAAGTGACGACCTTTTGCAGCACGTCGTCTGCATTGAAGTGATGACGCATAGTCTCCTCCCTTTTTTGAAGCTGTCTGGCCCGTCCCGTCTGCTGCGGAACAGGCCGCGATCGTGCGGAACGCGCTCAGGCGTCCTGGGGTGCGGCCACCTTCGACATTGCGAACATCGGATAGCCATCCTGAGCAACCACGTCGCACTTGGCGCGGTAAGTGCCCACACCACCGGTATAGGACAGGACGCGGCGCGGCTTGCCCGGCACGTTCGACCCCGTATACCATGAATTCGTCTTGGCGATCAGGGTTGCGTTGGCCGTCTCGTCGTGGTGGCGGACCCATTCGTCCTCACCGGCTTCGGTCGGTTCGATCACGTCCTGACCGGCCGAACGCATGTCGCCGATGCAACGTGCGATCCACTCGGTCTGCTGCTGCAGGCAGGTGGTCATGTTGCAAAGCGCCGCGGAGGGCGCGAGCGGGGCACCGGTCATGAACAGGTTCGGGAAGCCGTACTTCATCAGCCCGAGCGTGGTTCGGATATCCTTGCCCCATTCCTCGGCCAGCTTCATGCCGTCGCGTCCGGTGATGTCGATCCGGGCAAGCGCGCCGGAGCCCGCGTCGAACCCAACGGCCATGATGATGGTATCGACCTCATGGACGGTGCCGTCCTCCAGTTTCACACCTTCGGGTACGATTTCAGCGATCGGGTTGTCGCGAACGCTGACCGCTTCGACGTTGTCGCGCAGGTAAGCCTCGAGATACTGAGTCTCGAGCGGGACACGATGGGTGCCGAAGCCGTAATCGCCCTTTTTCGGAATGAGGATGTCGATCAGCTTCGGATCCTTCAGTCGTGCGCGCATCTTTTCGCGCACGAACTCCGAGATTTCCTCGCTCACCGCTTCGTCGAAGAACATTTCGGCGAAGGATGCGAGCCAGAGCTTGAGTGAGCCGTCGGCGTGGACCTCCTCCAGCACGGCGCGGCGCTGTGCGGGGGACAGGTCGGCCCACGTGTGCTGAAAGTCGTATTCAAAACCCGAGAAGGTATGTGGGATATTCGTCTTCAGTTCGTCGAAACGCCCCTTGTACCAGTCCGCCTCGGTGG